>NZ_JAGPYR010000008.1:0-287046 GCF_020312125.1 Pseudomonas sp. P135
GAATGTGAATGGCGTGGACATCAAGTTGTCGCCGGGCATGGCGGTGACGGCGGAAGTGACGACGAACAAGCGGCGGGTGATTGAGTATTTCCTGAGTCCGTTGCAGCAGCATGCGTCGGAGAGTTTCAGGGAGCGGTAGTAAGTGGAAATCTGGATTAATAACAGTAACTCAATCGGTACTGACTCATGGGCGATACAATGGCAACTATTATCAACGGGCAGAGTGGCGATGATTGGCTTTATGGCACGTCGGCCAATGACATACTGGATGGCGGTGCGGGCAACGACAGGCTGTCTGGCGGCCTTGGCAATGACACCTATCTTTTTTACCGAGGCATGGGGCAGGACACGGTCACTGATTTCGACTGGACCGTTGGCAATATCGATACGATCAAGGTAGCAGCCGATATTGCGCCCGCCGATGTGACGGTTAGTCGCGATGGTACCTACCTGTATCTTTCGATAAAGGGAACGACTGACAAAATGTCGGTCACGTTCTTCAATAACATCAACTATCAGGTGGAGCGTGTCGAGTTTGCCGATGGGACGGTATGGGATATCGATACCCTGAAAACCATGACTCGTGGCGTGGCCAGTGATACGGCTGATACCTTGTATGGCGATGTCGGGGATGATGTGCTCGATGGCCTCAATGGTAATGACAAGTTGTATGGTGAGGAAGGCAATGATTTGTTGAGCGGAGGTGAGGGTAACGACACCTTGAATGGAGGCACAGGCAACGACACATTGAACGGCGGGGCAGGCAACGATTCCCTCAGTGGTGATGATGGCGATGACACCCTGGACGGCGGTGCCGGTAATGATTACTTGTCGGGGTCTCGTGGCAATGACACTTATCTGTTCTACAGAGGGATGGGGCAGGACACGATCAGCGAGTTTGATACGACCGCTGGTAATGCAGATACCATTAAAGTGGCTGCCGACATTATTCCTGACGATGTCGTCGTGAGGAGAGAGAACACAGATCTTTATCTCTCCATAAAGGGCACCACTGACTGGATGAAGATCTACAGTTATACCGATTCCGGTTATCAGGTTGAACGAGTCGAATTTGCTGACGGGACAGTCTGGTCGGTTAGCGATCTCAAGCGTCTTTCGCGGGTCGTGGCCAGTGAAGGAGCAGAAACAATCTATGGAGACGAGACCAGTGAGCAGCTCGATGGGTTGGGTGGTAACGATCAGATCTATGGTCTTGCTGGCAACGACGTGCTTCTGGGCGGCGCAGGCGATGACTTGCTTGATGGCGGAATGGGGTTAGATACGCTGGATGGTGGCGCTGGTAATGACATGCTTTATGGCGGCTCCGGCAATGACACGTATCTGTTTCAGCGTGGCGGCGGTCAGGATGTGATCAATGATCGCGACTGGACCGCTGGCAATATCGACACGCTCAAACTGGCACCAGGTATTGTTTCAACCGATATCAAGGTTTCGCGCGCAGGAAACAATCTTGAGCTGGCGATTATCGGTACATCGGACAAGATAACGGTTCGTGACTGGTTTTATTCTGCCGATTCGCAGGTCGAACAGGTTCAGTTTGCGGATGGCACACTCTGGGATGTAGCCACCCTGAACGCGATGGTCAAAGGCGTTGCAACTGAAGGCAACGACGTCCTGCAAGGGGAGGAATCTGTCGCAGATACCCTGAACGGATTGGGGGGGGACGATACACTTTACGGTCTGTCGGGTAATGACACGCTCAATGGCGGTGCCGGCAACGACACGCTTTACGGTGGTGCAGGTGCGGATACCCTTGATGGTGGCGCCGGCAACGACACGCTTTATGGTGGTGCAGGTGCGGACACCCTTGATGGTGGCGTCGGCAATGACAACCTTTATGGTGATGCTGGCAATGACACCTATCTTTTCTATCGTGGGGCCGGGCAGGACTGGATCAGTGATTACGACAGTTCTGCAGGCAATCTGGATGTCATCAGGGTCTCCGACAGTCTCACGCCTGCCGATATCCAGCTCAGCCGCAGTGCGTACGACCTGTATGTAGGCATCGCTGGGTCAGCCGACAAGCTTACGGTGTCTGGATGGTTCTCAAATACGTCGACCCAGGTCGAACAGATTCAGTTCTCCGATGGAACAACTTGGGGCATTGATGCGATCAGGGCGATGAGCAGTGGTACGGCCAGTCAGGGCAACGATGTTCTTTACGGCAATGATGCGCTGGCGGATTCGTTGAGCGGTCTTGATGGCGACGATGAAATCAACGGGCTGGGCGGCAACGACATCCTGTCGGGAGGGGCTGGTAATGACCGGCTTTACGGTGATGCAGGCAACGACACTCTGACAGGTGGAACCGGCAATGATCAGCTTGATGGCGGTCGGGGTAACGATCTCTACCAATTCGAGCGGGGCGACGGTCAGGATGTAATTAATGATTTTGATCCTGATGCAAACACCGACGTGCTGCAGTTCGGTGCCGGTATCGCTGCTGATCAACTGTGGTTCAGCAAAAACGGTTGGGATCTGGAAGTCGGTGTCATCGGCACGGCTGATAAAGTGACGGTATCCAACTGGTCATTCTGGGGCGCTGGCAGTTGGGAGAAGGCTCAGCAGATCGAGCAGTTTCGCACTGATGATGGCAAGGTCCTGCTGGGAGGGCAGGTTGATCAACTGGTAGAGGCCATGGCGGCTTTCGCACCGCCTGCTGCCGGTGAACTTAAGCTGTCTGAGAGTTACCAGGCTTCGTTGAACGTGGTGATTGCGAGCAACTGGCAATAACAGTAATTCAGGCTGTCGTACCCGGAGGTGCGGCAGCCTGAAGCGTTTTCTATCATTAATACGTTGCGCGAGTGAGCTAAACACTCATACAGCTAGTTATAACCTAAAGAAACGACTCCGGACACCCCCGTCCCCAATCATCCGAACCCCACTCCGCAATACCCACCCCTCAATAAACTAAACTACCCAGCGGCACCCGCTCGCTATTCGGGCCTGAGGAAGTTGTCAGCCTTATCCTTATCGTTCCACGCACCTGCCAATGCTCGGTTTAAAACATAACAGAACTACCTATTCGCACGAACCGCATAAGGATAAGGCTTGGATGACAATGACTCCAGTGGATGGATCGGCTACCTTCGAGGTTAATAACCTGTTCAGAAACCCCAGGATCTGTTTTGACTGGGAGGACCTGCGTTACTTCGTGATGTTTTCCACGGTCAGCTCCCTGAGTGGCGCTGCAAGGATGCTGGGTGTGGAGCACGCCACTGTGTCACGCCGTATCGCTTCGCTGGAGAAGTCTCTGAATGTAAAGCTTGTCGATCGTCGCAAGCGGTTGTACGAACTGACGGATGAGGGACGGCGTGTGGCGGCGATCGGGCGACAGATCGAGGCGCAGACTCAGGCTGTTGGCCGTCTCGCGGTTGCGGCTCAGGTGGTGCAGGGTGTGGAGGTGACCATCAGTGCGCCGCCGTCGGTGGCGGTCGAGAAGTTGGTGCCGCAATTGGGGGCGTTTCGGGCGATGCATCCCGGTATTGTGTTGCGGTTGTTGGGCGATCATCAGTATTCGTCGTTATCCAGCTGCCAGTCTGACCTGTGTATACGGTTTTCCAGACCTGTTGAAAGCGGTATCGTCGCGCGGCGGATTGGCACGGCTTCCTTTTCATTTTATTGCGCACGTTTTTATCTGGAGCAACGCCCTCCGGAGCATTACGAGTTTATTGCTTATGACAATGAACTGATGAGTGACAGTCAGAACGGTTGGTTGAGGGATATCGTCGGTGATCGACCCTTTGTGCTGGAGGCCAAAACGGTGGAGTTGCAAATTCGTGCTGCGGAAACCGGTGTGGGCATCGCGTTACTGCCCAGTTTTGCCGTAGAGGATAATAATCGTCTGTGCCGGGTGGAGTTGTCGGCTCCGCTGGAAGTCGATGTCTGGCTCGGCGTGCATGAAGACTTGCGCGCGGTGGCTTCCATCCAGGCTGCCATGAATTATGTGGAAAGCTGTTATCTCTAGGCAGGCCTGAGTTCGCGCTGGTCATGTTGGCGGTAAAACAGTCTTGCGGTGAAAAAATTCCCATCCCCTCATCAAATATCGACAGTTTACAAGTTCGGCTGTTTTGACGAGGATCAATATCGAGTGGAGCAGTTCATGACTCGAAACTCCGAGACGTTAAGGTGTCGGCTCGGCAAGGTTTGTTAGATGGCGCGCTGTTGGATAATTATAAAAACTCAAGCAGTGGCAAGACCATCTCAAGCACCCTGATGACACCCTAAGGACAGCCGGAGATTCTCATGGCCGACGTAAAAATTCTCGACGTTACCTTGCGTGACGGTGGTTATCGGAACAACTTCAACTTCACAGAAGATCAGGCGCAGATAGTGGTCGCTGGCTTGGCCAGTGCGGGTGTCGACCTCTGCGAAATTGGTTATTGCAAAGGATCCTTCGCCCCGAAAGGCGAGCACGGTCTGACCAGTGATGTAGGCGCAGGCTTCATTGAAAAGATTGCGCAGGCGGCCAACGGCCGTATCGAACTGGCCGTCATGGTTCACCCCAGAAACATCACCACGGATGACTTCGCCATGCTCAAGGAGCAGGGCGTTTCGATGATCCGCGTCTGTTTGAGGCGCGATCAACTGGATGAGGGGCTTGTGACCTTGTCGCTGGCTCGCGATCACGGCTTCAGCGTCAGCGCCAATGTGACGCATGTCACCTCGCAGACGCCAGGCAGCGTGCTTGATACGGCAGTGCGCGCGGAGGGTGCCGGTGCAGATATCGTTTGCTGTGCGGATTCCAATGGCCACATGTTGCCAGCCGATGTAGACCGACTGTTCAGTCGTCTCTCAAGCCGGCTGTTGGTGCCGCTGGGCTTTCACGCGCATAACAATCTGTCGTTGGCGCTGGCGAATGCAGCGGCCGCCATAGAAGCCGGCGCTGAATACATCGACACGTCCATATGCGGCATGGGCAAAGGGGCCGGCAATCTTCACCTGAGTATGCTGGTTGCCTACCTGGAGCGTACGGGCGTCAGTCATGGTTATGACCTGGTGAAAGTGATGGAACTGTCGGAAGCCACGGCCCGCGCGGTACCGCACAACAATATGCCCAGCCCGCTGATGGATGTCATTCTGGGCACTTACAACTTCCCCTATGACAGCAGTCAACGCGTGCGCGACACCCTCGAGCGCTTTCAGTTGACCTCCGAGTACCGAGCGATCGAGGTCATGTATCAGCAGGACAAGGTGGCGCGCCTCGCGCCGCGAGCGGTGTTGTCGACCATCGCCACCGGCTTGCCGAACGGCGCGAAGGGAGTCGCGCTATGACCACTCAAATGCTCCGAAAGCGCATATGTGTCTTGCCCGGTGACGGGATCGGTATTGAAGTCATGGAGGCGGCGCTTCCGGTGATTGCGGCGCTGAACCTGCCGTTCGATCTGGTACCGGCGGACATAGGTTGGCAATGCTGGAGGGCCGAGGGGGAAACCGTTCCGGCCCGGACCTGGGAGATCATGGCCAGTTGCGATGCGACATTGCTTGGCGCAATCACCAGCAAACCTCTAGCAGAGGCCGAAGCAGAGTTGCCACTGGCGCTTCAGGGCCAGAACCGCCGCTATGTCAGTCCGGTCATTCAGCTCAGGCAGAATCTCGACCTGTACGCCAATGTCCGCCCGGTCAGTGACATGACTGGCGAAAACAGATTTCGCTTTGTCGTGATCAGGGAAAACACCGAAGGGCTTTATGCGGGGCTGGACTTCGGTTGTATCCCGGATGCACTGGTGCCGCTGCTCGAAGAGCGGGAAGCCCTCGGCGCGGCGTGGCAGCGAGAAGGGCAGGATGATGCGACGGTGACGTTGCGCCTGCAGACGCGAAGTGGCCTGACGCGTATTTTCGAATACGCCTTCGAGTACGCCCGCAAGAACCACTTCACGCGGGTCACGTTTGTCGACAAACCCATGGTCCTGCGGCACAGCAGCGCCTTTGCACGGGGCATCTTCGAAGCAACAGCTCAGCGGTATCCGGACGTGACCGGGGTCATCGAGAATGTCGATGCGGTTGCCCTGTGGATGGTGCAGCGTCCCGAGCGGTTCGGGGTGATCGTTGCCGAGAACATGTTCGGCGATATTCTTTCCGATCTCGGCGCCGGAGTCATGGGAGGCCTGGGGTTTGCGCCCAGTGGCAACTTCGGCAATTCAGGGGCTTATTTCGAACCGGTACACGGCAGCGCTCCTGCCCATGCGGGGTTGAACAAGGCCAACCCCGGCGCGATGTTCATGGCCATCGCACTGATGCTGGAGCATTTGGGGTTCCCGGCCGAGTCGGCGTGTATCAGCCAGGCCGTCAGCCTGGTTTCTCGTACATCCACACGCACGTATGACCTTGGCGGTTCCCATTCCACGGCCCAGGTGGGCGACGCGATCGTTCAACAGTGCATCGAGTTGCAGTCCCGCACGTTCGGGTATGGCAACGAACAGGTTGCAGCACAGGGAGAACGTCATGTCAGCGCACTTTGAAGCTGTACCCATTGCGCAAGCCGTGCTGGAGGCATGTGAACATCTCGACACTGCGTCCTTGTCTGACGCGCTGGACAGCCTGGGGATCCAAGGTGGGCTTTCGGGTATTGCCTCGCAAGTACCTGGCACTCGTTGCGTAGGTATCGCATTTACCGTGCAGTACGAGCCGGTCGATGCCTCTGCGGCCTTCAAGGGTGCTGCCAACTATATCGATCACGTACCTGCGGGTGCGGTGATTGTCTCCTCAAACAACGGACGCCAGGACTGCACGGTATGGGGCGATATCATGACCCGCTTCGCGTTGGCCAATGGCATCAAGGGCACCGTGATCGATGGCGTGGCACGCGATATCGATACGGTCATCGAGTGCAGTTACCCATTGTTCAGTCGCGGACGTTTCATGCAGTCAGCAAAGAATCGCGCTCGACTTCAGGCTGTACAGGTGCCTCTGCTCATCGCTGGCGTAGCGGTCCGGCCCGGCGACCTTCTGGTGTGTGATGGCAGCGGGTGCGTGGTGATTCCACAGCAACTGGCCGTCGAGGTCGTACGCCGTGCCCAGGCGATCGAGCACACAGAGCGCAGCATCATTGAAGCCATATCGGCTGGCTGGCCCCTGGAAAAAGCCCGCAGCACCTATCGATACGACCAGCCCTGGCTGACTGACGCTGAAAAAGTCAGCGTCGCTGTGCCTTCACAGGCGTGAACCGATCTGCCTTCCCACTTGAATGGAAATGATGATGAAAATGGAATTGTTCGACGCTCAATCCGTCACCGATGACAACGCGGTCTATCTGGTCAATGTCGTACAGGTAAACGAGGGGGCTCAGGATCTGGCCATTCAGATTCTCGAAGAAACCGTCAGCTACGTGGCACGCACTTACAGTGCCTTCAAATGGAGCCGATTGATGAGAAGCACCGACGGCAAGACCGTCATCAATCAGGCGCAATGGAGCGATCGCAGCCAGTTCGAGTCGCTGTTTAGCGACGCAGAGTTTCTGTCGCGTTACTCGCGGTTGAAAGAAACCGGCACCTGGGAATATCACCTGTACAACGTGGCCGAGTACATCACCCCTGAAATTGCCTTACAGAAGGCCGGCTGAGCCACGACCGGCAGAAGAGGGCGGCGCACAGGCCGCCTTCGTCTGACATTCACTCGGATTTGCACAGGGATTATGCGATGACCACGATCAATACAGCACTGACCTCACTTCTGGGTATTGACCACCCGCTGATTCTGGCGCCCATGGGCGGCGCGTCCGGTGGGCGTCTGGCGGCTGCGGTTTCCCGTGCCGGTGGCCTTGGCCTGGTGGGTGCCAGTTACGGCGACCCGCAATGGATGGCGCGTGAACTGGAGATGATGCGCGAGGTGCAGCAACCCTGGGGCGTAGGCCTGGTCATGTTTACCGTGGCCAAACAGTTCGAATTGCTTCACCTGGCGCTGGAGTATCGTCCGGCGGTGGTTGCCCTGTCGTTTGGTGATGTACGCCCTTTCGTCAGGCCCATCCATCAGGCCAATGCCAAAGTCATCGTTCAGGTGCACGACGTCGATCAGGCGCTTGAAGCGCTGGACGCTGGTGCCGATGCGCTGATCGTACAAGGCGCCGAGGCGGGTGGTCACAGTTTGCGCCGCGCTTCATTGCCGCTGTTCCCGGCGGTCCGCGACGCGGTGGGTGAGCATGTCGTGCTGATCGGTGCCGGCGGGATCGCCGATGGGCGCGGCATGGCTGCTGCGCTGGCGCTGGGCATGGACGGCGTGATGATGGGCACGCGTTTTCTGGCTTCGCAGGAGGCACTGCCTTCCGAACGGGTAAAGCAGCGACTGCTGCAGGCGGTTGCGAGCGATACGGTGCGAACCCGGATCTTTGATCAGGTGCGCGGCATCGACTGGCCGGAGGGCTACAGCGGACGCGTGATCGGCAATGACTTTTCCGCTAGCTGGGCGGGTGAGGAGCAGGCTTTCGCTGCCTCAGCCGGTCAACTGCGCCTGGACTATGAAGCCGCGCTGGCGGCCGATGATGTCAGTATCCGGGCCATCTGGGCGGGCGAAGTCGCGGACCTGATCAAGGAAGTGCTGCCTGCGCAACGGATTATCGAGTCGACCCTGCGCGGGTATGCCGCCAGTGTCGAACGCCTTCGCACGCCCCGCTGAGCCTTCACGATTGAGCCCTCACGATGGAGCAACGACCGGACCCGCTTGACAAGGCGGGTCTGGTTCTTTTTGCAGGAGCAAAAGCCATGAGTCATTGCATGACCTTCCGGACCTTTGGTGTCGGGCATTCGCGCGTCTTTATTCTGTCACCGGTGATGCCGGTCTGGGACGAGGGTGGATTTGCCCAGCCGCTGATCGAGCACTTCACCGCCGCCGGTTTTCAGGTCACGGTGTTTGATTCCCTGTCGCTGCCCGTTATGCAGGGTGAGGACTTTGGTGCCTTTACCGAGCGCTGGGCCTGCGCGCTCGAGCCATGGGGTGTGCCGGATGTACTGGTCGGCGTTGCCTTGGGCGGTGCATTGGCGCAGGCACTGGCAGGCACTTCATTTCTGCAGTCGACACCTGCCTTGCTGCTGCTGTCTTCCCCGGCCAAGGCCGACGGGTTACTCGATTCCAGGCTGGGACATATGGCGGACCTGGCCGAACAGGGGCATGTCGAGCAAGCCAGGCATCTGCTGGACAATCTGGTACTGCCTGACGGGCAGTCGCATGAACGAGTAGGCCTCGCCGGCGACGAGAGTGACGCGACGCTTTCGATGCAGGGGCAGCGCTTGACAGTGGGTTTCAGGTTGCTGGCTGGTGTCGATGTCAGTGAATGTCTGCTCGATTACCAGGGCCGCGTGTTGAGCGTGTTCGGTGAAAAGTCGCAATTGGTGAGTGCACGCCATGTACTGCGTACCAGTGGCCTGCAGCAGCGCTCATTGTGCATAGACGGCGGCGGGATGCGTCCGCTGGCGGATGACTTGCAGCAGGTGCTGGACAGCATCGACACGTTCCTGATGACCCGCCAGGAGTGCGTGCAATGAGTCAGGTCGATGCGCTGAACTTCATTGATGTGCATTACCACGCCAATCCTGACGCGTTCATTCGTCGTCATGGTGCGATCGAGGCGGGCAGGTGCTACGCGCGGGTGCAGGGCAGGGTGGTGCTGAAGAATCATCTGGGGTGTACGGCAGCCCAGGCGTGGGAAGCGCGCGATCAGGGGTTTCCGGTCAGCGGCTCGGTGGTGCTGAACGAGATTGCCGGCGGCATCGACTACCGTGTGGTCGAGCGCAGCCTGTGTTTGCGTGGCGATGAGCCCGGGCGTTTCCTGGTTCACTTGCCAACCGTGACCGGCAGGACGCATGCCAGTACGCTGACCCGCAACCTGAGCCATCCGCTGTTGCGGGACAAGCCCATCAAGCCTGCCAGAGTGACATCGGACAACGGCCGGCTGACGCCACAGACGCTGGATATTCTGAGAATGGCGCGTGACTATCCGCTGGTGATCTCGACCGGGCATGCCGATGCCAATGAAGTCAGGACGCTGATCGACGAAGCGCTGCGCATCGGTGTGCCAAGGTTGATGCTCAATCAGCCTGCCAATCCGTTGACCGGTCTTGACGCGGCCGAGCTGGCGCTGATCGGCACAGAGCCATCGGTCTACATCGAGCAGACCGCACTGACGTACTTGCTGGGTTATCAGGACCGGCAGGATTTCAGCGATGTGTTGAGCCATGTCGGCAATGTGGTCTACAGCTCGGACCTGGGGCAGACCAGTCAGATCGATGTCCACCAGTGGCTGTCGCTGAGCGGGCAGTGGTTCGACGCGTTCGGCTTGAGCGACGAGCGCCGCACCGAGGTGACGCTGCTGAATCCGCAACGCATGTTGGCCCTTTAAGCTGTCCGGATAAGCGCCTCCCTGGCCAGCACCGCCAGGGAGGCCCGGCCATCAGGCTACTTCTGCGGACACCTTCGAAGTCATCGCCTCCACAACCCTGGATTCACGCAGGCCCGCGTCCTCCATCAGTGGCAGTGTTTCCCTCACGAAGTCCTTTATACCCTCATGGTAATCGAGCCACGTCAGGGCAATGCCGTCGATCCCCCAGTCAGAATATTTCCTGAACAGCTCCACGATCTTCTCGGGTGTGCCTACCAGTGGCACCCCGGCGAATCCGGCCTTGAAATGGAAACGGAAACGCACGGCGTCTTCGGGGGTGAAAATGCCGGTCTGGATACCCAGCTCGCCGGTGATGATGTCGCAGCCCTCATCGTCACCGACCTGGTTGGCGTAATAGTCCAGGTAAGCGTCTGCTTCCTCTTGCGTGTCCTTCTGCACCACATAGCCATAACACCATATCTTTATGTCGCGGCCGAACTTCTGTTTCGCCAGGTCCTTGTAGGATGCAATCTGCTCACGCACGGCCTGTTCGCCGTCCAGATGTTTGACGATCAGGAACGCGGCGTCGCAATGTTCTGCACAGAAGAGTTTGCCGCGTGGCGACCCCCCTGCGTTGATCAGGTAGGGTTTATTCAGAGGTTGTGGCTGCGAGATTGCGCCGCAGATGTTGAAATACTCGCCTTTGAAGTCGAACGGGGTCTGCTGCTCCCAGGCATTTTTTGCAATGTGCAGCCACTCTTCTGCGTAGTCGTAGCGTTTGTCGTGCTCCATCATATGGCCGTTGAACATGCGCATTTCCGCGCCATACCAACCGCAAAGGATATTCAGCCCGAAGCGCCCGCCGCTGATGTGGTCGATGGTCACCGCCTGTTTGGCCGCGAACAGCGGGTGCACGGTGGGCAGGTGCGAGGTGGTGAACACGGCGATCTGACTGGTCAGGGCTGCAATCCCGGCAGCCCAGGTGTAGGTTTCGAAACAGACACCGCCGGTATTGTTGGTGCCGCCGAAACCTTTCCAGCGGCCGACCGGTATGAAGGCTTCAAACCCTGCATCGTCGGCAATCCGGGCGATTTCCAGGTTGCCTGCCCAATCGTCTCCGCGCAGGCGTTCAGGCGCGTTGGTGACGGTGCAGCCGCCCTCGGTATTGGTGGAGAAAACACCCAGCTGTATCTTGTTCGCGCTGCTGCGCATCGGGTTGGTTTTTATCGGATAGGATTTTTCAGCGCGCATCGTGACCTCCCAGGTCGATAGTTGGATCGTTCGTCCTTGCTACATCCTGAACCTGCGGTGGCCGTGCCGACGAAGTATTCGGTCAGGCATGATCACCCCGGCGGGTCGGGAAGTACGGCAGCACATACTCTTCCAGCTCTTGTAACACTTCTGTGGCCGGACGCCTCAGTGGCTTGAGGTTCAGCGCCACATGCGAAACACCCTGTTCCCGCTGACGCTGCCACAGGGCGATGAGGGCGTTGCGCCCGGTACTGATTCCACGGCCGACTTTCATCGGCGCGTCCTTGTTCTCGTCCAGGTCGAAGAACGTCGCATAGCCGTAGGGCTTGAACTGCATCTGCTCATTGGCGCTGCGCCAGTGATTGATCACTTCAGGCAAGGTGTCGAAGCCGCTCTGATGCCATATCCAGCCGTCCATGTTATTGGCCAGCCATGTGATGTCCTGCTGACAGCGGCCGATGGCAAGCATCGGCAGCCGCCCGAAAACCGGTTTCGGCAGTAGATCCAGCGTGCCATTGAGTTGCCCGTAATGACGCGATTTGAACACTGGAAAAGACTGCTCGGTCACCGCGTGCAGCAGTTCGACGCCGTCTCTGAAGCGTTCTGCGCGGGTCTCGAAACGCTCGCCGAACGCGGGATATTCGCCGGGCCTGTCCCCTGTAGACACACCCAGCAGGAAGCGTCCTTCGAGCAACACGTCGACGCTGCACGCCTGTTTGGCAACCATCAGCGGATTGCGCAACGTCAATATGATGCCTGCCGTGCCGATGCAGATTTGCCGGGTGACCGCAGACAGTAGCGCGGCGTAGACAAAAGGATCGAACACCTGACCGGCGTCGCCGAACCCCGGATCGAGAAGCGGTACGTCGCGCAGCCACAGCGCGGCGAAACCGGCCTTGTCGGCCTGAATGGCGAGGGCCAGATGGTCTTTCATGGTCGGTGCTGCGGAGTCCGGGTAGCCCTCCAGTGGCGCGATCAGACCGAACGTGAGATGTCCCGGCGCGAACACCTTTGCAAAGGCGGGATGGCGCTTTGCGCCGGGTATTTCATAGGGACTCACTTGGTTTCACCCGCCAGTTCAAGCGTGTCGGAGGGCTCTATGGGCGGTTCTTCATGAGCGCGTACGCGACCAAGCAGGGCAAAGACCGCCACCGCCGTCAGCACGGTGGCGGCGCTGAGAATGAACAGCAGATTGCGGAATGCATTGACGTACTCTTGGTGCAGCAACGCTGACTGACCGGACAGCAGGCTTGTCGCATTGTGCAGATCGCCCAGGGCAGCGCGGTTGGCCGCTTCGGTGACTGCATCAGGTGAGACACCCTTGAGTGCGTCGAAAAGTCCCCATTGAATGAACGTAGCCAGCAGGGCACCGGCGATTGCGATAGCGATCCCGTCCGCCGAAACGCGCACCGCATTGAAGATGCCGGTGGCCATGCCGGCGCGTTCCTTTTCGACGACGCTGATCGCCATGCCATCCATCAGCCCCCAGGGCAGGCCGATACCGATACCGATCAAGGCCATCGGCAGCAACGCTGTCCTGATCGCGCCGCTGTCCAGTGCCAGCGCCAGCCATAGCAGTCCGGCCGCCACCAGCAGCAGCCCGACGCCGGACAGCAGTCCCGACGTGAAACGACGTGCCAGTTGCGCGGCAAGCAGGGGCACGATCAGCAGGGGCGCGGCCAGCGCGGTCATCATCTGCCCGGTTTCAAGGGCGCTGAGGCCGTCGATGCCAATGAAGCGCGCCGGCAGCATGATGATCAGCACGACAAAGAAAAATGCGGGAGTGGCTGCAAGAATCTGCACGCCGACAAAGCGCGCGCTTTTGAACAACGAGAGATCCAGCATGGGACGGGCGACGCGTCGCTCCACCGCAATGAATACCCAGAACAGCAGCAGTGAGCCGATGATGCCGCCCATCACCAATGGATCGGTCCAGCCCTCTTCAGGGGCGAGCAGAATTGCATAAGTGAACAGGGTCAATGCTGCGGTAAAACTGATTGCGCCCGGCCAGTCCATGCCCGTGGCGTCGGGATCCTTTGACTCGGTGGCGCTGAACAGCACCAGCAAAAATCCCGCGACGCCGATGAGTGCAGTCGCATGGAATGACCATTTCCAGCCAGCCGAATCCACCAGCGAGCCGGCTGCCAGAGGGCCGAAGGCCAGACCTATACCGAAGGTGGTGCCCAGCAGGCTGAAGACTCGGGTACGGTCGGCGCCATGAAAGGTCTGGGCAAGCGACGACATCGCCCCGGCGAACGCTGCCGCGCCGCCCAGGCCTTGAACCAGTCTGAGCAAATCTATCTGGACCACGGAAGAGGCCGCCGGAATGGCGAAGGTGGAGAGCACGAATATCGCCAGCCCGATCAACCAGACGCGTTTTCTGCCGTAGATATCCGTGAGGCTCCCGGCGGCCATCATCGCGCTGCCGTAGGTCAGGATGTAGGCGTTGATGACCCAGGTCAGCTCGACGGCTGATCCACCCAGCGCCTGGTTTATCGACGGCAGCACCACGGCAGGACCTGTGAAGCATAACGGGATCAGAATGCCGGTCAGGCAAGCGGCGAGCAGTTGTCCCCATCGCCCGGCGGTGGGCTGTGTTGGAACCTGGCGTGCTGTGGTCATGTGCAGTGTCCCTGTGAAGCGTGCCCGGGTTTTGCCGTGGTGCACGCGGTTATCCAAGAGCGATCGCCCTGCCGGGAGATTAGGGCTTGCGCCCGCAAACAAAAACAGGCTTATGTTCCGAACGTATGGGACAAGGTTGTCCTGAATAGGAGTGGGTATTGGAATCGCTCGGAAGCATCGCCGTGTTCGTTCTGGTTGCCGAAACACGGAGTTTTACCCAGGCCGGAAAGCGCCTGGGCATCTCTTCGTCGGGGATCGGCAAGAGTATCGGCCGTCTGGAGGAGAGCCTCGGCGTCCGCCTTTTTCATCGCAGTACGCGCAGTATCGCCCTGACGCTGGAAGGCTCGATATTCCTGGAGCGTTGCCGACGGATCCTGTCGGAGCTGGATGCGGCGGAAATGGAGTTGAGCAATGCCAGAGACTTGCCCAAGGGCAGGTTGCGGATCAGTTTGCCGTTGGTCAGCGGACTGGTGATGCCGGTGATCATCGACTTCATGCGTACCTATCCCGATATCGAACTGGACATCGATTTCTCGGACCGCATGGTCGATATCATTGAGGAGGGCTTCGATATCGTGTTACGCACCGGCGATCCCGGTGACTCTGGGCTGATGTCGAAGCGGATGGGCAGTTTCCAATTGCGCATTGTCGGCGCTCCGGACTATTTTGCCCGGCACGGTATACCCCGGCATCCTGGGGACCTGAGTCAGCACGCCTGTCTGTTGCACAAGTTTCCCTCCACGGGAAGGTTTGAACACTGGCCGCTGCGTCGTGAAGCAGGCGTCGACGATCTCGAGTTACCCCAGGCCATGGTGTGTAATACCACCGAGATTCTGGTGGACGTTGCGCGGGCCGGGTTGGGAATTGCCTGTCTGCCGGACTTCATGATTTCATCGGCCATTCGCAACGGCGAGCTGATACCTGTCCTGGATGACTACACGGTGCATACCGGAACGTTCAGATTGCTCTGGCCGTCCAGCAAGCATCTTTCGCTGCGCCTGCGAGTCTTCATTGATTTCATGCACGCCCATTTGTTCGCTCCCCCGACGGTGTAACCGCGCGGAGTGAGCCGGCAGCACCTGGCAAGGAGCACTGCTATGTACACGCTTTTCGGCACGCAAGGTTCGGGTTCGGCTGCGATCGAGATAGCGCTTCGGCGCTGCTCGGTGCCTTTTACCCTGTGCGAAGCCTGTGGTTGGGAGGAGGGGGCTGGCAAGGAGGCGTTGAGGCGGGTCAACCCGTTGATGCAAGTCCCCACGCTGGTACTCGCCGATGGCGCGGTCCTCACTGAAAGTGCGGCGATCCTGATTCATCTGGGCCTGGAGCACCCCGACTCCGGACTTCTGCCTGGCAAGTCCGCGCAGCGTGCTCAAGCGCTACGCGCGCTGGTTTACATTGCAGCCAATTGCTACGCCGCCATCGGGATCATTGATTACCCGCAGCGCTGGCTGGCAGGTTCCGACGATGATCTGGAGAGGCTGCTCGAAGCGGGCGCCCGGACGCGGTTGCATGAACACTGGGAGACGTTTGCCGACCTGTTTGGTGATGCCGGGATCTGGCGTTGCGATGCGCCCGGCGCAGTGGAGATTCTGGCCTCTGTCGTGACGCGATGGAGTGGCACGCGGGAGCACCTGCGTAACACCCGGCCGGATTTTCATGCGCTGTTGTTACAGGTTGACGCCGAGCCGCTGGTCAACGAGGTGATACGACGCCATTGGCCTTGAGGAACCTGGCGACAGGATGAAGCAGGTTAGAAAATAAAAAAGCCGAACAGTGAATGTCCGGCCATTTTTATTTAACGGGTATCTGAAGTAACCATGCCTCGCCGGCGATGAGCCGTTGTTATTGTTCGGTTATATGGGCTGGTGCATTCGTTGCACTGATCGGGCCCAGTATTCTCAAGTAGAGATGCACGGTAGTGCCGCTTCCCGGTGCTGTTTCAACGCGTGCGCCTCCGCCGGCATTTACCGCAAACTCCTGCACCTGAACAAGGCCAAGCCCGGCACCCGGGTCCGAACTTCTGGTCGTGAAGAAAGGTTCGAAGATCTGCTCCTTGAGCTCGGCTGTCATGCCGGGACCGTTATCTTTCACGCTGAGTACCAGATAATCGCCTTCCGGGAATTGCGGGTCGTCCTTGACGGATTCCAGCCGGGTCGAGATATGCACCTTGCCGGGGCCTGAAATTGCATCACGCGCATTGCTCAGGAGATTCAATAAGGTGGTATGCAATTGCGCTTCGGCGCACAACACGCCCCAGCCCTGGGCGGATAAGTCGAATGACAGATCCAGCGTGTCGCCCGCCGAACGCAACAGAAGATCACGGGCTGCATCGATCCGTTCGCTGACATCGATGCAGATCAGTTCGGAACCGTCCTGGCGAACGCTGTTGAGCAGGCGAGTTACCAATTGGCGACCGTGATCCACTGCCCGCAGTCCGGTATCACTGAGCGTTTCGACGTCCGTCGGGCGGCGTGAGCGCATGCGGATCAGTTGCAGGCTGGCGCTCAGTGCCTGGAGCAGGTTGTTGAAGTCATGAGCGATGCTCGCCGTGAGCATGCCCAGCGATGACACCCGTTGCGACTGGCGCAGGTTGCGCTCCAGCGCCAGGCTTTGGCTCTGTGCGCTTTCGAGTCCCAGTGCCAGCTCGGCGGCGTGCTGGTCACGTTGCTCCGAGACCAGGCGGTATTGCATCAGGGCTGCGGTTTGCCGCGCCAGTGCCAGCAGGGCACGACGTTGCTGTTCGCTCAGTACGCGCGGCCAGATATCGATCACGCAGACGGTGCCCAGTGCATGACCGGCCTCGGTACGAATCGGCGCACCCGCATAAAAGCGGATGTAAGGAGGCCCCAGCACCAGCGGGCTCTCTCTGAAGCGAGGATCGGTGGTTGCATCTTCCACCACCAGCACATCGGAGGGCTGCAGGATGGCGTGGGCGCAGAATGCCAGGTCGCGATGCGTCTCCTGCACGTCCAGGCCGATGCAGGCCTTGAACCACTGGCGTTCTCGGTCAACCAGCGAGACCAGCGCAATGGGCGCGTCGCACAGTGTTGTCGCGAGCAGCACAATGTCGTCGAAGTCTTGCTCGGGAGCACTGTCCAGTATCTTGAGATGCTCAAGGGACAGGACACGTTCTTCCTCGCTGGCGGGAAGTGGCGCAGGGTGGTGGGTCATGGGGCGCACCGCGATCGGATGAAATAGGTCTTATGATGCCTATGATCCATAGAGCGCAGCAAGGCATACGCTGCATAAATCAGCTCGGCGTGCCGGTGTCCCCTTTATTCAGGTTGCTCGTTCGACACGCAGTGAAGCAGTCCTGCGCAATCGAAGGGCGTCAAGATCGTGTTCGAACTCTCTCGGAACAGTCACTTCTTATTGTCATCGCCGGTGCTTCCAGTCTATATAACGGCGCGCCATTAAATGACGCCTGTCATGAGAATTAAAGTTCACTCGTCATAAGAAGTTGCCAGGTGTCGAGAGTAATGAGTCGGCCTTTCAGAGTACTGTTTTTGTAACTTATTATGTCCATATTTTGCGTGCCGTGTAATAAACTGCTTCCGGTTTTTGCCTTGGCAAAAGTCATGAGCCCATTAATAACGTCCGTATTCTTCTGGAGCAACGCCGATGCCCGGCCCAAATGAATCAAGTCCTGCCGAACTTCTGCCCGAGGGAGCTCCCGACGACCGAGTCACCAGCCTGTTATGGGGGCCATTCTGGCTTGGGGATTCGTCCGGCACCCATCTGACTTACAGCTTTCATAAAGCCGACTCGGTCTACGCCACTGATTACAGTCGCTCTCAGGAGCCCGGCGATGCCTATTCGCTGACCGACGCCCAGGCGGCAGCCGCAAAAAGCGCACTGGATGCCTGGAGTGCGGTGGCAGATATCAAGTTCACCGAGGTTCAGGACACCCCCGATAATGTCGGAGACATCCGTTTCGGCGGCTTCAAGGGCCTGCAAGGTACAGAGTTTGGCCAGGCTTATGCGCCGGGTACGCTGGGCCGCTCCGGCGATGTCTGGATCGGGCCGAACGTCAACGCGGCCGATCCTGCCAAGGGCACGGATGATTACCTCACGTTCATGCATGAAACCGGTCATGCACTGGGGTTGAAGCATTCGTTCGAAGCCTCGCAGTACAACGATGTGCTGCTCGATGCCAAATTCGAAGATGCGCGTTACACCATCATGAGCTACACCAACAATTACAGCTTCAAGCCCACCACGCCGATGCTGCTCGATGTTGCGGCCATGCAGTTCATATACGGCGCCAACACCCACTATCACACCGGCGACGACGTCTACAAATGGGCACCCGGGCAGTCGGTATTCGAGACCATCTGGGACGCTGGCGGCAAGGACACCATTGATGCCAGCAATCAGGAAGCATCGGTGAAAATCAACCTCAACGAGGGTGAGTTCAGCACCATCGGCAAGGCGTTTCTCGATTACAACGCGAACCCTGACGCGCCGACGTCGATGAATTCCGGTCTGGCGATCGCCTACGGTGCGCACATTGAAAACGCCATAGGTTCTGCCTTCAATGACACGCTGATCGGCAACGATCTGGATAACGTGCTCAATGGCCGCGGCGGGCTGGATACCATGATCGGCGGGCTGGGCAACGATACCTACGTCATTGATCAGGCAGGCGAACTGGACCTGGTTCAGGAAAAGGCCGACCAGGGCATCGATACGCTGAAGATCACCTACGACAATACCTCGCCCATCGCACAGGTCATCAACCTCAATACCGGGACGTTGGCGAACTTCGAGAATGTCCACCTCAAAGGCGAGGGCGCCTTTACCGTGCTGGGCAATGATCGCAACAACACTCTGACCGGCAACGATGCGGACAATGTTCTTTTCGGCGGTGCCGGCAATGACAAACTGGTGGGCGGTCAGGGCGCCGATATCATGACTGGCGGTAGCGGCGCCGACCGTTTCGTGTTCAACGATTTGTCGGAAATGGGCAAAGGCCACAACAGCGACGTGATCACCGACTTCAATAGCCAGCAAGGCGACAAACTCAGCTTCCTGAAGATGGATGCCAACGTGGACACCAAGGCCCTCGATGCTTTCAGCTTCATCGGCAGCGGCGAGTTCACCGGCGCTGGCCAACTGCGTTTCGCCGATCATGTGCTGTCCGGCAACGTCAACGGCGACCTGCATGCGGACTTTGAAATCCAGCTGGTCGGCGTCAGCGAGTTCCATGCCCACGATCTGGCGGTCTGATCGCTGACCTGAAAGACCGATCTCAATGACAGGACTGCGCCGCTGACAGGCGCAGTCCTTTCTGGCCGAATCTCCCCCTTCTTTTCTGCTTTAAATCGCGCACCGCAATTGTGCGACGCGTCTTTTTGCGCGTTTTTCGGCACCGTGACGGTGCTGTTACAAAATTTAAAACCACAAATTCAATATATCCAACAAAACCCACTTGACTCATCAGAGCCTGCTGAATGTAATGCCCCGACAGTCGTTGGTGCCGTGCATTACGCATAAGTGTCTGAGAGGTATCTGCTTTGATTGAGTCCAAGCCATCTTCCATGCCTACCGTGATTGAAGCTGCCACGCGTGTTCGCGAAGGGGGCCTGACGCCGATACGTTTGACCGAGTTGTGCCTGGCAGCGATCGAAACCCACAATTCCACACTGAATGCATTCGGTGACGTATACACCGATGCCGCGCTCGAACAGGCCGCAGGCATGACGGCCGAACTGCAGCGCGGTGAGCTACGCGGGCCGCTGCACGGCATACCCTTCGGCATCAAGGATCTCTTTTCCACTGCAGGACTACGCACCACGCGGGGGTCGTTGACTGCGCTGGAGTCGGTGCCGGTACAGGATGCACCCATCATCCGTCGCCTCAAAAACGCTGGCGCGATCATTCTCGGCAAGACAGCGACCACCGAGTTCGGCTGGACGGGCTCCAGTACGTCGCGGGTGTTCGGCAACGGACGCAACCCGTGGGCCCCGAGCCTCACCAGCGGCGGCTCCAGCTCCGGTTCGGCCATCGCCGTGGCGGCGCGCATGGTGCCTGCGGCCCTGGGCTCGGACGGCGGCGGCTCGGTGCGCATACCGGGCTCGTTCTGTGGCGCATTTGCCCTCAAAGGCACATTGGGGCGTATTCCCACCTGGCCCTGGTCGGCCACCGAAATGCTCAGTCATGCCGGGCCGATCACCCGAAGCGTGCGCGACAGCGCGTTGCTGTTCGACATTCTGTCGGGCCCCGATCCACTCGATCATCAGGCGCTGCCAGCCCCCGACGAATCCTTTCTGGCCCGTTGCGACCAGCCGCTGAAGCCCTTGCGCATCGGTTTCTGCCCGACGCTGTTCGACACGCCGGTCGATGCGCAAGTCGCTGCAGCGGTTGACGCCGCCGTGGGCAATATCGCCAGGTCGCTGCCCGTTACAGTCAGCACGCTCAAGCCGGACTGGCAGGACCCGCTGGCAACCTTCGAAACCCTGTGGGTCGCCGGGCGCGGTATTGCCTATGGCAAGGCGCTTGCGCAGAAACTGGACCAGCTCGATCCGGGCTTTGCCGATCTGATCACGCGCTCTGCCCAGTACAGCCTGAGTGATTATCTACAGGCCCTGCAACAGCGTGCGGCGTTCGCCAATCACGTGCACGCGCTGTTTGACGATTACGATCTGCTGCTCATGCCCACGCTGCCGATCCTGCCGTTTGCCGCAGACGATGTAGCGCCCGTCGGCTATGCCGGACAGGACGGCGCTGTACCGTGGGCGCGCTGGACGCCGTTCACTTACCCTTTCAACATCACTGGCAACCCGGCCGCCAATCTGCCTTGTGGGCGGAGCGACGCAGGACTGCCGATCGGTCTGCAGGTCGTCGGCCCACGCTTTGCCGATGCCCAGGTGCTGCAGTTCTGTGCTGCGGTAGAGGCCATCGCGGCCTGGGATCAGCACCTGCCACCGGTTTCGGGGCAATAGACATGTCGCTCTTGCACGCAGATCAGCGGCCCAAGGGCCCGGACACTGGAGTCATCACTTTGCAACGGAATGTCACCCCCATGCTCAATCAGCCGCGCCTGGACGAAATCATGCGTCTGCTCGTTCAACAACAGCGGGTCAAGGCGTCGGACCTTGCACAATTGCTGTTCGTCTCCGAAGAGACCATCCGCCGCGACTTCAAACATCTGGAGGAGGAGGGCAGGTTAAGGCGAATTCACGGCGGCGCCATTCTGCCCAGGTCCAGCGAAGAATTACCGCTGCAGGAGCGCAGCAGGCTCAAGCCTCGCGCCAAGGCGGGCATCGCTGTGCGCGCTGCGCAACTGGTCAGCGAAGGCATGGCGATCTTCCTCGACACCGGTACCTCGACGCTGGCGCTGGCCCAGCAACTGACCCGATTCAGCCAGCTGAAGATCATCACCAATTCGCTGGACATCGCCCAGCTGATATCGCACCAGAGCGACAATCAGGTTCTGGTTGCGCCCGGCGACGTGCGACGTACCGACAACGCCTTGATCGGCCCCCACACGCTGGAATTCGCCCGGCAGTTTCACTACGACATTGCCTTCATGGGCATCGGCGGCATTGATCTGGACTTCGGCCTGATGGATTACCAGGAGCCAGAAGCCATGTTGCGCAGAACGCTGGTCAGGCATTGCACGCGCAGTGTGGTGCTGGCCGACGATGGCAAGTTCGGTCATCGCACCTTCATCAACACCCTGCCATTTGCCGCGATCACCACCCTGGTCACCAATCGCGCGCTATCCGACGAGTTTGCGACACGCCTGGAGAACGATCATGTCGATACCCTCTATTCCTGAGCTGATCGAGCCGAGCGCAACTGATCTGGCAGCGTTCGAAGCCTTGTTTCGGCAAAGCTCGGCCATCGGTGCGACACCGGCCGGTGGCCTGCATCGGCTGGCGGCCTCGGTTGAAGACGGTCAGGTACGTGACCTGTTTAATGGCTGGCTCGAAGCGCACGGCTTCGAAGTCCGTATCGATGCGGTGGGCAACCTGTTCGGCCTCATGACCTTTGATCCGGATGCGCCTTATCTGCTCTGCGGTTCGCACCTGGACAGCCAACCGAGTGCCGGGCGTTTCGATGGCGTATACGGCGTGCTTGCCGGCGCCGTGGCGGTGTCCAGTCTGACGCGGCAATTGCTTGAGCGTGGTGAAGTCCCGCGCTGCAATCTGGCGGTCGTCAACTGGACCAACGAGGAGGGCGCGCGCTTTCAGCCGAGCCTGATCGGCAGTGGTGTGTTCACCGGTGCCTTGACGCTGGACAGCGCCTGGGAAAGCCGCGATGGCGACGGTATCCGTCTCAAGGACGCCCTGCAGGCCATCGGTTATCTGGGCAATGATCAGGTTGACTTGAACATTGCCGGGTATGTCGAAATTCATGTCGAGCAGGGCGCTGGCCTGGAAAGCAGCCAGACGGCGATCGGCGTGGTGCGCGAGACCTGGGCCGCCCTGAAACGGCGGGTACGTTTCGACGGCGAACAGAATCACACCGGCCCCACGCCCATGGCCGCGCGCCGGGATGCGTTGCTGGCCGCCGCACACACCATCACTGCGGTGCATGACGAGGCCTTGCAGCACGGCGTGCAGATGCACAGTTCGGTAGGGCGTATCGAGGTCTACCCCAATTCGCCCAACGTGGTGCCGTCGCGGGTATCGCTGCTGATTGAGTACCGCTCCCGCGACGTCGATCTGCTAAGTGCTGCCTCGGAACGCCTGGATGCAACGCTGCGTGCGATCGCTGACAAGACCATGACCGCGTTTGAAGTGGAAAGCAGCGTGCTGCGCTCACCTGCCAGGCTGCATGAAGGGTTCGCTGCACTGGCGCATGACGTAGGCGCCGAGCTGGGTTTGTCGACCACCGACAGCATGACCGTGGCCGGTCACGACGCGATCAGTCTGAACAGGCGCTATCCCGTATGCCTGCTGTTCATCCCCAGCAGTAATGGCGTTTCTCATAACGAGGCCGAATACACCAGCGATCAGGACATGCACAACGGTTTGCGCATGCTGACCGGTCTGTTGCATCGGGCTTGCACCTCGTCCGCTTCATTTGGTTGAGGGGCTGACCATGTCATATGCCGACGACTTGACCACACGCCTGCGCAGCGCATTGGCACATTGCGGGTTCGCGGCAGACGCCGGGATCGAGAACGTTACCCAGGGCGTTGCGTCACCCTCGAGACTGTCGACCGAGTGGGCCGGCTTTCGGGTCAGCAGTGCGCAGGGCGGTTGCTACGCCAAGGTTCTGCATGCCGACATGGCGCCACTGATCGATTTCGACACGGTAGCCCAGGCCAGCGACTGTGCCGGGCTTAGCGCTGCTGCACCGCGTTTACTTGGGGCAGACCAGGCCACTGGCGTGCTGATCTTCGAGGATCTGGGCCCGGACTGGCGAGCTGCGCGGCTCGACGATCTGCTCGCACCCGGCCGGCTTCAGGCACTGTGGGCACTCAAGCGGCAGGTGCATGCCGGGCCGGTGCCTGATGTGGTGCGCTCGCCAATGGCGGACATCGAGCGCCTGCGCGCAGTGTGCGAACGCGACAACGTTGCGCTGCCTGCCGAGCATCAATGGATCGACCGTTGCGTCGACATGGCCTGGCAGGCGCTGCAGAGCCGATCCGTGCAAGCGGTTCCGCTGCACGGCGACGGTGTGTCGAGCAACGTCATGGTGTCCAGCGAAGGTCAGTTGCGTCTGGTGGATTTTGACTACGGTGGCTGCATGGACCCGTGGTACGACGTGGCGATTACCCTCAACGAGCTTTATTCGTTCGAGCGCCAGTGGCGCGAAGGAATCGGCGCGTGGGCCGGGCAATGCCTGGAAATCGACTACGCCGTGTGCCGTCTGTATGCGCTGATCAACGACTGGTACTGGACATTGTGGGGGCTTTGGGCCGGTACCACGTCCTCGCGGCCACTGGAGTTTTCCAAGGTCGGGCAATGGACGCTGCTGCGGTGTCGGCAGTGCGTTCAGGACCCGCGGCTGGAAGGCTGGATGCGTCAGGTTCAGGAGGGTAGAGCATGAAAACGTTAGGGCAGTCGGTCAGTACCCAGGAGCGACAACTGGAAGCCGCCGTGCGCAGCATCGACAGCTGGCAGGGCCGCCGCGTTGACTACGAGCCTGTCAGTGGTGGCATTTCCAACACCAACTGGCGGGTCGAGGTCGAGGGTGCCGACACAGCGTACTTCTTCAAGGTGCCAGGCGTCGGTACAGAGATGTTCATTGATCGTCACACTGCTCACGAGGCCAGTGTGAAAGCTGCGCAAACCGGTTATGGCGCGCCGGTTTTCGCCTTTCTCGAAGCCTTCGGTGTCGAGGTGTTCGAATTCATGGAGGGCTGGCGGGCGTCGTCCAACCATGACTTCCTGCAACGCGACATACGCCACAGTGCCCTGCGCGGGCTCAAGGCGTTCAACGATCAGCCGCTGCTGCAACAGACCAAGACCGTGTTCGACATGATCACCGAGCACCAGAGCCAGGTGGCCGAACTCAAGGGCATCAAGCCTCAGGATGACGACTGGCTGTGCCTGCAATACCAGCGCGCAAAAGCTGCGCTGCAAGCTTCCGGGATCGATCTGGCGCCGTGCATGAACGACACGCTGGCAGGCAATTTCATGCTCAACGCGGATCGCCAGATTCGTCTGGTGGATTTCGAGTACGCCTCCAACAACGACCGCCATTACGAATTGGCGCTGTGGTTCGGCGAGATGTTTTTCAGCGACGACATGGAGCTGGCGCTGAT
Organism: Pseudomonas sp. P135; assembly: GCF_020312125.1. Taxonomy (NCBI): domain Bacteria; kingdom Pseudomonadati; phylum Pseudomonadota; class Gammaproteobacteria; order Pseudomonadales; family Pseudomonadaceae; genus Pseudomonas; species Pseudomonas sp. P135. Next base: position 24,927 of record NZ_JAGPYR010000008.1, read on the forward strand.
CGAGGACTACTTCGGCCAGGTCAGCGCGCAAACCGTAGCGCGGATCAAGCTCAACAAGGCCTTGGCCGACATCAAATGGTCGACCTGGGCGATGGTGCAGCACGCGGTGTCGCAACTGGACTTCGACTTTTACAAGTACGGCGCCTGGAAACACATGCGGGCGCGCAGCATCATCAATGATTCGCAATGGGAAACCTGGCTGCGGCAGGCCTGAGTCGATCTCGTCCGGCGCGCCTTTGAACATGTAAGGCAAGTATTTCAATAATAAAAAAGTAGCGGGTAACCGCGTGTTTCTTTCACTGCTTGAGTTTTATCCGATCACTTATCCATAGCCAGATCCTGAAATTCAAGGAGCACTCCATGAGTAACGTTCCGTCCCTTTCTACCCCCGGCCGCCTGAAGAATCTGGTGTTTGGCCTGTACTTCTTCGCGCTGCTGATGATGGCGCTGTTTCCGCCGTTTTACCTCAAGGTCAGCGGCAGCAGCGTGCTGGTGCTCGGCATTCCGCTGCCGATCTTCTACTGGATTCTGATCGCGGTGCTCATGGGGCTGGGCCTGTGGATGCTCTACGTGGTCGAGTCGCTGCTGGGTGAAATTCCACAAGAGGGGGACGGGCAATGATCAGTACGACTACGGTTTCGGATCTTTACATCACCTTCGGCCTGATCGGCGTGTTTCTGGCGGGCATGATTGCGGTGCTGTACGCGACGAACCGCAAGAGCGAGAGCTTTTCCGATTACGCGGTGGGTGGTCGCTCTTACGGGCCGTGGTTCATCGCCATGTGCTACACCAACTCCTGGTGGCCGGGCGCAACGTTCACGGCGTTTTTCGCCTTGTCGGTCGGTGGCGCGCTGGGCTTTTACGGCATGGTCTACGCCACGCTGGGCGTAACCGCGATGTACCTGATGGCCAATCGTGCCTGGACCTGGGGCAAGCGCTTCAACCTGACCACCCAACCGGATTTGCTGGGCATGCGCTTCAACAGTCCCGTGGTCAAACGCATTGCTTCGATCATCGGCATCATCTCGGTATTCCCCTGGGTGGTAATGGGGATTCAGGCCCTCGCGACGCTTTTCCAGTTCGCCAGCTTCGGCCGCTGGGGCGTGACCACCTGCCTGCTGGTCGGGGTGGTGGTGATCCTGATTCGTCAGTACTGGACAGTGAGCATGGGCATGCGCGGCCTGATCATGACCGACATGTATCAGGGGTTGATTGCCTATGTGTTGTGCGCCGGGCTGTGCATCTTCCTGCTGTTCGGCGCGCAGGCGTCGTTCAGCAACCTGTCGCAGTTGCCCGCCAGCATGCTGGTGATTCCTGGCGGAGCAGGCAGTACCTACGGGCCGATGTACATGTTCAGCCTGATCTTTACCGGCGTTATCGGCTCGATGTGCTGGCCGATGAGCTTTCAGCGCATCTACACCGCCAGCGGCGTGCGTTCGGTGAAGAAGGGCACGCTGCTGACCATCCTGCTGGTCGGCGGCTTCTACGGCATTCTGATGCTCTTCGCCGCAGCAATCAGCCAGGACCCGAATGTCGCGGCTCATCCGCAACACGGCTGGTTCCTGTCACTGTTCGACATCGGCGGGCCATGGCTGCTTGGCGTGGCAATCATGATCGTGCTGGCGGCCAGCATCGGTCATGTCGACGGCTGCGTTCAGGTGTGCGGCACGCAGTTTGCCAATGACCTGGCGACCTGGAGCAAGCCACGCAGTGATCGCGAGAAGACCATTCTCGCCAAGGTCGGCATGGTGGTGTTCATTGCCGCGGCCTCATTACTGGCCTACCTGACCTTCGACTATGCCCGCCTGCAATTGCTGGCGCAGATTTCCTATCAGGGCATCATCCAGTTGGCCGTGCCGCTGTTCTTCGGCGTGTTCAGTCGTCGTGGCAACAAGCAAGGCGCGATTGCCGGCATGCTGGTGGGGATCGTGATCGCCATCGTACTGACCACGATCTACCCGGATGACATTCCGGCACTGGGTTCGTTGACCAGTGGCATCGTCGGTCTGATTTTTAATGCGGGCATCTTCGTTGCCTGTGCCGTTGCCATCAAACCGAGTGCGGATGAAGTCAGACGCGTCGACGAGTTGTTCGCCATGGCCGCGCCAGCGCGGCGCGGCGTGGGTCCGGTTGTGGCGATGAGCTGATGCCGCCTGCGGCTCAGCGCGTATTGATAAAGTCGATGAAAGCCCTCAGCGGCGAGGGCAGGTAGCGGCGCCCCGGGTAGTACAGATACGGCCCGGTGAAGCGCTGCCACCAGGGTTCGAGTATCGGTTCCAGTGCGCCGCTGTCCAGGTGAGGGCGTAGCCAGTCCTCGAACAGATGAACAACGCCCAGCCCGTCGATGGCGGCCTGCACAGTCAGATCGAACGCTCCGCCTATCCTGACGGTGAGAGGGCCTGTGGGGTCAACCTTGACGGTATCGCCGTCCCGCTCGTATTCCCACAGCGGTATGACCCCGCTGGGGAATTTTCCTCGCAGACAGGCATGCGCGAGCAGATCTCGCGGGTGCTCGGGGCGTCCTCTGGCCTGCAGATAGGCCGGTGACGCAGCCGTCGCAAAACGCTGGAACCTCGGGCCTATGGGCACCGCGATCATGTCCTGCTCCAGGCGTTCGTCGTAGCGAATGCCGGCATCGCATCCGGCTGCAAGCATGTCGACGAAGCTTTCTTCGGTGACCACCTCCAGGCGGATGTCGGGGTAGGTCTGCAGGAACGGTGTGATGATCGAGGGCAGCACCAGCCTGGCGGCGCTGACCGGAACGTTCAGCCTCAGAGTGCCTGACGGGCGATCGCGAAAGTCATTGACCACATCCAGGGCCGACTCCACTTCGCCCAGTGCGGGCACAATACGCTCCATAAGCCTGGCGCCAGCCTCTGTCGGAGCCACGCTGCGAGTGGTGCGATTCAGCAGCCGCACCCCAAGCCGCGCTTCCATGCGGCGAATGGCGTCGCTGAGGCTGGAGGCGGATTTGCCGCTGAGCCGCGCTGCCTCGCGAAAGCCTCTGGCATTGACCACGGCGACGAAGGCCAGCAGGTCCTGAATATCGGTAGTCATTGTCGTGGCCCGGTTGCTCTGTTCAGTGTTCGCTCAGGCGTACAGGTTGTGCCGATTACGCATGATTATCAATACAGTGCTCAGTGCCTATAGTGAGGAACACACATCGAATCAAGGGGCACTAAATGAATCATGCAAACAAGGCAGGTACGTTCCTGTTGGGCAGCCATCGCGTCAACCGCATGGGCTATGGCGCGATGCAACTGGCCGGGCCTGGCGTGTTCGGTCCTGCAAAAGATCCGCAGGGCGCCATCGCGGTATTGCGCGAAGCCCTCGCCCTGGGGGTAAACCATATCGATACCGCAGACTTTTACGGCCCGCATGTCACCAATACGCTGATTCGCGAAGCGCTGCACCCTTACGCGGATGACTTGCTGATCGTCACCAAGGTCGGCGCAGTGCGTGGCGCGGATGCTTCATGGAATCCTGCATCCAGCCCGGCGCAATTGACCGCGGCGGTCCACGACAACCTGAAGAACCTCGGGCTGGAGGTGCTCGATGTGGTCAACTTCCGGGCATGGGGGAGCAGCATTCACCCGCAGAAGGCTCGATCGAGGAACCGTTGACGGTGCTGGCCGAGTTGCAGCGCCAGGGTCTGATCCGTCATCTCGGGGTCAGTAACGTCACTGCCCGGCAAGTCAGGCAGGCGCAGGGGATTGCCGAGATTGTCTGCGTGCAGAATCACTACAACCTTTCGCATCGCCATGACGAGCCGCTGATTGCAGAACTGGGCGAGCAGGGCATTGCGTATGTCCCGTTCTTCCCGATGGGCGGATTTTCACCCCTGCAATCGGAAACCCTGAGCCGAGTAGCCGCTGGGCTGAATGCCTCACCGTTGTGTGTCGCTCTGGCCTGGTTGCTGCAACGTGCGCCCAATATTCTGCTGATTCCGGGCACCTCATCCATCGCTCATTTGCGCGAAAACCTTGCCGCCAGCGAGCTGGTGATTGCGCCGCAATTGCTCGCCGAACTCGATAGTGTTGCTTAGAGGGATAGCTGTTGAGCAACCCGCCTGAATGCTTTCGGGTGGGTCTGTTTTAAAGGCTGCTGCTCAATCAGAGCCTGCCTTCCTCGCGCAACAGTGCGCCGATACGTTCTATTTCCAGCTCGCCCTGAATCAGCGCGGCTTTGCTGGTGTGCACCGAGTAGTAACCTGTGACCAGTTCGTGCGGATGCTTGACTGCCGATCCCAGCACGAAGTGGGTATCACCCTTGGCGACGATGTCGATGGGGCGATCCGATTCCTCGAAAATCACCAGTTCACCCGCGCCGACCTGGCCGCCCGCGTCGAGCTGTCCAGTGTTGACTGCCAGCCAGCCTACGCTATGGCCCGCAGGCGGTGTGTAGCGCCAGTGCTCGCCATCCTTTAGCTGTACTGCCAGATAATTCATACCTTCCGGCGCCGGCAGGCTGCTCTTTGCGCTGCCGTAGCGTCCCAGCAGCACGCTTGCCGGGCCTTGTTGCGCAACCTGCGCTGCCGACAGGTATACGCTCTGTGCCGGACCATTTTCCTGCGCTTCGGGCAGCGCGACCCATAGCTGAAAGCCCCTGACAGCCGAGCCGCTTATCGGCTGGGCGTCATGCCAGACGCCATTGCCGGCGCTCATCCATTCCACACCGCCGCTGAGCAATGTTCCGGATTTGCCGGTGGTGTCCTCATAGGTGAGTTCGCCTTCGATCATGTAGGTCAGCGTTGCGATACCCGAGTGCGGGTGCATGCTGAATCCGGTTTTACCCGGCTCGGAGGTGAAGCCGATTCGATCCAGAAACACGAAAGGCTTCAACACTTGACCCAGATCGCCGGGGCTCACCAGTCGGGTGATCGGCCCACGGGTTCTGCCGGTGGTGCGATGGACGATGGCGCGTGGCCGAATGCTGACGATGCTGTTCATGGCGTTTTCCTCTGGGCCTTGATGCCTGAGCGCAAAGAATAAGCGTCAATGCATTGCTTGATTAGCCGGTATAGTTGGCTTGGACTGATCCATAAATACGAGGAATCCGCGCGTGGCGTTCGATCTCAACGATGTTGCGCTGTTCGTGCAGGTGGTGCGCAGCGGCAGTTTTGCCCAGGCAGCAAGGCACTTGGGCATGCCGTCCAATACGGTCAGTCGCAGGGTTCAGCAACTGGAGATGCAGCTGGACACTCGCCTGTTGCAGCGCTCGACCCGCAAGCTGGTGCTCACTCAGGCTGGAGAGGATTTCTATGGCCGCTGCGTGAGCGCGGTGGACGGGGTGATGGAAGCCGCAGAGCAGCTTGTGTCAGGTCGCGACGAGCCGCGCGGCCTGGTGCGTATTGCAGCGATGGCTGATTTCTTCGACTTTTTCTCGATGGACTGGGTGGCCGGTTTTCTTGCCCGTTATCCGCGCGTTCAACTGGAGTTCGTGCTCAGTGATGATCACGCCGACCTGATCGCTGACCGGCTGGACATCGCCTTTCGCGGCGGCCCCTTGCAGGACTCGGGGTACGTAGGGCGGCAACTGATCGATGAAGGCCATGACACGATGGTCGCCAGTCCGGCTTATATTGCCGCTCATGGCCTGCCTGATTCCCTGCACAGCCTGCACGGTCATTACTGTGTCAGTGCAGCGCATCGCGGTGGCGTCACTGCCTGGCGGTTGCTCGGCCCGGAGGCGAAGATGCATGAGGTGCACATTGCCAGCCGGTTCAATGCCAACACCGCACAGGCGTTGCGCAAGGCGACCCTTGCCGGGCTCGGTATCGCGTTGTTGCCCGCGACGCTGATCCGCTCGGATCTGCGGGATGGTCGACTGGTGCCGGTACTGACGCAGTACCAGCGCACCAGCCATGGTCTGCATGTGCTTTATCCCAGCCGACAGCATCTGCCGCCAGCGGTGTCGGCATTCATTGCGTTGGTGATGGACAAACTCAGGGACAAGGCGTTTCCGGCGCGCTGAACAGCCTTGGCGGCACGCGATACTTGCGCGTTACTTGATTCGTGACGTCATGTAGATCAGCCGAACAGTGGCGACGGTGATCGCTTCGGCGTCGTTCTTGATGTTTTCCAGCTGATTGCTGTCCACATTGCCAATGCCTGAGTTCGATTCGATCAGGCGGGTGAAGTGGTACAGATTCTGGGTCACGTCGTGCAGGTTGCCGTGCAGGCGTTCGACGACGCGGTTGAGCGGGGCGCTGCTCTGACTGTCTGACGTTATGACAGCGGGGACGTTACGTGTAGCGCTGAGGCCGGTGACCACATAGGCAACATCCACTCCGGCATTCGAAATGCTGGACAGATAATCCGCACGGGGGGAGCGGACGCCATTTTCGTAGTTGCCCTGGGCGTTGGTTTCCACGCCACCTATCGCCCCCAGTGCACTCTGCGAAAGCTTGAGGCGCAAACGTTCCTTTTTAAGTCGTGGTCCGATCCCTGTCATCCGTTTGTCCTCGATAAACTGTGCACCGCTACAGTCAGGGTTAACAAGCGTTTCTGGCGTCGACTGATCAGACATCCCTGCTAGGGCGAGGAATTGCGTGTTCGGTCCAATCAGGTACTAACGTACCAGACAGATGGCAGAGTGTACGTAGGAATCCGGAAGGGTGATACATTTTTGTACCGAATTGAACGTTTCGAGCAGCGACGTGCAGGTGGCTGGCACAACGGTTTCAGGCTGAATGAGGCGAAATCGGGAGGTCTTTTACGCAGACCTCCCGATAGATTTCAGAGGCAGCGCGAGGCGCGCTGTGCGGTCCAGCTCGCGGCCGTAGCGGCGATCTTGTCTGCCAGCTGGGCAACCGCTTTCTGGTGGGCCATGATGAGATTTTCCATGCCTTCACCGGCCTGCTCGCGGATCACGCTGCTGCAGGTCAGGCTCTGCCGTTTGCTGCCCGCCGTGGCACCAGCTTCGCGAAGCCCGAGTGTCCACACCACGTCAATGAGTGCGTAATTGCCAGGCATCGACTCGAAGCGCCGCACGTCGGTACGCAGCGACAGCGTTGGCTGATCGCTGTTTTTCGGCAAGCCGGCCATGTCGCGGCTGCCGAAGCGACGCTCCAGTTGCGGGGTCAGCGCATCGTGAAACTCGTCGCCCAGCGGTGATCCCCAGCGTTCGGTGTCCAGAATGGCCAGGCTGCCGTTACCCTGACGAACCACCAGCGGCGGCTGGTCGACCTGCACCGGCATGATGACCGGCAGCATTTCGAACTGGAACGGCATGGGTTTGCTGGCGGCCGTGCTCGTTGCGCTCATCGGCGCGATCAGCGTGTAGTAGTGGGTCTGCGTCGATGTGCAGGCACCCAGGCCCACTGCTGCGGCAAGTACCATCAGTTTCAGGCGCAAGGTCATTGTTTTGGCTCCGGATCAATGGCTCGGGACGAGGACGGGGCGTTGAACGAACGAGGCGCTGCGTCGCCCGTACGGCCGCGAATCAGCGATTCCGGATGGCGGCTGAGGAAGTCGGTGAGGACCCGCACCGAACGCGCGGTACGTTGCACTTCATCCATGGCCTGGCCCAGTTGCTGACGCGCTGGCGAATCTTCGGCGAACGAGTCGTTGGCAGTCCCCAGGGTTTTTTCGGCCTGCTGCAAGGTGCCGCGCATTTGCGGCAACACGCTGCTGTTGACCTGTTTGAGGGTTTTCTGCAACTCGCTGAGGGTGCCGTTGAGGTTGCCCGCCAGCTGGTCGATCGGCAAGTTGCTGAGTTTCTCGACGAATGCCTGCAGTTGCTCCTGCAGCTTGTCGAAGCTGCCCGGTACGGTCGGAATCTCCAGCGGTCGGGCCTTGGCGTTGAACGCCACCTTCGGCGCCTTTGGATCGAACTCCATGGCGATGTACAGCTGGCCAGTCAGCAGGTTGCCGTTACGCACCTGGGCACGCAGACCATTGGCCACGAAAGCACCCAGTACGCGGGCAGACTGTTCTTCTTCATCACCCGAGCCGCCGAGTTCCTTGAGCTTGGACTCGGCCGCCCCCAGGCGCTTGGGATAGATCACTGCGCCAACGATACCGGGGAAGGTCTTGGTGGCCGGATCGTAATCCAGGTCCACCGATACCACCTTGCCGATATTGACCCCGAGGAAGTCAACTGCCGCATTGACCGTCAGCCCGCGAAGCGATTGATTGAAACGCATGCGGATGTAGCGTGGCTCACCATCGGGTGGTGCCATCGCCGCGGTCTGGTCATCGAATATCTTGAATTCTGCGTTCTCGTCCGCCGGCTTCGAGTCCGGGCTCCAGTTCGGCTCGCGAAAGGCGATCCCGCCGGAAATGATCGAGGTCAGCGACTGCGTATTGACCTTGACGCCTGAGGCGCCGACGGTGATGTCGACACCGCTGGCGTTCCAGAAGCGTGTGTCAGTGGTGATGTACTGATCGTTCGGTGCGTTGATGAAAATCTGGATGTCGACGCCGCGGCCGTCCTTGGACAGGTCGTAGGCCACTACCTGACCGACCTGAATGCGTCGGAAGTAGATCGGTGAGCCGATGTCCAGCGAGCCCAGATCGTCGGTGTGCAGGGTGAAGCGCTTGCCTTTTTCACCGAAGGTCACCGGCGGCGGCGTTTCCAGGCCGGTGAAGCTGCTCTTGGTTTCCTCGGCGCTGCCTGCGTCGGCGCCGATGAAGGCGCCCGAAAGCAGCGTGTCTACACCCGAAACCCCGTGTGCGCCGATGCGTGGGCGCACCACCCAGAACTGGCTGTCGACCCGTGTAAACGGTGCGGCGCTGGTGTTCAGCTCGATGTTGGCCAGCACATGGGTGCGGTCCTCACTGAGGCTGATATCCGTGACCATGCCGATGACCACGTTCTTGTATTTGACCTGAGTCTTGTTGGCTTCCAGACCTTCGGCTGTCAGGAAGCTGACCGTGATTCTGGGACCGATGTTCATCCAGTCATGCAAGGCCATGGATATGCCAATGATCGCGGCAACGATCGGCACCAGCCAGATCAGCGAGACACGCAGGCGACGACGTTTGACTTCAGGGCGTGGCACTGAAGCAGGCGGGGGGAGGGTACTGTCAGACATCTTCAACCTCTGCGTCCCAGATAAGCCGGGGATCGAAACTCATGGCGGCGAACATCGTCATCACCACTACCAAGCCAAAAAACAGAATGCCGATTCGTGGCTCGATGGTGCTGAGTTCACGAAACTGGACAAGAGACGCCACAAGGGCCACAACCAGCACATCGAGCATCGACCAGTAACCGATCAGTTCGATGAAGCGATACAGGCGCGCACGCTCGCGCATCGCCCAGGTGCTGCGACGCTGGCAAGTGATCAGCAGCATGCCCAGCACCAGAAACTTGATGCACGGCACCAGAACACTGGCGACGAAAATCAGGATGGCGATGTCCCAGGAGCCGCTTTCGAAAAACTCGATGACGCCGCTCATGATCGTGCTTTCGCTGCGGTTACCCAATAGGTTGGTGTACATCACCGGCAGCACATTGGCCGGGATATAGAAAATCAGGGCGGCAATCAGATAGGCCCAGGTGCGGCTGATGCTGTTGGGTTTGCGTTTGTGCACAGGCGAGTCACAGCGCGGGCAGCGCGTAGCGTCCTCCTGGCAGGCATAACCGCAGGTGTGGCACAGGCAGAGCTTGTGTTCATGGGCGAAGGGGATGCCGTTCATTGCGGCTGCACTCCCAGTTCATCCCACAATCGGCGGATATCCTTGTTGGCGATCAGCAGGATCAGCACCATCAGCATGGCCATGGCCCAGAGACCGACACCGGGGTGTACATCGAGCATCCCGGACAGTTTGATGATGGCCACCAGAATACCGAGCATGCACACCTCGAGCATGCTCCATGGACGCAAGTGCTCCAGCGCACGCATGCAGGTTCTGAAGCCGGGCGCGATAATGCCCTTGTGCGCATGTACCAGCACCCAGAACAGCAGAACGATCTGCAACAGAGGGGCAAAAATGATCGACAGGCCGGCCACCAGGGCAATGATCGTGATCCGCCCTTGAGCGAGCGCTTCAACCGATTGCCAGAGTGTGACCTCGTTGGACAGGCCTTTCATATTGATGCTGATGACCGGAAACAGATTGGCGAAGACGAAAAGCATGGCTGCAGCGATGGTCAGCGCGAGCAGCTGCTCTATGGTCACTCGATGGCCACGACCGAGCAATGCCTCGCAGCGAAGGCAGAATGCCGCCTCGCCGGGCTGCAGCGGATGGGCTTCGTAGAGCGAGTCACAGTGCTCGCAGATGATCAGGCCGGAAGAGTGTTCGATAGGATGCACAGTGCTCATCGACGCCATTGATGCAGAGGTAAGGAGGTAAGAACGCGCAGCACGAAAAGATACCTCGTTAATGGCAGTGTGAAGCGTTTTTTTTTGTACGTTCAGCGCTAGCAGATCGGTACAAATCATTGACCGCCCAGGTGGTGGGTGGTTCACATGTCACTGCGCCATTATTCCACGCGCGGAGAGTGCTGGCGAATCCGGTAGCAGCGACGCCCCCATCTGACGACGAAAGGACATCGCTGCTGCCAGAGTCCTATGGCAAAAGCCTGTCTTATAGCTTGCCGGGTTTGACGCGTTGCTTGAGAAAGCCGAGCAACTGGCGGGCGGATGCAGGCACGTTGTGTTCGTCGAACGTCAGGCAGATTGCCCTGGCGTCATCCTCGATGGTGATTTCGTACTGATTCAGGTCCCGCGCTTCGTCATTGAAAGCACTGCTGGACTGCTTCAGACCGCTATCGCTCACCAACCTCTGCAATTGCTCTGCTTCGGGCTGCTCAAGGGTGGCTGTATCGACCTCACAGCGTTTGACTGCACCTGCAAAACCGCCGGATTGCACTAGACAGACCTTCATTTCAAGCACCTTTTGGTGGTTATGCTTTGCCTATACCTTGAGACCGACCTCTTTCCAGGCCGCCTGCACGGCTTTCTTGGCTTTGGGGCCGAAGCGTGGGTCCGAGGCTACTTTTATGCTGGCCTTGGCACAATCGATGAATTGACTGTCCGAGGCCAGCTCCAGCATCGTTTCATACCAGATTCTGCCCGCCACTTCCCAGGCATTTCCGCCCAGCGCCTTGGCCACCAGCACGAATGCCCGGTTGGGAATGCCCGAGTTGATGTGTACACCGCCGCGATCCTTGGCACCGGTATACAGGTCGGCCATCGTTGCAGGTTGCGGATCATCGCCCAGATCCGGATCGTTGGAATAGGCAGTGCCGGGTTTTTCCATATCGCGAATGCCTCGTCGCGTCGGCGCCGGCACCAGCAACTCCTTGCCCACCACCCAGTCCGACTCGGCGGCGCTGGTGCCTTGTTTCCACTGGCGCACCAGCATGCCGAACACGTCGGCAAAATGCTCGTTCAAGGCCCCGGATTGCCCGCGGTAGTCCAGATTCGAGGTGAAACTCTGCACGCCGTGGGTCAGTTCATGACCGATCACTTCAAGGCTGCCGGTAAAGCGCTTGAAGACCAGGTCATCACCGTCGCCGTAAGCCATCTGGCTGCCATTCCAATAGGCGTTGCTCAACGGTACGTGATCGCCGTTGAAATCCACTTCGGCGACGTGCACGGTCGAGACCAGCGACATGCCGCTGTCGTCCAGCGAGTTGCGTTCGAACAGTTGCGCATAGAAATCGTAGACGTCGCCTGAGCCATCGTAGGCTTCATCGGTTGCCTTGTCGCCCGTCGCTGCCTGGCCTTCCTTGCGCACCACGGCGCCGGGCAGATCGTCAGTGCCCTTGGCATCATGAATCACGCGATGCTTTCGTCCGTCTGGCGATTTGATCGCGTGCATGGATGGCATGGTTCGCGCAGAGAGGCGGGACGCGAGAAACGCCGAGCTACTCGTCAGGTTGGCGATGGCCCGGGCGCTGACCAGATTCTTGGGGGATTGCGCCATACGCTCGAGCATGTAAGGCGGAATGAAGCAATGCAGGGGATTTCGGTCGTCGCACATGATGAACTCCTGTACTAATGCATCGATGGCGGCAAGCCACCGATCAACATGGTCGCAGTCGTGTGACACTTCATGTCGCGTTTATATGCAACGAAATATCTGATTACATGATCGACGGTTGCCGCCAAACCTGCCTGATGTGGCGATAGCCCCGTATTGTCGGTACTTCACGTCATTGCAGAGGCAGTGCGACACCTCGACACAGGTGATCAACGGGCCGCGCGGCAATGTTAGACTCGCGCCACTTCAGACGAGGAGCAGACCTACGTGCGCAAGACGGTAATGATGATAGCGGTACTGGCTCTGGCCGGATGCGATGGAGGCGGGCCCGCCAGGGATAAAGTCCAGGGGACGGCAGCGACTGCTCCGGTCTCTACGCCGCAGTGGTTCATTCAGATGAACTCGCGGGAGGCGGTCAGCGATTCCAGCGCCTGGTTGCTCGAGCGCAGTTATGCCCCGATCATCGTGGACGTGGACGGTAAGCAGCAGGTATTGATAGGGCCTTATGAAAGCCAGGCCAAGGCCGAGGAAGAGCGCGTGGCGTTACAGGCGAAGGTGACCAAGTCGCACCGTTTTGCCGAGCCTTCGGTGGTGCAGCACACCCGCTAAGGGCGTTCGCCAGGTTTACATCTGCTTCATCACGCTTTACTGCAACGGCATTGCGGGCCGGTAACCTGACCCGCAATGCCGTCAATCAGTCGATCAACGACGACCCAGCAGCAGGCCAACTACCAGGCCAAAGCCGGCAGAAATAGCCACGGTCTGCCATGGATGACCACCGATGTAGGTTTCGGTCGCTTCGACAACCGGCTTGGTACGGTCGCGAACACTGGCCATCGAGTCCAGTGCCTGCTTGAGTTTGACGCTCAACTGCGCGCGCAATGTCTCTGCTTCTTCGCCAACCAGTGCAGCGCTTTCTTTGAGCAGTTTGTCGGATTCTTCGATCAGTGCCTGCAGGTCACTGAATGCTTGATCCTTGATTTGATCGGCAGCTTGTTGAGCAGGGGTCTTACGAGCCATGGGTGTATTCCTTTCAAGTGGTGGCAACAGTGTTCAATGGAGTCTCGCGCATCCTGAAAAGTTGCAATTGCTTGAATGACCCGACGCAAGACTCTGCAAGCAATGCCCCTTACGGGTGTAAGATGCAGCCGTTTTTAGCCGTAGGTGACTGTGATGAGTTTCAATCTGGCCAATCGGCCGCTCCCTGAACGTACCGCTCTGGAAGACGAAAAATCCCGTCTGTTCGAACTGTGGCAGAGCAATCTGGGCAAGGCCAAGGGCGAGGCGGCACGCTTGATGGGCGAGCGCGCCAAACGCAAGGGCAAGTGGTCTGAATGGGTTCGTTCCGAGCTGGACACCATGAGTCCCCCGGAATACGCCAACATGGTCCGCAGTGAAGTGAATCGTCTGATGGCGGCGAGCAGGTAGCAGCCCGACAGCGACCCGACAATCCGGCGCTGATCGTTCTTCACGTGTAGCGTGAGGGCGTCCTGGTGAGGGTGTCTTGCCTTCCTGATCCGTAAGGCCTTTTGAGAACGTTGATGGCCCAAGCCAGTGCAAGATTCACCCAGGGCAGCGTAGCGCGCCATATCGTCGTCACCGCCAGTGCCAGCGCCTTGAGCCTGTTCGCCGTCTTTCTGGTCGACATTCTCACGCTGGTCTATGTGTCGATGCTGCATGACCCCGTGCTTCTGGCGGCGGTCGGCATTGCCAAGGTCCTGATGTTTTTCAACGGCGCGCTGGCGACCGGCCTGATCATCGCCGGGGCCTCGGTGCTTTCCGCGCGCATCGGCCATCGGGCGGCCAGGTCGATACCCAGGCTCACCGGCAGTCTGATGCTCATGGTGATTACGGTCAGCGGTCTGGCCGCCGCCGCGCAGTTGACGTTCATCGTGCCGATCACAAGATGGCTGGGTGCCGAGGCGGCCACTTACGAGGCAGCGCGCAGTTTTATCTGGTTGACCCTGCCTTTTACCGCGTTGCAGGCGGTGATGCAGATGTCGGCGCAGATGCTCAGAACCATTGGTGACAACCGCCGGGCGATGGGCGTCGTGCTGTCCGCTGCCGCCACGCTGGCGGTGGCGGACCCGTTTTTCATCTTTGCACTCGGCCTGGGGCTCGACGGTGCAGGGATCGCCTTCGCTGTGTCTGCAGCAGTTTCCGCTTCCATCGGGCTGTACTGGGTGCGCAGCCGAATAGGCATAGTGTTCACGCGCAATCTGAAACTGTTGCGCCTGCATGCGCGGCATACCTTCAGGCTGGCGCTTCCGGCGATGGCGGCAAATCTGGCGACGCCGGTCGGTTTGGCTTATCTTGTCGCCTCGCTTTCGGCATTTGGCACCTCGGCTCTGGCCGCCATGACAGTGCTGGATCGGGTCATACAGTTTTCCTACTGCGCCTTTTTTGCCCTGCCTGGCGCGCTGGCTCCGGTGCTGGGTCAGAACATTGGTGCGAGCCGCGATGATCGTGTGCGATCTGCGGTCGTTTTTACCCGGCGGCTGGTGGTCTGTTACGGGCTGGCCGTGTGGCTGGTGCTGCTGCTCTGTGGTGGCATGATTGCCGACCTCTACCAGTTGGGTGACGAAGCCCGTGCCGTGTTCATGGCCTTTTGCTTGTGGGGCGGTGGCCTCTGGGTTCTGATAGGCCTGGATTTCGTCGCCATCGCGGTATTCCTGACCATGAACAGGTCGTGGTGGGTCGCGGTATTTGCCTGGCTCAGGGCAACGGCGGGTACAGTGCCGTTCGTCTTCGCCGGGACCCACTGGTTCGGCAGCAGCGGCGCCTTGCCCGGCATGTTTACCGGCAATGCGCTCATCGCGCTGATCTCCATCACCACGGCGTCGCTGACGGCGAAACGGTTTTTTACCAGCAGGGCCCCGGTCATGAGCATCGGGGCACATTGAATCAAGGCGTTATCAGGTTTTTATGGTCATCGAAGAATCAGGGAATGAATCCGCAGAAACGGCCCCACCCAAGCGTCGCCGCGCGCCCAAGGGAGACATGCGCAGAAAGGCCTTGCTGGATGCCGCTACCGTCGTTTTTGCCAGAGACGGCTATTCGAGTGCGTCGATGCGCGAGGTTGCACTGCTTGCCGGTATCACTACGGTAGGGTTGCTGCACCATTTTCCCAACAAGGAAGCCTTGCTCGCCGCCTTGCTGGAGCGCAGGGACCAGCGGGTCACCTCGCGCTTTCAGGATCTGGTCACCGAGCCGACGCTTGAAGGGTTTCTGAAGTTTCTCAAGCTGAGCATGAGTTTCAGTATCGAGAATGCCGAGGAGTGTCAGGCAGCGCTGCTGATGAATACCGAGAGCCTGTCGAAGGCGCACCCGGCATGGGCCTGGCACCTTGAGCGATTCCAGCTGACCCACGAACACGCACGCAGCCATTTGCAGGCGTTGATAGAAGCGGGGGAAGTGCGCGGCGATATCAATGTCAAAGCCCTGGCCCAGGAGATCTTCTCGGTCATGGACGGCTTGCAGATTCAGTGGCTGCGAAGCCCCCGCGACGTGGATGTCATGGCGGTTTTCGATATCTACGTGCAGCGATTGGGAAGGGATATCAAGGCTCATCCATGAGCCTTGACGGGGTGCATCAGTAGGTCTGTGCCGCGCTGACCTGGACTGCCTTGCGCAGTGGCAATGGCAGCGGGTTGCTGTCACGCGTGGTCAGTTTTTCCGGGTACAGGGTGGTCAGCGTCCTGTTGAGCGTGAGGTTCTCCGAATCCGCGCCGACGAGGATCTTGAACTTCCCGGCATCGACGTCCCAGCTTGCCGTCTTGTCGACGTAGTAAGCCAGGGAGCGCGAGTCTATCGGTACGCTGACGGTCTTGCTCTCGCCCGGCTGCAGGTACACCTTGGTGAAGCCCTTGAGCTCTTTCTCCGGACGGTCCACGGCAGGTTTGACCGGCTGCACATACAGCTGCGCCACCTCGAAGCCGGCCTTGTCGCCGGTGTTGGTCACCGTGAATTTCACGTCGATCGTCGAGCCTGGGGTCAGCACGTTGGTCGACAGTTTCATGTCGCTGTAGCTGAACGTGGTGTAGGACAGGCCATAGCCGAATGGATAAAGCGGCTTGGCGTGTTTCTTGTCATACCCGCGATAACCCATGTACAGGCCTTCGCTGTAGGTCATCTCGGTCAGCGGGTTGCTGCCGCGATAGGCCGCCGGATCCGGATAAGAGGCATAGCTCGGGTTATCCTCGATGTTCTTGTCGATCGTGACCGGCAACTTGCCCGACGGGTTGACCTTGCCGTAGAGGATCTCGGCCAGTGCCTGACCGCCTTGCTGGCCCGGGAACCAGGCTTGCAGCGTGGCGCCGACCTTGTTCGCCCATGGCTGCATATTGGCCACGCCACCGCCGTGCATGACTACGATGGTGTTGGGGTTGGCCTTGGCAACGAAGCTGATCAGTTCAGCCTGTTGGTCCGGCAGATCGAAGCCGTGGTCGGAACCTTCGCCTTCGTTTTCAGACGTGGTCCCGGTCGCAACCACCACCGCATCGTATTTCGACAGATCCTTCGGCGGACGCAACGAAGCCCAGCTCATCTGCACGCCGGTCAGGCCGCCCAGTGCGGGAATGAAATTACCCTGTACGCGCTGGTATTCCAGTTTCACGGTATAGGTCTTGCCGGCTGACAATGCGGCAGTCTTCCCCGACGTTGTCAGTGCATTCACCACATCGCCCGAGTAAGGCACGCCGTCGCTCTGCACGATGAGCTCATCATTGACCCAGAGTTTGTACGGGCCATCCGCACGCACCTTGAACGCCTGGGCGCCCGAAATGGTGGGCTTGATGGTAGTGGTGAAACGTGCCGAGAAAGCGCCGGCTGTCGGGCTGAAGCCAGACACTGCCGTGCTGCCTGCGTTGGTCACGTTGCTGCCGGTGGTCCAGTTCAGGTTCACGCCGGGCTCGACGCGCGTCAGTACCGGGTCACCGGAAAAACTGGTATTGGAGAAGTATTCGGCTTTTACCCCGGCGTTGCTGATCCCGTTGTCGCCGGTTGCTGGCTGATACCACACCGAGCTCGCCGGATTCAGGCTCATCTCTGACAGATACGTGACATCGCTACTGCTGGAGGCCAGTTGCTGCAAGCCGCTCAACTCGGTCACGTAGCTGTTGGGCGGTGAGTTAGCGGTGCCAAAAGGCGACGCCGGTACGTCGTGCGCCCAGTTGCCGATCACGGCTATTTTCGCCGAACGCTCCAGCGGCAGCAGCGGTTTGCCGGCAGCGGTGTTCTCGTTGCGCAGCAACACGATGGATTCGCGCGCGGTATTCAGCGCGGCACGCATGCCGTATTCCGGATGTTCCAAGGTCTTGGCGGTGTTGAGGTTGTTCTGCAGGTCGTAGCTGACGATGCCACGCAGGTTGCGTTTGACCTTGTCGTCGATCACGTTCTGGGTCAGTTGCCCGCTCCACAGGTAGGGCAGGAGATTGGCTTCGGTAAACTGCAGGCCGGAGGGCATGTCGATGTCCGTACCGGCCCACGCGCCCTTGAAGGCATCATGAATGGCGTTGAAGTCACTGATGACCATGCCCTGATAGCCCCATTCGCCCTTGAGCACTTCAGTGATCAGGTGATGGTTTTCACAGGCATAGTCGCCGTTGACCTTGTTGAAGCCGCACATGATCGAGGCGACATTGGCGTTCTTCACCATCGACTCGAAGCCTGGAAGGTACAGTTCGCGCAGGGTGCGCTCATCGACCTTGACGTCGATCGCCTGACGATTGGCTTCCTGCTCGTTGGCCAGGTAGTGCTTGCCGCTGGCCTGGATGCCCTGAGCCTGAATGCCGTTGACGATAGCGGGTGCCAGAACGGCGCCGAGGAACGGGTCTTCACCGCTGACGTATTCTGCCGAGCGGCCGTTGTAGGGCGTCCGGTACAGGTTCACGCCTGGCGAAAGCATCTGCTGGCCGCCGGAAATTCGCGTTTCATAAGCGATGGCCAGGCCGAATTCCTTGGCCCGGTTGATGCTCCAGGTCGCTGCCAGCGCAGACTGCGACGGGTACTGGGCGCCGAAGGTGGCGTTGTTGACGTGCACGCCCATGGACGAGTCATACGCCACGGTGCCCTTGATGCCCCACTTGAGCAGCGACGGGATCATGTGACCGTCGTTGACGCGGGTGAAGTTGATCTTTTCCGACTGGTTCATGTTATCGAGAATCGAGCTGACGCGCGCTTCGACTTCGTTGCCGGTCGCCGGGGTCACGGCGGCGAGTGCAAGGTTGGCCTGCATGACGCTGAACGTCAGCAGACTCAGGCCCAGCGTCTGTTTGAAGGCTGACAAGGCAAGTGTCCTTGCGGTCGATGTGATCGGTTGATTGAGGTTGTTCATGGTCGTTGTGCCTGGGCAGGGGCGTCGTCGGTGTTCACCGGCGCGTCGAGCAGGGACGACGAACTCTGCTGTTGGGCCGGGTTGATCTTGTCGGCGCCTGACAACTGGTCGCGCTTGGCTTCCACCTGCGTCCGGATCTGTTGATCGGAGCCAGTGGCAGGTGTGCTGGAAGTTGAGTCCGCGGCGAAAGTTAAGGCACTTTGCGCGCACAGAAGTACTGCACTGAAAACAGACAGCATTGATCTAGTCATCGATTGAATCTCGATTAATGGTTTGCAGGATAAAACGGACGGCTGTGGCAATCGCACAGGGCTCGGCTGAACAATCAGTCCAGCGCGACAGTAAACAGTTCACAGGTCGCTAAAGTATGAGTAATGGAGATTTTAATAAATGATGCCACCTGGCCATCATGTGGTTTTTTCAGAATAGGCCGGAGGTTTTAGACCGATTTTTAAGAATAAAATCGGTAATTTAGCCATTTTACAGCCATAAAAATCCATTAAATCATCAAATTTTAGAGTTTTATTGTTTTTTAATAAACCTAATTGTCGTTAGGTTTAGCGAGCTGGTAAGCTTTGCATCCTCGTGGTTCGTGCGCGTTTTAAAAAGCCAGCTCCCTAAGAGAAAGTATCGGGATGTACACGTGAATTAATGCGCGCTTAAAGGAATTTTCAGGCCTTGAAGTGCACGTTAATTAACGACGTCTTTAATTTCTATTCCATTAAATTTGGACGTGAAAGTGTGCATTACCGACCGACCATGGCCGTGTGCAGGTGGCGCAAGGGCAATAGGGATAATCAGCCGACGGCGCGTCAGTTTTTATTACGTTAAAGGCAATCGTGGTGAGTGAGGGAAAACAGCGGGTCGACCTCGCGGTGTTGAGCATCGTCGGTCGCCTGTGCTTCAGCAAACCGCAAAAACTGACCTTCGGTCAGATCTACAGGGAACTGGTGCGCGCGTATTCAAGCGCCCCGGCAATCCACGTTTGCGTGGCGACAGTCGACACGCTGGTCAGGGAAGGGCTGTTGATCTCGACAAGAGTCCTGGAACCCGATCATTCATTTCCCTACACCCAGCACATCATCAGCGGTCTGACCGAGGTCGGCGCAGCCTCGCTGAGAGGCTGCGAAAATGCGTTGACCGAGCCGCAAGGGCTTACTCGCTGTGTGGCAGCGACAGGTAATACTGGCCCAGCTCAGTCAGCTTGCCCTCAGCGTCCAGCAAACTTGAAAAGTGCGGGTCAGGGTTCATCCGGCCGGTGAACCAGGCGTATCTGAACACGTCCTGGCGCTGCTCGAGGGTGGCGACCATTTCCGCCATCTGCCGCTTCTGCTTGTCGATCGAATCAATCTGCGCTCCGTCATCCGGAGCGTGCCAATTGGCGAACTCGGTGACCCAGAAGGGTTTTCCGTACTTCGACAGCCGGTCGAGCATCCCTGGCAAGCCATAGTCGTACCAGTGAAAAGCCAGGTAATCGATGCGCGGGTCGCGATTCTGATTCATCGACCGATAGGCTGTGTAGAAGGCATCGAGCCACACGACCGGGTCACCGTAGCCCGGCATGGTTCCCCAGTTCATCGCTGGCCCCACCAGTTTTACGCCGGTCTGGGCGGCGATCTGTTCCAGTCTCGGCCAGAAGCCGGCCGCCGCTTCGGGCGTCATGTTGGCCTGATCGAGCAGATTCGGCTCATTGATCACCAGCAGATAGCGGATGGCTGAGTGAGCCAGCAGGTATTGCTTCAACTGCCCGTCGTCAACGTTGCCGTTCCATACCATCGGAATGAAATCCACGCCGTACATCGAGGCGTAGTCGTACGACGCCAGGCGGTCGTGGGGCCTGGGGCTCCAGTTGTACCACCAGCTCACGCCTGCAGATAACGCACTCAGGTCGGCGGGCAGGGCGATGTCGTAGGCGATGCCGCGCTTGGCGCTTTTTTCTGCAGCCCATGCCGGTGCTACGCACAGGCTGAGCATCAGCGCCACAAGGGCCAGAAAGGTCGGGAAAAAACGTGCTGACGGGTTCTGCGGGGTCATTGGCAAATCTTCCTTGAGGGTGGAGAGGTGCAGAGCATGCGCTGCCGTCAGCCAGCAGAAAGCATGCCACCTGTATCGTCCCGTATACCCTGCCAAACCCCGACAGGCATTACCACCGGTAATGACTTGTTACCAGGGATCTCCCTCGGCCTGGCGCAAATCCAGCGTGCCGCTGTCACTGAAGCGCATTGTGCCGAACAGGCCGCCGGCCAGCTTGCCGCGAAGCGTATAGGGCAGATTGTCCAGACGCTGGCTCTGACTAAGCCCCAGTGCCTGGCGCAAGGCAGCGAATGCCGACACGCTGACCGGCACCACCAGCACTGCCTCGGAGAAGCGTCCTACAGTGCCTTTCTGGTTGCTGACCCCGGAGGCCAGCAGCCTGTCGTTCACGTCCAGGTCCAGCGCGACGCCGCTGTAGTTGATCTCGGTCTCGTTTGGATTCTGCACCCGCAACGTGACTGCCATGCGCAGTTCCAGGCCCTGGCCGGGGATGGGTTCGATACCCACGACACTGATCGCCAGCGGGTCTCGATGGGGAATCAGCGCACAGGCGCTCAAGCCGAGGATGAGCAGCCCCGAGAGCAGGGCGCGGATCAGGCGTAGCGGCATTCGTGTGCTCCAGCGTCAGGTTCAGTGATCTTCAGACCTCGCCAGTGGTGAGAGATTCGCCGCGTCGGGCACGATGCCGGGATAGCGGCTAATCTGCCTGCCTCAACCATTGCGTCTGCAAGGCAGCAGGTTGATGATTCCCCCGTACCTTTAGAAAACCGTACCTATAAAAACAAGACTGGAGATAGCCATGTCCATCGAAAGGACACCCCCTCATCAAGACCCCGTGGTCATTGTCAGTGCCGTGCGCACGCCCATGGGTGGTTTTCAGGGCGATCTGCAGAGCCTCAGTGCCACCGCGCTGGGATCGATCGCCATCCGTGCCGCTGTCGAGCGGGCAGGCATCGAGCCTGCAGACGTGGAGCATGTGCTGTTTGGTTGTGTGCTGCCGGCAGGTCTGGGCCAGGCACCCGCTCGGCAGGCGGCGCTGGGTGCCGGGCTCAGCCATGCGACGCTGTGCAGCACGGTCAACAAGATGTGCGGTTCCGGCATGCAGAGCGCAATCATGGCCCATGACCTGTTGCTGGCAGACAGTACTGCGGTGGTGGTGGCTGGCGGCATGGAGAGCATGTCCAATGCGCCTTACCTGCTGGACCGCGCGCGCAGCGGTTATCGCATGGGGCACGGCAAGGTGCTCGATCACATGTTTCTCGACGGCCTCGAGGATGCCTATGAGCCAGGACGGCTGATGGGCACCTTCGCCGAGGACTGCGCCGGGCTCAACGGTTTCACTCGCGAGGCGCAGGATGCGTTTGCCCTGGCCTCACTGGCTCGCGCGCAAAAGGCCATTGCCGAAGGCCATTTCGACGCCGAGATCGTGCCGGTGCAAGTCACCGTGGGCAAGGAGTCGAGGCAAATCACCCACGATGAGCAGCCCCCCAAGGCGCGTCCCGACAAGATACCCACGCTCAAACCCGCTTTTCGCGAGGGCGGCACGGTCACCGCGGCCAACTCCAGTTCTATCTCCGACGGCGCAGCAGCGCTGCTGTTGATGCGTCAGTCCGAGGCTCAAAGGCGTGGCCTGCGGCCTCTGGCGGTGTTTCATGCGCATGCGGCATTTGCCGACGAGCCGGGCCTGTTTCCAACAGCGCCGATAGGCGCCATTCAGCGCCTTTTGGGCAAGACAGGCTGGAGCCTGGATGATGTGGATCTGTTCGAGATCAATGAGGCGTTTGCGGTGGTGCCACTGGTGGCAATGCGCGAGCTGGGCATCCCGAACGATAAAGTCAATGTCAATGGCGGTGCCTGCGCGCTTGGTCATCCGATCGGCGCCTCGGGTGCGCGGATCATCGTGACGCTGCTGGCGGCCTTGCAGCATCGACAACTCAAGCGTGGCCTGGCGGCGATCTGCATCGGCGGCGGTGAAGCTACTGCGATAGCTATCGAGTTTTTGAATTAGCCTTGTTAATCAATGGCTTGATCTAATAATTGAATGTTGAATCTATAAAAAGCTGCTGATTGTGTAATTAAATAAAAAGGATATTTATCAATGCTTTACGAGACTATTCTCATTGAGATTATAGGTGGTGTGGGCCTGGTCAGACTTAACCGGCCCGATGCGTTGAACGCCTTGAATGCGCGTCTGATCAACGAATTGAACCATGCGCTCGATCAGTTCGAGGCGGACAGTGCGATCGGCTGCATCGTGCTGACCGGCTCGGAAAAAGCCTTCGCCGCTGGTGCGGACATCAAGGAAATGGTCGACCTGTCCTACCCGCAGATCTACCTCGATGACCTGTTTCGTGACAGCGACCGGGTCGCGGCCCGACGCAAACCCCTGGTGGCTGCGGTGGCCGGTTTTGCCTTGGGTGGCGGCTGTGAACTGGCATTGATGTGCGATTTCATTCTGGCTGCCGAGAACGCCAGGTTTGGACAGCCCGAGATCAATCTCGGCGTGTTGCCGGGGATGGGCGGAACGCAGCGTCTGACCCGCGCAGTCGGCAAGGCCAAGGCCATGGAGATGTGCCTGGCCGGCCGATTGATCGATGCTCACGAGGCCGAGCGCGCCGGTCTGGTGGCCCGCGTGCTGCCGCTCGATCAGTTGCTGCCGGAAGCGCTTGCAGTGGCAGCGGTCATCGCCAGTAAATCCCTGCCAGTGGCGATGATGGTCAAAGAGAGCGTCAACCGCGCGTTCGAGGTGAGCCTGGCCGAAGGCATCCGCTTCGAGCGCCGGGTTTTTCACGCCGCCTTCGCCAGCCAGGATCAGAAGGAGGGCATGCGCGCCTTCATCGACAAGCGCCAGCCCGATTTCAAGGACTGCTGATCTGCATGGGCAACGATCAGAATGCGTTGCGCGTCGACCTGCAACTCGGCGGTCCGCCCGCGCACTGTGAATCCGTCATGCGCGTTGATGTGCAGGCGCTGACCGTTCGCCAGTCGAACGCAGTCGGTGGGGTAAGCAGTCACTGCGTCCTGCCCCGGATTCGCTAACAGTGCCGCGCAGATCACGGGGCGTTCGGGATGATTGTCGAGGTAGCGGACCCGCACACGTGTACCCGCCGGTAGCCGATGAATCTCCGGGCAGGCGACTTTTGCCATCGGCCAACGTTGTGCGGGTTGGTCTTCCGGGCCTTGAGCGTGCCAGTCGAAGCGGATTGAACGATATCCGGGTGGGTCCGGTTGGTTGTCGTTGCGCTGCAAGGTGGCGAAATGCTCACCGGTGACAATGGGTCGAGGGTGGCTGATCGACGGGCGAAACGGCGTTGCCCAGGGTATTACCCTGAAGCTGTTGCAGTAACCGTTGCCTTGCAGTTGTTCAGCCTCGGGTGACGAACGTTGCGCTTCGACGAGGATGCGCAGGATTGCCAGCGCATCATGGGCGGCGGCGCCCTTCAGCACCTGTAACTGCCTGCCTGCGTGAACAACTTCGGTCAGCAACCACTGATCATTAAGCAATGGCTCCGGGTGATCGAGCACCTGAATGACTTCACCACACTGCAAGGCGGTGTCGATGCTTTGTCCTCTGACATCGCTCCGTTCGCAGCGCAGGCGCTCCATTCCGCGACTGCCACGCTGCCGACTCAGTGCCTCCCGGGGA
Organism: Pseudomonas sp. P135; assembly: GCF_020312125.1. NCBI lineage: Bacteria > Pseudomonadati > Pseudomonadota > Gammaproteobacteria > Pseudomonadales > Pseudomonadaceae > Pseudomonas > Pseudomonas sp. P135. The sequence goes on from NZ_JAGPYR010000008.1 coordinate 48,877, forward strand.
CTGATCGCTCCACGTAAGCCTGGCGGTTGAAAGGCATGATTGGCCGCTATCGTCAGAGGGTGTGCATCGTGCGGCGAAGAAGGTGCGTGCGCAGGTTGCGGGTGGTCGGCGGGTTGTCTTGAAAACTGCGGAAACCCCAGTCGCTCGGCCAGGTGTAACAGCGTCTCTCTAGGCACGTCTGACGCTTGCGGGCGCTTGAAACGCACCGGCAATGGCTGCGCCGGAAAGCTGGCAGGGTCGTCCGAGAACACCAGCCGGTGGCCGCTCCGGCGATGCTCGAAGCGGAAATGCATGCCTTCTTCCTCGCACAGGCGCTGCAACAGGTGCAGATCGCTTTCGTCGTACTGGATATGCAGCGGCCTGGCAGGATAAAGACCGTTCACGTGCTCGAAGCGGTAAGCGTTCGTTCCAATACCGTGTGCTTCAAGCAAGCGCACGATCAGTTGAGGAATCGCACGGTCCTGATAGGTGCGGCGTTGTCGATGTTGCGCCAGCCGCTGCAGATCAGGCACCAGAATCAGATGGTAAAGGCTCACGCGATTCCCCTTGTGCAGCCGGGCCGCATGCTCGATACGGCCATGCCTGCCGCCGCCAGATTCGCCGAAGCTTAAAAACGCTTCGCGATGCAGCAGGCTGCGCACATCCAGCTGCGGGTGGCTGCCGATCATCCAGAGGTCGAAGCGATACGTTTCGTTGAGGGCTTCATGGCCGGCGAAGTTGATGATATGCAGATCCGGCTGGCAGTCGGTGATCGCCAGCATGAAGGGCACTTGCAGGTCCTTGCGCATCCGCGGGGCTCTCTAGCTTCAAAAACGGGGCCGCGCAGGTTACGGAATACGGAGGCGCAAAAGCATTGCTGCAAGGTTTTTCGGAAAGAGCCTACAAGCGGTGACAGAAAGAAGATGATTGCCGTTGGCCGGATTGGCAGCCATCCTGGCGAGTTCATAAGGCCAATCTGTCTGTCGGGGGTTTCATCTGCCGTGATCGCGTATAAAATGCGCCGCGCCGGACAGGGTATTTGCCGGTGACCCTTTTTCAGCGCCTTGCCAGCGCCGCGTTCTGTCAGTCATGCAGGCGCAGGCGGCGAGGTGCCTAGCGAATCAAGAGAGCAGACATGGGCGCACAGTGGAAGGTCAAGCATAAAGAAGCGGCAGCCAATGCCAAGGGACGTACGTTTGGCAAGCTGTCCAAGGAGATCATGATCGCAGCCCGCGCTGGCGCAGACCCGGACATGAACTCGCGTCTGCGGCTGGTGGTCGAGCAGGCCAAGAAGGCCTCGATGCCGCGCGAGACCCTGGAGCGTGCCATCAAGAAGGGCGCAGGCCTGCTGGGTGAGAGCGTCAACTTCGAGCGTCTGACCTACGAAGGTTTTGCGCCACACCGCGTGCCGGTGATCGTCGAGTGTCTGACCGACAACATCAATCGGACGGTCTCGGAAATTCGCGTGCTGTTCCGCAAGGGCCAGTTGGGGGCTGCGGGTTCGGTTTCGTGGGACTTTTTGTATCAGGGCATGATCGAGGCTGTTCCTGCAGCAGCGGATGCCGACCCGGAGCTGGCGGCAATCGAGGCCGGTGCTCAGGATTTCGAGCCAGGTGAAGAGGGCGCGACGCTGTTCCTCACCGAATCCACCGACATGGACGCGGTCTGCAAGGCGCTCCCGGAGTTCGGTTTCACCGTCCAGTCCGCGCAACTGGGCTATCGCCCGAAAAGCACCGTGGACGGCCTGACCGATGAGCAGATGGCCGAAGTCGAAGCGTTTCTCGAAGCCATCGACAACCACGATGACGTGCAGAACGTGTACGTGGGCCTGGCAGGTTGATCACTGCGCAATGGAGCGCTTTACGCGCTCCATGTTTTTATCTGTAGAAGAACCTCTGCCAGCGACGGTCGTTGCTGGCAATCAGGCTGCACGCACCTCGCCTGCAGCGCCTGTAGACCCGCCATGACGTTCTGATCCTGCGGATCTGCCTCGCAACGCTCCAGCAATTCCCCCAGCAATATACCGAATGCCCGCGTTTCGATGCGCTCCAGCGCCTCACCCAGCCCGGCTGACGGGTGAAAGGACGCCGCGCCGAAGTCGCTGAGCAGGCAATGGCCATCCTCCTGCACAAGAATGTTGTGACCATAAAGGTCGCCATGCGTGATCCCGCGGGCGTGCAGGTGCGCGGTGACCGATGCGATGCCTTCAGCGAGGCGCAGCAGCACCGGCAGGGAAAAGCGCGTATCGCTGGCGTAAACATCGCGGCTACAGGATTCCAGGCTCGGCGGCCCGGCCAGATTGCCGAAATCAGGGGCTATCAGCGCCATGACCAGGCCGCGCTGCTGCTCGGGATGTCCGCTGATCTGTCCAAGCACCTCGATCAGCTGTGCGTGGCGGCCTGCTGCGATGCACGCGGCCATTTCATTGAGTGGCGAGCCATCGCTGGTGACCGCGCCCTTGTACAGCTTGACCGCTGCCATGCGCTCAGCGCCGGCGTCGTGCCAGACCGCCTGCTGAATGATCCCCGACGCACCTTCGCCCAGGCGCTGGTGAAGGCTCAGGTGTTGCCAGGGGATTTCCCGGATCGGCGCGCTGGGACGTTCGGCGCACAGCGGGTTGTCAGCGAAGGCGAGCCATGCCAGCGCAGGCAGGCTCAGCAGCCAGTCCGGCAACTCGGTCAGGCGATTGGCCGCAATGCGGATCAGCTCCAGCTTGTGGCACTGCGCAAGGGTTGCGGGCAGGGTGCGCAAGCGGTTGCCGGCGAGCATCAGCTTTTGCAGGTTTGGGCGGCGGCCCAATTCGTCGGGCAGCAACTCGATGCGGTTATCGGTGAGGATCAGCCAGCGCAGGCGCGGCGGCAGTGCCGCGGCGCTGACCTGCTCTATGCGGTTGGCCTTGAGGCCGACAATCTGCAACTGCGGGCATTGGCCAATGCTTTCCGGCAGGTGTGTAAAGGCGTTGTCTGATGCGAACAGCACGCGCAGGCGGGTCAGGCGACCCAGGTCGTCAGGCAGCGAGGTCAGCCTGTTGCTGCTGAGGTTCAAGACTTCCAGCGTGTCGGCCAGGTCGAAGATTTCGACCGGGAATTCGCTCAGGCCACAGGAGAGGTCAAGCCGTTTGATGCCTGCCAGCTTGCCGGCGCGTAGGTCTGCGAGGGTATGCATGAATAGGTTCGGTCATTGATGTCGGACGAGGCGCGCATGATAACGGGAGTTGCCGCCGCTGACTCCCTGCAAAGCGGCTCAGCTCAGGCAGCGGTCGACCCATTGACGCACGCGTTCGGGCGCAGGTGCCGATTCGGCATACAGAATCCGGTAAATCATCGGCGCAACGACGGCATCGATCATGTCGTCGGCACTGGGAGAAACCTCGCCGCGAGCGATGGCACGATCGATCATGACCTGCAGCTGCTCGCGAACCATTGCCGCGCACTTGCCGACACAGCCGGAGGTGCTGGCGGCGACATCGCGCATCAATGCCCGGCCAGGTGCCGAGGACATTTCGTCCAGATACATTTCACTCCAGGTCAGCAGGTCCTGATGCAGGCTGCCCTGATCGATCGGCACGTCAGGGCGCAGACGCTCCAGGGCAGCGTCCGCCAGCAACGTGGTCAGATCACCCCAGCGGCGATAGATGGTCGACGGCGTGACGCCTGCGCGGGTCGCGATCATCGGCACGCTGAGTGCTGACCGATCGTGTTCCTGCAACAAATCGCGGACCGCGCGGTGAATGGATTCCTGCACCCGGGCACTGCGGCCTCCGGTACGAACTGCTTCTTTGATAGCCATACGGCGGACCTTAACACAAAGTATTTGCTTTAAGCGCTATCACGTCGCACACTCCGCAAAAGCTAATTTATGGCTTTAACGGATTGCATTGGCGGAGAGCGTATCCATGTCCCTTTCTTCAAACGATTCGACGTCGCCAGACGTGAAGTCTGACGGTCGGGCACCAAACCATCTAGGGTTTCTAGCGTTTACCACATTATGCTTTTTCGCTGCGTCCAGCACGCCCACGCCGCTTTATCACCTGTATCAGGAGGCATGGGGATTCTCTGCGGGCGTGCTCACGCTGATTTTTGCAGTGTATGCATTCAGCCTGCTGGCTGCCTTGCTGATGGGCGGATCGCTGTCTGACTATCTGGGACGGCGCCCGGTGATTTTCGGTGCCTTGCTGCTGCAAAGCGTCTCGATGCTGCTGTTCATTCTGGCCAGTGATGCCAGCTGGCTGGTGGCCGCGCGCCTGCTGCAGGGTTTTGCAACGGGGCTGGCGGCCAGCGCACTGGGCGCAGCCTTGCTGGACAGTGATTCGGTCAAAGGACCGTTGATCAATAGTATTTCGCCGATGCTTGGCATGGCCGTTGGCGCTCTGGGGACGGCACTGCTGGCGCAGTTCGCGCCGTTGCCGCTGATGCTCGGTTACTGCTTGCTGCTGGCCGCATTCCTGAGTCAGGCCCTGTACCTGGGACGCGTCGAGGAAACCGTCAGTCGCCAGCCCGGTGTCTGGCAATCCCTCAAGCCCTCGTTGCATGTTCCGCAGCAGGCACGGCGCATGCTATGGCTGGTCCTGCCGGTGGACATCGCCGCGTGGGCACTGGGTGGCTTCTTTCTGTCGTTGAGCCCGTCGTTGCTGGTGGCGGCGACCGGCTCCACCTCACCGCTCAATGGCGGCCTGGCGGTTGCGGCGCTGACTCTAAGCGGCGCTGCGGCGATTCTGACGCTGCGTCAGCGTGAGCCGGTGCTCGGCTTATGGGTTGGCGCGAGCTTTCTGCCGTTCGGTGTTGCGGTGATCCTGCTTTCGATCAACCTCGGTTTGTTGTGGTTGTTTTTCGTCGGCGCAGTGGTCGCAGGTGTGGGATTCGGATCGAGCTTTCTGGGCGCGCTGCGCATGCTCATGCCACTGGCGCATGCCCACGAGCGGGGCGGGCTGATGTCGGCTTTTCTGGTGCTCAGTTACCTGGCCTTCTGCATACCGGCACTGGTCGCCGGATTCTTTGCCCGCTCGGCAGGGCTGGTGATGACCAGCAATGTCTACGGGGCAGTGGTGATCACGCTGGCGCTGATCGCGCTGGCCAGTCTGATCGTACGCCGTGCGGCCAGCGCAAACAAAAATGCCCACGCGTAGGTGGGCATTTCGGTTTGCCTGAAGACAGCAGAGCCCTTAGCGAAGCTCTTTTACCATCTCGGACAGCACGGTCAGTATGTCCCCGGCCAGTTGCGCGGAACGCTTGCCTGACCAGCCGGTGACCGGGTCTGGCGCGTTGTCGTGATCCTTGAAGGGCATTTCCAGGGTCAGTGACAGGCACTTGTAGCGTTCGCCCACAGCATTGGCGGCCAGGTTCATGTTGGCCTGACCGGGTGCGCCGCGTGGGTAGCCATGAGCCGTCTGGAAGTTGTCGCTGACCTCGCACAGGCGGCTGCGAAAGCGCTCTTCAAGCTGGCGTTGCTGTGCGGTATACCCCGGATTGCCTTCGCAGGCCGCGGTGAATACGTAGGGGATTTCTTCGTCACCGTGCACGTCGAGGAACATGTCCACGCCGTATTTTTCCATCTGCTGCCTGACGAAGGACACTTCCGGGCTCAGCGCTTCGGTACTGTCCTGCCAGGCACGGTTAAGGTCCTTGCCGCTGGCGTTGGTGCGCAAGTGGCCATGAAAGGCCCCGTCCGGGTTGACGTTCGGCACCAGGTACAGGTCTGCCTCGGCCAGCAATTGCTGCAGCGCGGCGTCATCCTTTTGCTGGAGGCGTTCGATCACGCCCTCCATGAACCATTCGGCCATGTGTTCGCCAGGGTGCTGCTGGGCAATCATCCAGATCTTGCGTTTGCCTTCGGCACCGTCACCTTTGCGCAGCAGCTGAATATCCCGGCCCTCGACGCTTTTGCCGACAGCCAGCAACTGTGTACCGGCTTTTTCCTGCGCCTGTTCGATCAGCCAGTCATGGCGTTCACGGCTGTAGGGTTCGAAGTACGCAAACCAGACCTGCGGTTGCTCCGCGGCCAGGCTGAAATTCAGCGCCTTGCCGTCGAAATCCGACGCGACACGAAACCAGTTCTGATGGTCGTAGGACGCCACGGCGTTGTAGCCGCTCCAGGCACTGTTGAAAGTGGATTGGCTGGCATTGGTGAGGCTGAAGCCGTAGGTCTGGCCGACGTTCAGGCCGTCTGCCTTGAAATGAAACCACTGGAAATGCGCGCTTTGCGTGTCGGGCCGAATCGCCAGTCTGATATGCGCCGGGTCGCTTGCGTCGAGAACCTGAATGTTGCCGCTGTCGAAATCTGAACCGATAGTGAGAGTCAAGATAGGTGCCTGCTGCGTAGATGCCTTTTCAGGCCGCTACTGTACACCGATCGACATCGCGTCCTGCGACGTAAACTTCACTGCAACGGTCATCTGCGCGTCAGGAGATGGCCTCGGCGGTGACCATCAGGCTGCAGATGAAGGCGGTCAGCAGGCACCAGGCCAGATACACGCGGCGCTTGCGCCGATGCCAGCCGGATGCGCCGAGTAAAGAGGCGGGTGCCTGCAACTGACGCCACAGTCGCTCGCTGTTCTGGAAGGCCGAAAGGTGCGCGGCATCGGCGTCCAGCCAGTGACGAAACTCGATGCGTTCACTGGCGGTTGCCGCAGGGCTCTGCAAGTGCACATACCAGCGGCTGGCCTGATCCTGAATGGCGGCCTGAGTGGCAGCGCTTGTGGTGTCAGCCGCGCCAGGCACGTGGGCCTTGCCCAGCGCGCGAAGCATCGCACGCTCTACCCGCGCGATATCGACGTTCATGAAGGCTGCAATGTCGGCATAGGCTTGGCCGTCGAGTCGGCTGAGCAGGAATATCTGCCGGGTCCGGCGCGAGAGCTTGCCCAGTCGGTGGCCGAGTTCGATGGCCTGCAGCGTGGGTTGCGGCTCGGGCAGGCGGGCGGGGAGGTGCAGTAGAGACGAGAGCTGATTACTCATGATGTATCGCTCGCTGGTCGTCCATGGGAATCTTCCTTGCGATGTTGGGTAGCGTCCGTGACAAGCGTAGACTAATGAATACGAGAATCATTCTCAAGTGAAAAGTCCCAGCATTTACGTTTTATCTGCCGCATCCAGGCGTTTTTGCCCTAAAAGCATGGCCTTGATCGAAGCGCTTTTGCTATGATCCGCGTCATTGCAACACACCGCGCAATACCCAGACTTCATTAGCCTGAAGCAGCGAAACCATAAAGAAAGAACCAAAAAAAGACCCGGCAAAAAGCCGGGTCAAAAACCGTGATTAGCCTGATGAGGAGATAATCTGGAAGCCGACCTAAGACTTCCGGGTTATCCAGCGAGTCTCGCGACCCGCTGATGCAATAATAATCATTATCATTTGCAAGTCAAATGTTTTTATTGCCCTCATTGATACCGATAATCCGCCAGCGCTCGCTCGGCGGATTTTCTTTGCTCGATTTTCCCCCGATATCGTCTAGTCCAGCGGCAGCTCCGTGGTGCGCTTTACCGTGCTCATGGCGATGTTCGAGTGGGCCTCGTGGACGTGGGGCAATTGCAGCAAATGATCACGTAGAAAGCGTTCGTAGCTGGCGATGTCCTGAGCCACAACCTTGAGCATGAAATCCATCCCCCCGGCCATCGTGTAGCACTCCAGCACCTCGGGGTGGCCGATGATTGCCTCCTCGAACTCGGCCAGATAGCGGCGGCCATGGCCTGACAGCTTGACCTCGACGAACACCGTCATGCTCAGTCCCAGCTTCTGGGTGCTGAGCAGGGCGACCGTGCGTTCGATCACCCCGTCTTCCTGAAGCCGGTGAATGCGCCTCCAGCAGGGCGATTGCGACAGCTCGACCCGTTCGGCGATTTCCGCTGCGGACAGGCTGGCGTCATGTTGCAGCAGACGAAGAATCTTGCGATCGATGGGGCTCAATTTTGGCTGCATGAATTGACCTTGTTTTTTGTTCTGGTCGAAAAAAGCATGCTCAATATCAGCAGATTTGCGCGCATTTAGAAAGAAAAAGCCTCTTTGCTGCTGGCAGTCTAGTTGCAAGGCTGCCGGGCAGGACCGTCCCGGTGCAAATGACCTGACTTATAAGAACAAGAGAGGTATGCGCATGTCCCTGGCTGATATTCGTCTGGATGATAAATACCGGCTTGCCACCGGCAATCTGTACCTGACCGGCACACAGGCCCTGACCCGCCTGCCGATGCTGCAAAAGCAGCGTGATGAGGCGCGGGGTCTGAACACTGCCGGGTTTATCTCTGGCTACCGCGGTTCGCCGCTGGGCAATCTGGACAAGAGCCTTTGGGACGCCAAGGACTACCTGCAGCAAAACGCTATCCATTTTCAGCCGGGCATCAACGAAGAACTGGCCGCCACGGCGGTCTGGGGCAGTCAACAGGTCAACCTGTTCCCGCATGGCAAGTACGATGGCGTGTTCGCCCTCTGGTACGGCAAGGGGCCGGGGGTAGACCGTTGCGGTGATGTGTTCAAGCACGGCAACTCAGCCGGTGTTGCGGCCAATGGCGGTGTGCTGATCCTGGCGGGCGACGACCACGGCTGCAAATCATCGACCATCGCCCATCAGAGCGAGCATGCGTTCATCGCCTCGATGATCCCCGTGCTCAACCCCAGTAATGTCCAGGAGATTCTCGACTACGGCATCATTGGCTGGGAGCTGTCGCGCTACAGCGGTTGCTGGGTGGCGATGAAGACCATTGCCGAGAACGTCGACTCTTCCGCGGTGGTCGAGGTCGATCCATTGCGGATCAAAACCCGTATCCCCGACGATTTCGACCTGCCCGAAGGCGGCTTGCACATCCGCTGGCCGGATCCGCCGCTGGCTCAGGAAGCGCGACTCAATACCTACAAGATCTACGCAGCCAGGGCCTTCGCCCGCGCCAACCAGCTCAACAAGGTGGTGATCGATTCTGCGCAACCGCGGCTGGGCATCATCACCACCGGCAAGTCCTATCTGGACGTGCGCCAGGCCCTCGAAGAGCTGGGTATCGATCAGGAGCTGTGCGAGAAGGTCGGGATTCGCGTGCTCAAGGTCGGCATGAGCTGGCCGCTGGAACCGGTATCGGTGCACGATTTTGCCGAAGGGCTGGACGAAATTCTGGTGGTCGAGGAAAAACGCAGTGTCATTGAAGACCAGTTGACCGGTCAGCTCTACAACTGGCCCGTGGAACGCCGGCCGGTGGTGGTCGGCGAGTTCGACGAGCAGGGCCGCTCACTGCTGCCGAACCTCAGCGAGCTGACTCCGGCGATGATTGCCAGGGTGATCGCCAAACGTTTCGCGCCGTTCTACAGCAGCCCGCAGATCGAAGCGCGCCTGCAGTTTCTCAGTGACAAGGAGCAAGCGCTGCAGGCGCCGCTGTTCAACACCCAGCGCACCCCGCATTTCTGCTCCGGCTGCCCGCACAACACCTCGACAAAGGTGCCGGAGGGCAGCCGCGCCCTGGCCGGGATCGGCTGCCATTACATGACCATCTGGATGGACCGCGAAACCGACACGTTTACCCAGATGGGCGGCGAGGGCGTGACCTGGATCGGTCAGGCGCCGTTCACCGAAACCCCACACGTTTTCCAGAACCTGGGCGACGGTACCTATTTTCACTCGGGTCACCTGGCGCTGCGTGCGGCGGTGGCCTCCAAGGTCAACATTACTTACAAGATTCTCTATAACGATGCGGTGGCCATGACCGGTGGCCAGCCGATCGACGGCGTGCTGCGCGTCGATCAACTGAGCCGTCAGGTGTTCAACGAAGGCGTGCTGCGCATCGCGCTGGTTTCCGACGAACCGGACAAGTACCCGAGTCGTGAGGACTTCGCGCCGATTACCACCTTTCATCATCGGCGCGATCTGGACAGCGTGCAGCGCGAGTTGCGCGAGTTCAAAGGCGTGTCGGTCATCATCTACGACCAGACCTGCGCCACTGAAAAGCGCCGCCGTCGCAAACGCGGCACCATGCCCAATCTGGAAAAGCGCGCGTTGATCAACCCGGCGGTGTGCGAGGGCTGCGGCGATTGCGGGGTCAAATCCGGGTGCCTGTCTGTGCTGCCCAAGGAAACCGCGCAGGGGCGCAAGCGCGAAATCGATCAGAGCGCCTGTAACAAGGATTTCAGTTGCGTCGAGGGTTTCTGCCCAAGCTTCGTCACCGTGCACGGCGGCAAACTGCGCAAGCCTGCGTTGCCCAAGCAGGTCGAGGCGTTCGCGCGTCTGCCGGAACCGGTATTGCCGTCGCTCGACAGGCCGTTCAATATTCTCCTGCCAGGTGTCGGCGGCACTGGGGTGACCACTGTCGGCGCGATGCTGGGTTATGCCGCGAATCTGGAGGGCAAGGGCTGCAGCGTGCTCGATCAGGCCGGTCTGGCACAGAAATTCGGCCCGGTGGTCAGCCATATCCGCATTGCCGCGCGCCAGGAGGATCTGTTTGCCGTGCGTATCGCCGCCGGTGAAGCGCACCTGCTGCTCGGCTGTGACTTGCTGGTGGCTGCCGGCCCGGACGCGATCGCCAAGCTCGATAGCAAGATTTCCCATGCGGTGGTCAACAGTCAGCAAACACCGACCGCCGAGTTCACGCGCAATCCGGATGCCGTGTTTCCGGCCGAAGCCATGAAGCAGACCATCATCGAGGCGGTCGGCGCGGCGAAGACCCACTTTGTCGAAGCTACATCGCTGGCCACCCGACTGATGGGCGACAGCATCGCCAGCAACCTGTTCATGCTCGGCTATGCGTTCCAGTTGGGCCTGATTCCATTGACCTCGGCGGCCATCGAGAAGGCCATCGAACTCAACGGCGTAGCGGTCAACCTGAATCAGCAGGCGTTTCTCTGGGGGCGTCGTACCGCGCATGATCCCGCCGCTGTGGAGGCCTTCGTCAATCCACAAGACAAGGTCAGCGAGCCGCAATCGGTGGACCTTGATCAGCGTATCCAGAGTAACGTCGATGCCTTGAAGCAGTATCAGAACGCTGCCTACGCGAAGCGCTATCTGGCGTTGGTGCAACGCGTGCGCGACAGCGAATCGCGGGCATTTCCCGGTCAGCAGCCGACGCTGACCGAGGCGGTGGCGTTCAACTACTTCAAATTGCTGGCCTACAAGGACGAATACGAAGTGGCGCGGCTTTACAGCAACGGCGAGTTTACCCGCCAGTTGCAAGCGCAGTTCGAAGGCGACTATCGACTGGAGTTTCATCTGGCACCGTCGTGGCTGGCCAAGCGCGATCCGCACAACGGGTTACCGCGCAAACGCAGCTTTGGCCCGTGGATGCTGCGCGCTTTCGATGTGCTGGCGAGATTCAAATTCCTCCGTGGCACGGCGCTCGATCCGTTCGGTCGCAGTCTTGAGCGTCAGCAGGAGAGGGCGCTGATTGACCGCTATGTCAGCGATGTCGAACTGATCCTGCAGCACCTTCAGGCGCAGAATCGCCACACCGCCTTGAGTCTGGCACGCTTGCCGGAACGCATTCGCGGCTATGGTTACATCAAGGAAAGCGCCATGAAGGCCGCTGCCGTGCAGGCCGATATTTTGCGCAAGAGCCTGGAAAGCGGCGAAGTGGCTGCGCCGAAGCTGTATGAGGCGGCTGCCTGAGGAGCGCAATACCAATCAGCGTGCCAGCTCAGCGTTGGCACGCTTTTCATTACGCGATGCGATCGTCGTGCCGCGTAGAGGTACTGACTACAACGGCCTGAACAAGTGGGCATGCCCAGCGCGGTACAGCGAGGACTCGCTGAAGGTGTCATCGGCAAGCACACGTCCGACCAGAATCAGTGCGGTACGGCGAAAGCCCTTGGCCTGGACCTTTTCCTCAATATCCGCCAGCGTGCCAACGGCCCAGTCCTGGTCCGGCCAGCTGGCGCGGTGCACCACGGCAATCGGGCAGTCGGCGCCGTAATGTGGCATGAGCCCCTCGACGATCCGTTGCAGGTTGTTCACCCCCAGATGAATCGCCATGGTTGCCCGATGGCTGGCCAGACTGGCCAGTTCCTCGCCGCTGGGCATTGAGGTCTTGTCGGCATAGCGGGTCAGAATCACGCTCTGCGAAACGTCCGGCAGGGTCAGCTCGACGCCCAGAAGCGCGGCGCAGGCAGCGGTCGCGGTGACCCCCGGAATGATTTCGAACGGAATGTCGAGTTCGCGCAGGTGGCGGATCTGCTCGCCGATAGCGCCATACAGGCTAGGGTCTCCGGAATGCACGCGCGCCACATCCTGGCCCTGTGCGTGCGCGCGCTTGATCAGCTCGATGATCTGCTCCAGATGCAGTTCGGCGCTGTTGGTCACCTGCACGGCCTGATGGCCCTCCAGAACGGCGAGGGGCACCAGCGAGCCTGCGTAGATAATGACCGGGCAGCTGCGAATCAGGCGTTGGCCCTTGACGGTGATCAGCTCGGGATCGCCAGGGCCTGCGCCGATGAAATAGACAGTCAATGAATTCTCCGGGGTGAATGAGCGCGGGGAGATTATCCGCCGTGCGCAGGGCTGATTGCCAAGGCAAATGTGGCCTGCGCGCTTTTCTGCCGTTCGATCAGCAGCGTGGCGGTACCGTCTCCCAGTTGCGCCGCCAGCGCCAGAGCCGAGCCTTCGGCGACGCCATGACAGCCAGTGCTCTGGAACACCTGCGCAGAACGGTGCGTGAGGTGCAGTTCCCAGGCCACCAGTTGCGCAGCGTTGAAGCACACCAGCGGCACTGCCAGTTGCCCGGCCAGCTCAAGCAGGCCGGGCTCGGTTTGTTTCAGGTCGATGGACGCCAGCGCGGTCACCCGGCCGATGTCCAGCTCAAGTGCCTGCAGGCTTTGCTCGAGCAGATCGCGCAACAGCGCAGCCGAGCAGCCGCGCCGACAGCCCAGCCCGGCCACCAGTGCTGCGCCGGGTTGAAGCGTCGCTGGATCAGGCTTGATGCAGGTCGACATTGTCGTTATGCACATCGTTTCTGCGGAACAGCCAGGCACTGATCAATCCCAGCGCGACCCAGAACAGCGCGTTGGTCAGCAGCGAGGCCATCATGAACTGCGATTCCAGCGCCTCGGGAGCAAGGCTTTCATGGACCAGCGGCTGTGGCGCGCCAAGCACATGCGGGACCAGCAGAATCGCCACACCCAGTGCTTTGAGCAGCCAGTTCTGACCGAACACCAGCAAGGCCAGCCCGGCGGCAGTCGACGCGGCAGCGCCGAGCCACCATAACTGACGCTGACTCAGCTCGGCAGCGGCTGTGCCTGGCAGTTCGGGTGGTAGCCCAAGGGTCGGGGCCAGCACAAACACGGCAAAACCCGCCAGCCCCCACCATGCGCCTTGCACGGTGCGACCCGGCGCGCGCAGGGTGTAAAGCCCGGCAAGCATCAGCGCAAAGCCCACCGCGACCACCAGGTTACCGCCGGTGGTGGACAGCACACGCTGCCAGCCATTTTCGGGCTCCCAGGCCGCTTCGTCATGAGTATGGCTGTGTTCGGCCATCGCGCCGTCCGCGTGCTGATGCAGTTGCTCGGCAGGCGCGTTTTCGTAGGTCTCGGCCTGCTGGATCAGCGGCACCACCCACAGGCTTTGCAGCAGGGTCAGCAGCAGGGCGGCGAGCAGGCCGGTGAAACCTGCGGTGTAGGCGATTCGCTTGAACATTGTGTGGCCCTCAATGGCAAGGAAAGGCAGCGCTGTGACGGGTATCGTGTGCCGCGTTGTGCACGGCCGCGATGTGCGAGAAACCGGCGAAGTACACCAGGCAGGCACCGAGAAGCGCAGCGCTGATGGCGGCGGTCAGGCGTTGAGTGCGTGTGGAGCTGGGCGCGGCGGCGTGGCTGCTGATGGTCGACATGGCGTTCCCTCTTGTTGGTAATCGGCAAGCGGGCCACGCGCAAAAGAACCTGCCGGCAGACGCCGGAGGTTTCAACTGCGCCCGCCCACCGCGGGTTTGTCATTGCAAGCATATCGGGCCGGTCTCCGGGCTCGCGAGGGGCCAGGACGTCAATGCGTCAAAGCCTGCAAGGTCACCTTCCCATGCCAGTGGCACAGTGGATCAGACCTACGCTCGCTTACCGTTGCGGGGGCAGCACCGGACTTGCTCGACAACGCGAGCGCACCGGTTTCCCGTTTCACCCCGTGAGGGGCACCCGAAACAAGGCGTACAGGAGAGCATGGGCGGCGGGGCAGCGTCAATCTGAACGATTGACCTGTCTGCAGTCACTGCGTAGCCTTACCGGTTCGAGGTTCTCCCCGGGTAAAACATCACCCAGTGGAGCTAAGACGGGAATGCGGTACATGCCGCAGCTGCCCCCGCAACTGTAAACGGTCATGTTCATTGCACAGCCACTGCTGCGGCGGGAAGGCGCGATGAATGCGTGTCGGCACATTATTCATTGCCTGCCGCACGCCGCCGTGAGCCAGGAGACCTGCCTCGAACGGGCCACACATACTGCGGCCCTGGAGAATTCTCACTACAACCGGGCGGGGTGATCCGGTGGCGATCCGATCTGCGTGTCATGCATGCGGTTCTCGTCCTGTTTGCCCGCCGCATTGCCAAAGGGCACCTGATGAAAACACTGGCCAAGCTTCCCGTCACCATCGTCACCGGCTTCCTCGGCTCGGGCAAGACTACCCTGTTGCGGCACATGCTCGATAACGCCGAAGGGCGGCGCATTGCGGTCATTGTCAATGAGTTCGGCGAGCTGGGCATCGACGGAGAAATCCTCAAGCAGTGCACGATCGGCTGCACCGAAGAAGAAGCCAACGGCCGGGTCTACGAACTGGCCAACGGCTGCCTGTGCTGCACCGTGCAGGAAGAGTTCTTCCCGGTCATGCGCGAACTGGTCGCACGCCGTGGTGACCTGGACCATATCCTGATCGAGACCTCGGGGCTGGCGCTGCCCAAGCCGCTGGTCCAGGCTTTTCAGTGGCCGGAAATCCGCAACGCCTGCACGGTCGATGCGGTGATCACGGTGGTCGACAGCCCGGCGGTACTGGCCGGTACCTTCGCTGCCTTCCCGGATCAGGTCGATGCGCAGCGCAAACTCGATCCCAACCTGGACCACGAGTCGCCCCTGCACGAACTGTTTGCCGATCAACTGGCCAGCGCCGATCTGGTGATCCTCAACAAGGCCGACATGATCGACGCCGAAGGTCTGGCGACGGTGCGTGCCGAAGTTGCCGAGGAGCTGCCGCCTGCGGTCAAGGTGATCGAAGCCAGCAGCGGTCGCCTGCCGATCAGCGTGCTGCTGGGTGTTGGTGCCGAGTCCGAGCTGCACATCGATGCTCGCAAGACCCACCATGATCACCACGACGATGACGATCATGATGACCACGATCACGACGCGTTCGATTCGATTTCCCTGAAGCTGCCGCAAGCCGATGAAAAAGTCCTGCTCGATGCACTGAATCAGCTGGTGGTGCAGCACGGCATTTTGCGTGTGAAGGGCTTCGCGGCCATTCCCGGCAAGCCGATGCGCCTGCTGATTCAAGGTGTCGGCACGCGTTTCGACAAGCACTTCGACCGCGCCTGGCGTGCCGATGAAGAGCGTGCCACGCACCTGGTGCTGATCGGTCAGGAGCTGGATGCCGCAGCCCTGCAAGTGCAACTCAACGCTGCGATTGCCGGCTGACCCATGCATTTACTGAGAACCCAGCCCGGCGGTTTCGTACCTGACGACAATATTGCCGATCTGGGCCAGACGCCGGCCGAGCTGGTGATTCTCTGCAGCGGCGACTCCAGCCTGGCGCTGCTGGCCGAAGCTGCCCGGCAGCTCCCCGAAGACTACCCCAGCCTGCGTCTGGCCAACCCGATGCAGGTCCAGAATCACGCCTCTGTCGACCTGTACGTCGACGAAGTGCTGCGTCACGCAAAGGTCATCCTGATTTCTCTGCACGGCGGTATTGGCTACTGGCGCTACGGCGTCGAGCGGCTGATGGAGCTCGCGGCACGTGGGGTTCAGGTCATTCTGGTGCCCGGTGATGACCGCCCTGATCCGGAACTGAGTGATCTGAGCACCGTGTCTGCCGCAGAGCGCGATCGACTCTGGCAGTTCCTGCGTCAGGGCGGCCTGCAGAACGCGCTGCAACTGTACAACTGCATGGCCAGTCGCTGGCTGGACCGCGATTACTCATGGGCCGAGCCCGCGCCGTTGCCGCGCACGGCCATCTACCATCCGCGACTGGCAAGCGCGCAGCTTGCCGATTGGCAGGCAGACTGGCTTGCCGAGCAGCCGGTGGCGGCGCTGCTGTTCTATCGCTCGCACCTGCAGGCCGCCAATACCGGTTTCATCGACGAGTTCTGTACGCGCTTGCAGGCGCAAGGCATCAACCCGCTGCCCATTGCCGTGGCCAGCCTCAAGGAACCCGGCTGTTTCACTCAGGTGGAGGACTGGCTGGATGAGGCTGAAACCGAGCTGATCCTCAATACCACCGGTTTTGCCCAGTCGAGTCCGGAAGCGCCGCATCTGCGGCCGTTTCGGCGCAACGTGCCGGTCATTCAGGCCATCTGCGCGCAGGACAACGAGCCTGCCTGGCAGGCCAGCGAACAGGGCCTCGGCGCTCGCGATCTGGCGATGCACATTGCCTTGCCGGAGCTGGACGGACGGATCATCAGTCGGCCGATCAGCTTCAAGGACCTGGCCTGGCGCAGTGAGCGCAGCCAGTCGGACGTGGTCTGCTACCGCGCCCAGCCGGACCGGATGGATTTCGTCGCGGAATTGGCGCGGCGCTGGATCGAGCTTGCACGCCTGCCCAATGGCGAAAAGCGCGTGGCACTGATCCTCGCCAATTACCCGACTCGCGACGGGCGGATCGGCAACGGTGTGGGGCTCGATACGCCTGCTGCGGCGCTGAATATCCTGCGCGCCATGCAGGCCGAGGGCTATCCGCTGGCACCGTTGCCGGACACTGGCACCGAACTGATCCAGCAACTGCTGGGCGGCGTGACCAATGATCTGGACAGTATCGACCAGCGCCCGTGTCAGCAGAGCATGGCGCTGGAGGAATACCTGGCGGCTTTCAACGAACTGCCGCAGGAAAATCGCGATGCGGTGAACGCCCGTTGGGGCACGCCGGACACCGATCCGATGTTTCGCAGCGGCCGGATGATGATCGCCGGCCTGCGCTTTGGCCTCACGTTCATCGGCATTCAACCGGCGCGGGGTTATCAGGTCGACCCGAGCGCGGTGTATCACGACCCGGATCTGGTTCCCCCCCATGGCTATCTGGCGTTCTACTTCTGGCTGCGCAAGGCCTACGGCGCGCATGCGGTGGTGCATGTCGGCAAGCACGGCAACCTCGAGTGGCTGCCGGGCAAGGGCGTGGGGCTGTCGCAAACCTGCTGGCCGGACGCGGTGCTGGGCGCCATGCCGAACATCTATCCGTTCATCGTCAACGACCCGGGCGAGGGCGCACAGGCCAAACGGCGCACTCAGGCGGTCATCATCGATCACTTGATGCCGCCGCTGACCCGCGCGGAGACCTACGGCCCGTTGCGCAATCTGGAACTGCTCGCCGACGAATTCTATGAAGCGCAAATGCTTGATCCGCGCCGCGCGCGCGAGCTGCAGCGTGACATTCTCGAACTGGTTCGTGAAACCCATATCGACCGCGAACTGGCGTTGGGCGAGAACCTCGACAGCGATGCCGACGCGGCGCTCTGGCTGCCACGTCTGGACACTTACCTTTGTGACCTGAAGGAATCACAGATTCGCGATGGCCTGCATATCTTCGGTCAATCGCCGCAAGGTCGCCTGCGCATCGACACTTTGCTGGCGCTGCTGCGTATTCCGCGTGGTGACGGGCGTGGCGCGCAGTCCAGTCTGTTGCGCGCGTTGAGCAAGGCGTTCGAGCTGGACTTCGACCCCTTGAACTGCGAGCTGGCCGAACCCTGGACCGGCCCGCGTCCTGCTGCGTTGCAGCACCTGAGCAGCGACCCCTGGCGCAGTGCAGGCGACGCGCGCGAGCGGCTGGAGCTTTACGCCGCCATCCTTATCGAACGCGTCACGCAGGGCGAAGCGTTGACCGACTTGCCGGCGCACGATGATCTGGCGCTGATTCTCGACAGCTTGCGTGACGTTGTCGCGCCGCGTCTGGATGCCTGCGGCCCCGGCGAAATGCAGGGCATGCTCGATGCCCTGAGTGGTCGCTTCGTTCCGGCAGGCCCCAGCGGCGCGCCGAGCCGGGGCCGTCTGGATGTGCTGCCCACCGGCCGCAACTTTTTTACCGTGGACGTGCGCAACCTGCCGACCACCACGGCCTGGCGAATCGGCTTCCAGTCCGCCAACCTGTTGCTGGAACGTCACCTGCAGGACCATGGCGATCACCTGCGCCAGCTGGGCCTGTCGGTATGGGGCACTGCGACCATGCGTACCGGCGGTGACGACATCGCCCAGGCCATGGCGCTGATGGGCGTGCGTCCGGTGTGGGCGACGGGCAGTCAGCGGGTCGACGACTTCGAGATTCTGCCGATCAGCCTGCTCGACCGCCCGCGAGTGGACGTGACACTGCGGGTCTCCGGTTTCTTCCGCGACGCGTTCGCCAACCTCATCAAGCTGTTCGACGCTGCGGTGCAGGCCGTCGCGGCGCTTGACGAGCCCGACGACCTGAACCCGCTGGCGGCCAGGGTCCGTGAAGAACGGCAAGGCTTCCTCGCAGAAGGCCTGGACGAAGACGAGGCGGCGCGTCAGGCCGGCTGGCGGATATTCGGTGCCAAGCCCGGTGCCTATGGCGCTGGCGTACAGGGTGCTATCGATGGCCGCCTGTGGCAGAGCCGCGACGACCTTGCCGAGGTTTACCTGAACTGGGGCGGTTACGCCTATGGCGCTGCCGATGAAGGTACGCCTGCGCGTCAGCGCTTTGCCCAGCGGCTTTCTCAGGTGCAGGCGGTGCTGCAGAATCAGGACAATCGCGAGCACGATCTGCTCGACTCAAATGACTACTACCAGTTTCAGGGCGGCATGCTCGCCGCTTCTGAAAGCCTCAGCGGGCAAAAGACCGCCAGTTATCATGGCGATCACAGCCAGCCCGACCTGCCGAAGATCCGCACCCTCAAGGAAGAGCTGAACCGGGTGATACGCTCGCGCGCAGCGAATCCGAAATGGATCGAAGGGGCCAAGCGCCATGGTTACAAAGGCGCATTCGAGATGGCCGCGACCGTGGATTTCCTGTTCGCGTTCGATGCGACCACCGAGCTGATCGATGATCACCAGTACGCGCTGCTCGCCGACGCCTATCTGCTGGACCCGGCGACTCGCGATTTCATCGCCGAGCACAACCCCGATGCCTTGCGCGACATGACCGAGCGCATGCTCGAAGCCCAGCAGCGCGGCCTCTGGCAGGAGCCTGGCGAGTATCAGCAGGCGCTGGAAGACCTGCTCCTGGACATAGAAGAGAACTGATGACCGTGTCTGATTCAACGATGAGCGAAACTCCGCATTTCCCACTGGCTGCTGTGGTCGGTGCCGATGACTTGAAACTGGCGTTATGCCTGACTGCCATTGACCCGCGCATCGGCGGCGTGTTGATCGAAGGGCCACGGGGCATGGCCAAATCGACGCTGGCCCGCGGGCTGGCCGATGTGCTGGCCAGCGGTCAGTTCGTCACCTTGCCGCTGGGCGCTACCGAAGAGCGTCTGGTCGGCACGCTGGACCTTGACGCCGCGCTGAGCGAAGGCCGCGCGCGCTTCTCTCCGGGCGTGCTGGCCAAGGCCGACGGTGGCGTGCTGTATGTCGATGAGGTCAACCTGCTTGCCGACCATCTGGTCGACCTGCTGCTGGACGTCGCGGCCAGCGGCGTCAACCTGGTCGAGCGCGACGGTATCTCCCATCGTCATGCTGCGCGTTTCGTGCTGATCGGCACCATGAACCCCGAAGAGGGCGAACTGCGCCCGCAGTTGCTGGATCGCTTTGGCCTCAATGTGGCCCTGAGCGGCCATACGCTGCCTGCCGAGCGCAGTCAGATCATCCGTCGCCGTCTGGATTTCGACAGCGATCCGCAGGGCTTCTGCCAGCACTGGCAAACGCAGCAGGATGCCTTGAAGCAGCGCTGTGAACAGGCACGTCAGTTGCTGTCGGGCATTGAACTGGATGACCAGTCCCTGGCAATGATCACCGAGCGCTGCTTTGCCGCAGGTGTCGACGGCATGCGCGCCGATCTGGTCTGGCTGCGGGCTGCGCGCGCGCATGCGGCGTGGCGGGGGGCCGGGCACATTGAAGAGCAGGACATCGAGGCGGTTGCCGAATTTGCCTTGCGTCATCGGCGTCGCGAGCCCTTACCGCCGCCGCAAAACTCCGAGGCGCCGCCACCGCCACCGGGCTCGTCCAGCAAACAGGCCGAGCCTGAAAGCGGGCAGGGCAACTGGGGTGAGTTGCCCGCTCAGGCCGTCACGACCGGATCACGCCGCGAAGTGCCGAGCTGGCCAAAAAAGCCCTAGGCATCCGCCCCCGCGCCATACAGGGGGCGGATGCCATTCCCCGTCCCGGTCGACTGGCCAGCGGCAGGCAGGGCGCTGTGCGTGTCGGAGCTGACGGCCCGGTGCAATGGTTGCCGACCTTTTTGCGCGGTCAGCCGAAGAGCTACAAGGACCTGGTTCGCCAGCCGCGTAGCAGCCGGCCCAGCGAGTTATTGCTGGTGATTGTCGATGCTTCGGCGTCTACCCGCCGCCATCAGGCGTTGAGTCAGGCCAAGGGCCTGCTGTCGCAGATGTTCGACGATGCCTATCGACGCCGGGCTCGGCTGGCCTTGCTGACCGCCAGCGGCACTGCGCCACGCTGGCAGCATCAAGGGCTGAAGGCCTCGTCGGCGTTGACACCCTGGCTGGATGCACTGGGGGCTGGTGGTGGTACGCCGTTGCCGGAAGCGCTGCAACAGGCGGCTGAATGGTTGGCGCAACGGCAAAAACGCTATCCGGCTGAACAGCAGCGGGTTCTGGTGCTGACCGATGGTCGGATCAAGTCGTTACCGGCACTGCCTGCGTTCGACTGCGCCAGTTTGCTGATCGATATCGAGAAAGGCCCGATCCGCCTGGGAAGGGCGCGGGAACTGGCATCGAGTCTGGGGGCCGAGTATCGGCACATCGATGAGTTGAAGCGGGTCTGAGGATGGGGAATCCGTCAGGCCCTGCTCTCTTGCCGATGCTCTGCGGGGTTGGCGCGCGCAGAGCATGGCACTGAGAACACATTCCTGTGGGCGCGGCTAGTGCGGCGATCCCACAGGTTTTCCATTACGCCAAGCGGGGAGCCCGCTCGGTCAGGCATCAAGCCGGCATGGTCCACGGCTCAAGGTCGTAGCCTTCGTTGCTGATTTCTGCACGGGCCTGTTCCAGAGCGCTGGCCAGCTGGCGCTTGTCGGAATAGGTGCTGCTCGGGATCTGCTTGCGACCGATACGGTTGCTGGTGCGGTCGATCACCGTCAGGCTCAGTTCGCCGTTACCGTCCTGTGGTGCCCAGGCAACACACTGGAAGGGTTCAAAAGCGTGTCCAGCGATCAGAAGTGCATCGTTGAAGCGCAGTGGGGCGTTCATGGTCGTTTCCTCAAGTGCCCATATCAATTCAGTCACGTCGGCGGGCTAACCGTCCGGCTGGTTACTTGTGTTGATGAACGACAAGGGGTCATGAGTCACACTGTTCACTGAAAATAGTTGCGAATTATTTTCGGCGGGCACGCGCGTGAAAAAGGGTCGGGCAGGTAACGCATTAATGGCCGCAGGTTATGAGCGTTAGACCCAAACGGTACAACGCCGCGTCAAATATTTGCTAGGGTGATGGTTGGGCTCGCCAACAGACTGTTTATAAAAAGCTTTTAAAAATCCCTCAATACGCCGGGCGCCAAGGAAACTTCATGCATGGATCGGCCCCAACACGACGTCTGTTAATGCTCGACGGCGGTGACGACTGTCATCCATTGATCGCAGTTCTGATCGCAGCCGGCTGGACGGTGCAGGAAAGCCCATCGGGTTCGGCAATCATTTCTGATTGTGATGTAGGCCTCATTCACCTGACGTCCGATCATTTTGAACACGTGTCCAGGCTCGAGGCGCTGTTCGTTAACAGCCCGGTGCGCTGGATTGCAGTGCTGTCAGCCAGTGATTTGCGACGTGAGAAAATCGGCGATTTCGTCTGCCGTTGGTTTTTCGACTTCCATACGCTGCCTTTCGATGCCGGTCGGCTGCATGCCTCGCTGGACAGAGCATTGACTGCCGGGCACCCGAATGTGCAGGGCGCGCCATCGCAATTCAGCGCGGAGCCCGAGCTGCTCGGCGACAGTCGGCCTGTCCGTGAATTGCGCAGGCTGCTGAGCAAACTGGCGCCCACCGATTCGCCGGTACTGATCAGGGGCGAGCGGGGCACGGGCAAGGAACTGATCGCGCGCAGCCTGCATACTCAGTCCTTGCGACGTGACAAACCCTTTATCGTCGTTGATTGCGCAACGCCTGACGGGCAGTCGATCCACGCCGTGCTGTTCGGTCATGAGGACGGCGAATTTGACGATGCTCAAGAGCGCAGGGTCGGGCTGCTTGAGGCCGCAGACGGCGGCACGCTGTTGCTCGATGAGGTCGGTGAGCTCCCGCTGGATACCCAGGCGAGCCTGCTGCGCTTTCTCGAAGACCGGCAGATCGAACGCGCGGACGGCGGCGAACCGATTGCAGTGGATGTGCGGGTGCTGGCCGCGACTCGCGAGGATCTTGAAACGGCCGTACGCAAAAAGCGCTTTCGCGATGACCTGTATTACCAGCTCAATGTACTGCAGGTCGGTGTAGCGCCGCTGCGCGAGCGCCATGGCGATCTGGCGCTGCTGGCTAACCATTTCGCCCATTTGTACAGTCAGGAAACCGGCAGGCGGGCGCGCAGTTTCAGTCAGGATGCGCTGGTGGCGCTGGGCAAGCACGATTGGCCGGGCAATGTGCGCGAACTGGCCGGTCGCGTTCGGCGCGGGCTGGTGCTGGCCGAAGGCAGGCAGATAGAGGCGGCAAACCTGGGCCTGCTTGGCGAAGAGGACAGCATTGGCAGCATGGGGACGCTGGAGGATTACAAGTCGCGTGCCGAGCGTCAGGCGTTGTGCGACGTGTTGACGCGCCACAGTGACAATTTGAGTGTGGCGGCCAGAGTGCTGGGTATTTCGCGGCCAACGTTCTATCGGCTGTTACACAAGCACCAGATCCGCTGAGTCGCCCAGCAACTGTGAGACAGCGGTCAGCGCCTGTTCGCGGCGCTGCTCCCAGTTACCGCCCACTACCCGGTAAGCCTGCAGGTGGTGTTCCAGCCATTCCCGGCTGGCGTCGAAAAAGGCCTGGCGTTCACCCAACTGCGGCTGGCAGCGCTGGCCGTCGCTGATCCAGTCAACGCCTTCGGGCGACAGCAGCAGGTGCAGGTCATAGGATCGGCTCAGCAGTTGCTGTTCGATCCACGCAGGGCAATCGCCGAACAGGGTGCGGCTCCAGAGCATGTTGCTCAACAGGTGCGTGTCGAGTATCAGCAAGTTTGGCTCGGCGCTGCGCGCGGCGTCCTCCCAGGCCAGCTGGCCCCGGGCGATGGCCGGTATGTCGGCGTAATCGGTATCGCGGCCCTGCTGATCGATGAACTGCCGGACGTATTCGCCGACCAGCAGGCCGCCAAACCTATGCTGTATTTGCGCCGACAGCCAGCTCTTGCCGCTGGACTCGGGGCCGGTGAGGACCAGAACTTTCATCGCGCCAGCGCCAGATCGTTACGCCACTCGCGCCAGCCCTGTACCGCCAGCAGGGTGAACAAGCCATACAGCGCAGCCGTCAGGTACAGCTCCTTGTAGATGAACAGGCCGACGAAAATCACATCGAGCAGGATCCACAGCGGCCAGCACTGAACGCGTTTTTGCGCCATCCAGACCTGCGCCACCAGACTGAACCCGGTCAACGCGGCGTCCAGCCAGGGTTGTGCAGCATCGGTGAAATGCGCCATGCCGGCACCCAGTGCAACGCTGATGAGTGCGCCGACCGCCAGCCCCTTGAGCACCGAACTGTTCTGCAACGTGGTTACGGCTTTGACCGGCAGGCCGTCACCGTGCCGGGTCCATTGCAGCCAGCCATAGACCTGCAGGCCTGCGTAGATGACCTGCAGAAGCATGTCCGAATACAGCTTCACGTCGAAGAATATCCAGATGTAAATCACCACCATGACCAGGCCGATTGGCCAGCACCAGGGATTCTGCTTCACTGTCAGCCAGACTGCGATAACGCCGATGGCGGCAGCGAAGAGTTCAAGCCCGGACATGGCGGCTCCTTGGTGAGGGTAGTGAGGGGTGGGGCCGGCGATTGTATGCGCTTCTGCGCGCGGCGTGCAGCTTGTGTTGCGCCAGAGCTTACGTCAGCAGGCGTTGTGCGTGCAGGTCTGCTAGCATTCCGCGCCGTGCATTTGCGCGAGTTTCTTCAAGCTTCGTTCAGGCATGTAGCGGCATAGTGGCAAGCATTTTTTACACGACAACATTAAACAGCGAGCCTGCGGCATCGCTTCATGGGGGAATGATGGATCTTTGGACCGCTGCTCAGGCGTTGATATTGGGTGTTGTAGAAGGGCTGACGGAGTTCCTGCCGATCTCCAGTACCGGGCATCAGATCATCGTCGCCGACCTGATCGATTTTGGCGGCGAGCGCGCCATGGCCTTCAACATCATCATTCAGTTGGGGGCGATTCTGGCAGTAGTCTGGGAGTTTCGGCGCAAGATCCTCGACGTCGTCGTGGGTTTGCCCAAACAGCAACAAGCGCAGCGTTTCACCCTCAACCTGCTGATCGCCTTCATGCCGGCCGTGGTGCTGGGCGTGATCTTCGCCGATACCATTCACCACTACCTGTTCAATGCCATTACCGTGGCCACGGCGCTGGTCATCGGTGGGGTGATCATGCTTTGGGCCGAGCGCCGCGAGCACACCGTGCGCACCGAAACCGTCGATGATATGAGCTGGAGCGATGCGCTCAAAATAGGCTTGGTACAGTGCCTGGCGATGATCCCCGGCACCTCGCGTTCGGGTTCGACGATCATTGGCGGCCTGCTGTTCGGCCTGTCCCGCAAGGCGGCGACCGAATTCTCGTTCTTCCTGGCCATGCCGACCATGGTCGGTGCCGCGGTGTATTCGGGCTACAAGTACCGTGACATGTTTCGCCCGGACGACTTTGCGGTGTTTGCTATCGGCTTCGTTACTTCGTTCATTTTTGCGATGATCGCAGTGCGCGGTTTGCTCAAGTTCATTGCCACTCACAGCTATGCGGTGTTCGCCTGGTATCGCATCGCTTTTGGCCTGCTGATTCTGGCGACCTGGCAGTTCGGCTGGATCGACTGGGCATCGGCCAAGGCATGACAGCGAGCCGCGAGTCGTCACGGCCAGCCAGCCGTGGCAGGTCGCCGGTCCGGCAACTGCGCTTGAAGGTCCTGGCGTTGTTGCTGCTGTGTGCGTTACCGGTCTACGGCACGGCGTCGCTGTGGCTGAGGCAAGTCACGCCGATTCCGGCGCTGGTCCTGATCGTCATGAGCCTGCTGGCGTTCGTGCTTTACCGGCATGACAAGCGACAGGCCGGCAACGCGGGCCAGCGCACGCCGGAGAACGTCCTGCATGGCGTCGAGCTGCTCGGCGGCTGGCCCGGCGCGCTGCTGGCGCAGCAGGTGTTCCGGCACAAGACCCGCAAGGTGTCTTTTCAGGTCGTATTCTGGCTGATCGTGCTGCTGCATCAGGCGCTGTGGATTGACTGGCTGTTTCTGGGCAAGCGGCTTGTGCAGCTGTTGCCGTTATAGCTTCAGGCCGATCTGTTGCCGTTTCGGCAGCCTGCCGACCACCAACTGGTGCGAGCGGGTCAGCAGATCGCGCAACTCATCGGCGCTCAGCGTCTGTACGTTTGCCACGCTGATCCAGTGCGCACGCGCCAGGTAGGGCGCAGGTCGTATGCCGGGTCGATCCACGTAACCCAGAAACAATTCCGGGTGGACCTTGAACGCAAGGTCCTCGCCGGTCAGACCCATGACCGCGAACATTTTCTTTTCGGCGACGGAAAAAACCCGCACGCCGCCCCACTTGTAGTCTTCACGCGCACCCGGCAGATCGAGGCAGAATCTGGCGATGTCCTCCTTGTGCAGGCTCTTTTGCGGGCTCTTTGGCATGGATGCTCCCTGGGTTTTGACGGCGCACGGTAAGCTGTTCGATAGCCGCACGGATATTCGATCAGCCGATTGTATGCTGCTGCGACACTCATTAGTGTGCAGCTTTGTCTTTCTCCGGAGTCTCGAATGTCTGCCGTGCAACTCGCTGATGGTCAACTGAACTACCTGCTCGAAGGCCCTGCGGGCGCGCCGGTGCTGGTCTTGTCCAATTCCCTGGGCACTGATCTGCACATGTGGGACAACCAGGTGCCTGCCTTTAGCCGGCACTTTCAGGTGTTGCGTTACGACACGCGCGGCCATGGCAAATCGCTGGTCAGCGAGGGCAGTTACAGCATCGAGCAAAACGCTCGCGACGTGTTGGCGCTACTCGACGCGCTGGGCATCGACAAGGCTTTCTTCTGCGGCCTGTCCATGGGGGGGCTGATCGGCCAATGGCTGGCAATCAATGCGCCGCAGCGCCTGCACAAGGTCGTTCTGTGCAATACGGCCGCCAAAATCGGCAACCCCGATGTCTGGAATCCTCGCATCGAAACCGTGCTGCGTGACGGCCAGGCAGCCATGGTCGCGTTGCGCGATGCCTCGATCGCACGCTGGTTCACACCATCCTTCGCGGACGCCGAGCCTGCTGCCGTCGACACGGTCGTCGGCATGCTGGCACGCACCTCGCCACAGGGTTACGCGGCCAATTGCGCGGCTGTGCGCGATGCGGATTTCCGGGAGCAGATCGCGTCCATCGAGCTGCCGGTGCTGGTGGTCTGTGGCACGCAGGATGCTGTAACGACCCCGGCGGACGGGCGTTTCATGGTCGAACGGATTAAGGGAGCGCAGATCATCGAACTGCACGCGGCGCACCTGTCCAGTGTCGAAGCGGGTGAGGCATTCACTGTACCGGTGCTGGCATTTCTGACTGCCGAATGACCCGGCGCGATCCTCCGTCCCGGTCTTGAGGCACGGGGCACGGCGCTGCATACTCCCGGCTCTGAAAACGAGGTGGCCGGGTGTTTGATCTCAACGATCTGTTTTATTTCGTCCAGGTGGTCGAGTGCCTCGGCTTTGCGCCGGCAAGCCGCAAGCTGGGGATCCCCAAGTCCAAGCTCAGCCGGCGCATTGCCGGACTCGAGGAGCGCCTGGGTGTTCGGCTGATTCACCGCTCGACGCGCACCTTTGCGGTCACCGAAAGCGGGCGTGACTATTACGCTCACTGCGTGGCCATGCTGGTCGAGGCCGAGGCGGCCGAAGAGGCCATCCTGCGTTCCAAATCCGAACCGCAGGGCAGGGTGGTGATCAGTTGTCCCCCTGCTTTGGCGGCGATGGGCTTCAACGAGACCATCGCCCGTTTCGCGGCCGAGCACCCCAAGGTTCAGATCCAGGTCGAAAGTACCAACCGACGCGTCGACCCGCTGACCGAGAACATCGACATTGCGCTGCGTGTGCGCTTTCCACCGCTGGAGGACGACGGGCTGGTGGTCAAGAAGCTTGGGCACAGTGCCCAGCGTCTGGTGGCACGCGCCGACCTGGCGGCCAGGCTGTCGGCAACGCCTTCTCTCGACGCGCTGTCGACGCTGCCCAGCCTCGACATGCCTTCTTCGAATCATGAGCACCGCTGGTTGCTGGAGACGCACCCCGGCCACTATGCCGAAATACGCCACACGCCCCGGCTCATCAGTTCGGACCTGGACATGATGCTGCAGGCCGCGTTGCAGGGTGTCGGTGTGGCCCAGCTTCCCGAGCTGATTGTCAGGGAAGCCTTGCAGGACGGACGCCTGGTAGAGCTGTTCAGCGAGCACCGACCCAAGTGCGGCATCGTGCATGCCGTGTTCGCCTCGCGCCGTGGTCTGCTTCCTGCCGTCAGAGGCCTGCTGGATGTGTTAGAGACCTCATTCAAAGAGCTGAGCCTGAGCCCTGACTCACTCTATTGTTCTCTCAATAGAACGAACAGTCGCATTCAAGACCACTAATCATCTATTGCGATCAAGGATAGGATGCTCGCCACTTCATCGCTCAGTGGCGATTTTCTTATGGGAGCTACGTTATGAATCTATTGCACCTCGACTCCAGCATCCTCGGCGATCACTCTGCTTCGCGTCAGCTGACCCATGAGGTTGTCCAGGCCTACCTGACTGCGCACGCCGACAGCCAGGTCACCTACCGCGATCTGGCCAGCGATGCGCTTGGGCATTTCTCAGCCGCCAGCCTCGCCGCAGCGGGCACGCCGGTAGAAGTCCGTGACGCCGCCCAGCAGCAGGAAGTGGCAGGCAACGAAGCCACCTTGCAGCAGTTTCTCGATTCGGACGTGCTGGTCATCGGCGCACCCATGTACAACTTCACCATCCCGACCCAGCTGAAAGCCTGGTTTGACCGGATTCTGATCGCGGGTCGCACGTTCCGTTACTCCGAAGCAGGTCCTGAAGGCCTGTGTGGCGGCAAGAAAGTCATTATCGTCTCTACCTCGGGCGGTCTGCACGCCGGGCAACCCACTGGCGTAGGTCACGAAGAGCTGCTCAAGGCGCTGTTCGCCTTCATCGGTATCACCGACCTGCAATTCGTCCGCGCCCACGGCCTGGCATATGGCGAAGAGCCGCGTGCCAGCGCCATGAGCGCTGCTCAGCACTACATCCAGAACGAGCTGTTCGCGGCCTGATCAAAAGCCGTCTTCACGAAACTCTACAACCTGCGCGGGGTTTTCCTGCCGGGTTGTGGAGTTTTTTTGTTTCTGATGCATGGCGATGGGCTGCGCTGAACGGCGCGCTGACGGGATACAACCTTGACAGCTTTCTTACAGGTAGCGGGGTTCTTAGGGGACTAGACTAGCCTTTTCGAGCACTGCCTTGTCAGGCTGGCGGAAATATCTGCCCTCGCAAAAAAACAACGGGCAGTTTATGGCCCGGCTTGTGCACTATTTCTGTTTTCAACACTCATATCTGGGTGGGAACGGCGCGCTGGAGCATGATGCTCGACACAAGCGCTTGATGGATTGTCCGGACGAGGTTCCGGATTTGCAAAGGTTGGGCCTTGCCATGGTACGTCTTTGTGCAGTGATGCTGGTTTTCCTGCTCGATAGCCTTGTTTCGGTGCACGCTCAGGCGGATGAGTCCTGGAGCGCGGGCTATCACCAGTTGAGTTTCCCTGATCCGCTGGATTCCCAGCCGGTCGAGGCCATCGCCTTTTACCCGTCGACCGCGGCCGAGCAAGTGAGCATGCTTCATGGTTACCGTGTCGAGGCCGGTGAAGAAGCGCCCATCGCAATGGGCCGTTTCCCCTTGTTGTTGCTGTCGCACGGCAACACCGGTACCCCGCTGGCACTGCATGACCTGGCTACTTCGCTGGCCCGCCAGGGGTTTGTGGTGGTTGCCGTGGTCCATCCTGGCGACAATGATCGCGATCACAGCCGTCTCGGCAGCCTGAGTAACCTGTACGGGCGACCGCTGCAGATTTCCGAAGCGATCAGCACGGCCTTGCTCGACCCCTTGCTGGCCCCCTATCTCAATGCCCGGCAAGTGGGCGTGATCGGTTATTCGGCCGGTGGCGAAACCGCGCTGATTCTCGCCGGCGCACAACCTGATCTGCAGCGTCTGCGTCAGTACTGCGCCGAGCGCCCGACAGACCGTGATGCGTGCAAGACGCAGGGCGAATTGGTCGCGGACCGTGATGACCTTCACGCTCAGGCGGATCCGCGGGTCGGCGCATTGATGTTGATGGCCCCGTTGAGTCTGATGTTCGGCCGTCATACGCTGGGTGATGTGCACGTGCCGGTACTGATGTACGCGGGGGATGACGATCAGTTGCTGGCGATCGACCGAAACGCAGAGGCGCTGGCGCGCAAGCTGCCGCAGCCACCCGACTACAAGTTACTCGCCGGCGCAGGGCACTTTGTCTTCATGGCACCGTGCAGTGATGAGCAGCGCGCGAGTGCGCCGTTGCTGTGCAATGACCCTGACGGCGTGGACCGCGAGGATATTCACCGTAACCTGAGTGCCGAAGCGGTGCGCTTCTTCAGTGCGGCGCTCAATTCCGCCGACGATGACCGTTCAGGCATGCAGACGGCGCATCATCAGTAAACACGCCGTTCAGGCATTCAGCGAACTCAGAAAATCGCCGAACCCGCCCCTGGCTTTCGAGTCGAGGCGGGTGCTGGTTGTGACCTTCGGGCGGCAGCTCCAGGCAATCCGCGCACCGATCAATTCCAGTTGCCGAACCAGGTGCACGTCCTCGTGGCAGGGCAGTGCCGGAAATCCACCGGCGCTGATATACGCAATCGAGCTGACGCCCAGGTTGGCACCATGAATGTGTCGGTGGCCGTCACGGTGCTGATAATGCTGCAGGTAAGCGGCCTGTGCGGCCGCCGAGATGTCCTTGCTCCAGTCGCCGGGCGTCACCGTTCCGCACACCGCGTCGGCATCCAGCGCCAGCTGTTCGGCAAGCCAGTCGTTGGCCACGGTACTGTCGCCATCGGTACACGCCAGCCAGCGTGCGCCCCGGTCGAGAAGAAACTCCGCGCCCTGTGCCCGAGCCTGGCCCACGTTGCGCGCCGACACTTCGAGAATCATCACGCCATGCGCCCGTGCGATCTCCGCCGAGCGATCGGTGCAGCTGTCGAGAACCACCAGCACTTCCACGCATTCGCCCTTGAGGTCGGGGTGTGCAGCCGCCTGCTTTATCGTTTCGAGACACAAGTCGAGTAACTGCTCTTCATTGTGCACCGGGATCAGAATGCCGATCATCGGAGAATTCCTGTTCTGCTACGGATGTTCCATCACGACTCCACAGGTCCAGCAGGAAATCCTGTTCGTGATGACTGAAAAGTCGGTGCATGGACAAGCGTGCAGCAAGGATGTCGTGAACCGCCTCGGCGTTCAGCGGGCAGCCTTCGATATCGGGCCGCCAGTGACAGGCGAGCAACTGGCCGTCCGGTGTCAGGGCCGCCAGTGCGCGGTCGATCAGGCCGTGCAGGTCGTCGGCGTCCAGGTAATAACCTATCTCGCTGAAGACGATCAGGTCGAATTCGCCCTGCGGCCATTGCTGCGGCAAACGCGCCTGCAACACTCGGACATGGGGCTGGTCGGCCAGACGCTTGCGTGCCAGATCCACCGCCAGATTCGAGGTGTCGCAGCACACCAGTGCATCGCAGCGCCCGGCAAGGTCGGCACTGAGTTCGCCGTTGGCACAGCCGGGCTCGAATATCGAGCGGTAGCGTTCGCGGGGCAGGGCCGCCAGGGTCAGGGCGCGCTTGCGCCGTTCATACCAGCGTTGCTTGAATGCCCACGGGTCATCGTTGTTGAGAAACAGCTCATTGAAATAACTGTCCTCGACGCTCATGTGAACACCACTTCAAAGGGCTGCAGCAGCCTTTCCAGCACTGTGTCCGGCAAAACCGGGGAAAGACCGATGGCCGGATCACCGTGCAACTGACTGGTGAACGCCTGGGCGGCATTGCGTTTATGGGCCAGCGTCACCGGATCGAGCAGCAGCTTGCGCGCTCTGTCCCACGGCAGACGCTGGTCTTCAGGGTCAGCCCAGTGCCAGGCCCAGACCGGCACTTCGTGGAACTGTGCTCCGGTTGACGCGCAGGCCTTGGCACTGGCTCTGCCGACCGCTTCATGGTCGCTGTGGCCATCTTCTGCCCAGGTGGCGAACACCACGTCGGCAGGGCCCAGATGCTGTTCAAGAAAAGTCACCAGCTGATCTTCCGCTGCGGCCACGGCGCCGTCCTGAAGGCCACCACGCAACCACTCAAGGCGCTCGGCAGGTATGCCGAGGCGATTCAAGGCTTCGGCACTTTCCTCAGGTCGGGCTTTGGACAGACGATCGACGGGCCAGAGCGTGGAGCCTGGATGGCTGGCTGTACCATCGGTGACCGAGATCAGTAACAGATTGCGTTCCAGTTGTGCCAACTGGCTCATCAGACCGCCACAGGCCAATACTTCATCATCCGGGTGCGGGGCGATGATCACGGCTCGGCAATTGGTCGGCACCAGCAGGTCAGCGGTGATCACAGGCAGGCCGTGCAGCCTGGTCGAAGCATTCCAGGCGGCGAGGGAAGTACCCTGGCCGGACTCGTCATCACTCACTACGAACCCTTCACTCATGTTCGATACGCTCTCATAGTGACCACGTCCGTGCAGCGGGCAACGCCTTGCCGGCCAACTGGCCCAATGCCGCCAGGTCCTGTTCGGCGTGGCTCTGACGCAGGAAAACCGGCAGATCGGTGATCAGCCGGGCAAAGTGCGGGTCTTTGCAATAAGGCCCGGCGCCGACGGCCCGGCCCACATGCTGGATCACCAGATCGGCGGCTTGCTCGACATAAGCACGGCAGCGTCTGGCAAGCACTTCGGCATTATCGGTCGGGGCCTGATCCAGGTGCGTGGCAGCGGCGCGCAACACATCGATTGCGGCATGCAGCGCTACGTCCGCAGCGCCGAGGTGCGCGAGGGCGTGCGGCTCTTCGCGCTTGGCGACATGTGAAAGGAGGCGCTGCGCAATGGCGCGGGATGCGCCGTACCAGCAGGCCGCAATGCCGATGCCGCCCTGCCAGAAGCCAGGTCTGTCGAGATAGCCACCCGGCGCACCGATCGCTTGACCGATGGCGTTGTCGAAGACCACATCAATGCTGCCGGTCGCACCCATGCCCACTGCGCGCCAACCGTCGCTGGTCATGTGTACGCCGGGCTGGTCAAGGCGTACTGCAACCAGCTGCTGGTGATGATCGACGTCCCATGCCGTGATCAATGCGTGGCTCAACGCCGAAGCGCCTGAGCACCATGCCTTGCGGCCGTGCAGGCGCAAGGCATCACCTGCGCCGCTGATATTCACCCGTGCCTGTGGCGGCTCTGCCGCCCACATGCCCCAGGTGCTGAATTGTTCGGGGGGCGGGGCACCCAGTTCGGCCATGATTGCCAAGGCGTCTGTGTGCCCCTCGTACAACTTGCACAACCCCAGGTCGTGACCTGCAACGCAGGCCAGCGCCCGCCAGCGCTCAAGTGTCTGACCGCGGGCAGGCAGGGGAAGCTGATCCAGACCTTCATTGACCAATGCCTGTAAGCACTCGCCCAGCGCACGCGTATCGGCATAACCGTGCTTGCGCCAGTCGAGGAACTCACTCAAGGCATCAATCATTGCTGGTCTTCACGCTTCAGTTCGAACAGCAGCAGGGAACGCGGCGTTACGGTGTATTGCGAACCGAACGCAAAGTGCTCCTTGCTGCGTGCATCATCCTGATTGGTGTCGATCAGGCACTCGTAATGGGTACCTTCAGGCACTTCCGGCAGGGTGAAGTTGACGCCGTCGTGATGCGCGTTGACCACCAGCAACAGCGTGGCGTCGGCACCCGCGCGACGGATACCGGTTTCCTGTGCGCGACCATCCATCAGCATGCCCAGGCAACGGCCATTGGCATCGTGCCACTGCTCGACACTCATCTCGTTGCCATCCGGAGCAAGCCAGGTGACGTCCTTGACGCCGATCTCTTCGTTGTAGTCGCCTACCAGGAAGCGGCTGCGACGCAGGATCGGGTAGGTCTGACGCAGCTTGATCACGCGGGTGACGAACTTGAGCAGCGCTTCGCCATCTTCGTCCAGATCCCAGTTGATCCAGCCAATCTCGCTGTCCTGGCAGTAGGCATTGTTGTTGCCGTGCTGAGTGCGCGCGAACTCGTCGCCCGCAACAATCATCGGCGTGCCTTGTGCCAGCAGCAGGGTGGCGAAGAAGTTACGCATCTGGCGCAGACGCAGGCTGTTGATTTCCGGATCTTCGGTCGGACCTTCGACGCCATGGTTCCAGGACAGGTTGTTGTTGCTGCCATCCTGGTTGTTTTCGTCGTTGGCTTCGTTGTGCTTGTCGTTGTACGACACCAGGTCATGCAGCGTGAAACCATCGTGAGCAGTGATGAAGTTCACGGATGCCTGCGGACGACGACCGCGCTGGTTGAACATGTTGCCGGACGCGGTCATGCGTGCAGCGAAGTCGGCCAGTTGAGCTTCGTCGCCTTTCCAGAAGGCACGAACCGTGTCGCGGAACTTGTCGTTCCATTCCATCCAGCCTGGTGGGAAACCGCCCACCTGGTAGCCGCCCGGACCGCAGTCCCACGGCTCGGCGACCAGTTTGACCTGACGCAGCACCGGATCCTGACGGCAGGCGACCAGGAAGCTATGGCGTTCGTCGAAACCATCGTGGTAGCGGCCCAGAATGGTCGCCAGGTCGAAGCGGAAGCCGTCGACGTGCATTTCCGAAGCCCAGTAACGCAGCGAGTCGGTGACCATTTGCAATACGCAAGGGTGGCTCAGGTCGAGGGTGTTGCCAGTGCCCGAGTCGTTGATGTAGTAGCGCTTGTCGTCCGGCATCAGGCGGTAGTACGAGGCGTTGTCGATACCACGCATCGACAGGGTAGGGCCCAATTCGTTGCCTTCAGCGGTGTGGTTGTAGACCACATCGAGGATGACCTCGAGACCGGCGTGGTGCAGGTGCGCAACCATTTCCTTGAACTCGGCAATCTTGCCGCTTGCCAGGTAACGCGGGTCCGGGGCGAAGAACGCGATGCTGTTGTAGCCCCAGTAGTTGGTCATGCCCTTTTGCAGCAAATGCTGGTCGTTGACGAAGGCATGAATCGGCAGCAGCTCGACGGAGGTCACACCCAGCTTGCGAATGTGCTCGACGACCGGCGCTGATCCGAGACCGGCGAACGTGCCGCGCAGCTCTTCGGCCACCTCAGGGTGACGCATGGTGATGCCGCGTACGTGGGTTTCGTAGAAAATCGTTTTATCCCAAGGCGTGCCAACGCGCTGATCACGGCCCCAGGTGTAGGCCTCATCGATCACCTTGCTTTTCGGTACGAAAGGGGCGCTGTCGCGCTCGTCGAAGCTCAGGTCGCCGTCAGGATGGCCGATGGTGTAACCGAACAGCGCTTCCGACCACTTCAGTTCGCCGACCAGTTGCTTGGCGTACGGGTCGATCAGCAGCTTGTTGTGGTTGAAACGATGACCATTCTTCGGATCGTACGGGCCGTACACGCGATAGCCGTAGATCTGGCCCGGGTGCGCATCCGGCAGATAGCCGTGGTAAATCTCGTCGGTGTATTCCGGAAGTTCGATGCGCTCCAGTTCGATTTCGCCAGTGGAGTCGAACAGGCACAGCTCTACCTTGGTGGCGTTTGCCGAGAACAGGGCGAAGTTGACGCCCAGGCCATCCCAGCTTGCACCGAGAGGAAAGGGAAGTCCTTCACGAATGCGAGACGGGGTACTGCCAGGGTTGTCTAGCGGGGCTGAATTATCTTCTGCCGGTGTAGTGGACTTCGTATTCATGGTGACTTCCTGACGTCGAATGATTTTCTGAGCGGCCAAGGCCGCTATCGAAGCCGCGGGCTCCGATACTGACGATAATCTAAGGGGGTGTAGCAGGCCTCATCTCTGGTCAGAGCGAGACCTGCAATAATTGACCGGTGCGCGGCCAGAAGAGTTTCAAGAATTCGACGGCTTGCGCGGCTTCTTGGGAGCAGGTTTGGCGGGCGCCTCTTTGGCAGGAGCGTCGGTTGCAGCGGCTGCAGCTGGCTTGGCCTTGGGAGCAGGTTTGGCAGCCGCCTTGGGTGCAGGCTTGGGCTTGGCTTCACCAGCAGGCTTTGGCGCAGGCGCCGATTTTGCAGCGGGCTTGGCTGCGCCCTTGGCAGGCGCCTTGGCGCTGTCTACCTCAGGCAGCTTGGGCTTGGTCGATTTGCGCACACCGGACTTGTTCGGCGCCAGCGCTTCGGCCTCGGCCAGCTTGCGCGCCATTTCCCAGTGACGCTCGTCGTGACCGGAAGGTTTACCCTCCGATTCCCAGATTTGGTAAGCAAATTCGCGAATTCTTTTTTCGTCGGCACTCATCTTGAGACTCCCAGCTATTACATAGTTTGAATAAGCAAATTGACGGAAAATCTTTCAAGCGCTGCACTGAGCGGTACTTCCCGATCACTCGTCACGACAACGTCAGAAAAGAGTCCCTTCCAGTCAGAACCGGAGTCGGCAAACGGCAGAATGATCCGCGTGTCGCCCCAATTGGCAGCATTAATCAATGGAGTTTGCGCAGTACCCAATAGTTCACTGCATGTGCGTGGTACTACGATGATAGCGCGCACTCCGTGTGTCTCCCGGGCAAAGGCCATCACCTGTTCGGCGTGGCTGCCCTTTATTTCCAGAGGTTGATAACTGCCCTCGCTGAACAGTCCCGGATGTTCGGCACGCAGGTTCAAGACCTTCGCGATCAGTGCCTGCTTGATGCGCCCGTCTTTCCAGTCGGTCAGCAGGTCGGTAACGCTTGCGTCTTCCGCCAGGGCCTGTTTCCGGGCAGCGTAGTCAACCGGGCGGCGGTTGTCCGGATCCACGAGGCTGAAGTCCCAGAACTCGGTGCCCTGATACAAGTCGGGAACACCGGGTACGCTCAAGCGTAGCAAGGTTTGCGCCAGACTGTTGAGCGCGCCGGCGGTGCCAATACGGTTGGCTGTCGCACTAAGGGATTGGCGCAACGCTAGGGCTTCCGGTGCCAGCAGCAAACGCTCCAGAAATTCGCGGCAAGCGGTTTCGTAGGGCTGATTCGGTGCACTCCAGCTACTTTGCAGCTTGGCTTCGCGCAGGGCCTTCTCTTGCCACTGCACCATGCGCTTGGCGTATTCCTGGTGAGCTTGTTCGCCTTCCAGGCTCAGCGGCCAGCTGCCCAGCAGGGCCTGATAAAGCATCAGTTCGTCGCCCGCGCTGATCGTCGGCTCGTCACCCTTGAGTGGCATTGCCAACTGTCTCCAGCGCTCTACCTGTTCGGCGTACCACGGGGCGCACTCGCTCAGGACTGCAAGGCGCGTACGCGTATCTTCGCCACGCTTGTGATCGTGTGTTGCGGTGGTCAGCAGGTTGTATGGAAACTTCTCCAGACGCTCCAGGCAGACCTGATGGAAGTCCTCCACCGGCGCACTGAAGTGCTGAGGATGGAAACCCACATCATTGCGCGACAGTAGCACGGCAGAGCGGTAGAACGAGGTGTCCTCGACGGACTTGGCGGCAACCGGGGAGGTCAGTTGCTGGAAGCGTACGCAGGCATTCTTGTAGAGCTTGCGCAGCGGGCCGCGTGGCAGTTTTCGCCACGGTTCGCCACCCAGCCAGCGTGCCAGATAATCCAGCACCGGCCAGTCGCCTTCGTTCAGCGTCGCGCGCGCGCCTTCCATTGCCTGCTGGAAATATTTGTCGTCCTGCGCCGAGCGGCCGCACACCGAGATATAGGTGCGATAAATCGGGAAGTTGACGATCAAGGCGAGCAGGGCACGGCGAATCGCACCCAGGGTGAGGTCGCGGCTCATCAAATCACTGCGAGCAACCTGCAGCAACGATTGGGCAACGTTCTCGAAATCGCCCGCCAGCGTGCCGTGCAAGACCAGATCACGGGCCACCAGCACTTCCTGATCGAAGTCAGCGGTACGTTCTGTCAGGCGGCTCCACAGCTCACCCAGAGGCTCTTCGCCCTTGGGGTCATGCTGCAGCAATGACACCTGGTTCATGAACTCGTAACCTGTCGTGCCGTCAACGCTCCAGTCTTCACGCAGCGGCTCGTCGGGGCCGAGGATTTTCTCGACGAAGATCGGCAGATGATCGATCTGCGCATGCTCGGGGCGCAGCTTGAGCAGGCCTTTGACCCGACGATGCAGCTTGCGACCGTAGCCGCGCGGGTCGGCCAGTCCATCGATGTGATCGATACGCAGCCCGTCGACCAGGCCGTCGGCAATCAGCTGAAATATTTTCCCGTGAGTGGCCTCGAATACCTGTGGCCGCTCGACACGCAGGCCGCCCAGCTCGTTAATGTCGAAGAAACGCCGCCAGTTGATGTCATCCCCGGCGGTGCGCCAGCTGGCCAGACGATAGTGCTGGCGCTCCAGCAACTGGTGCAGGCGCTGGAAGCCTTCCGGCTTGCTGGAATCGAAATGCGTTAGGATCTGCTCGATACCCTTGAGCACCTGCGGGTCCTTGGCCAGCCCGGCCAACTCGGCCCTGGCCTGGCGTGCGCGCTCATAAGCTTGCGGGAACTGCGCCAGTGCGTTGAAACGCTGGGCCATGTCCTTCAGTTGTGGCTGATCCACGGCCTGCAACAGCGAGTCGTAGGTCAGTGGGCAGATCGGAAAATGATGCTGGTAGTGTTCGATGTAGAACGAACCGCGCTCGGCATCGAAACGCAGCGGGATTTCGCCAGCCTGCAATACCGTGCCGTAGTCGCTGCTCAGGAATGGCAACAACAATTGGCCTTCTAGCAGCGGGTCGGGCGAATTCCACTGAATGTCGAAGAACTCTGCATACGGACTGCGACGGCCCCATTCCAGCAGGTCCAGCCACCATGGGTTGTCGGCACCGCCGACCGCCATGTGGTTGGACACGATATCGAGAATCAGGCCCATGCCGTGCTCGCGCAAGGTCTCGACCAGGCGCAGCAGGGCAGGTTCGCCGCCCAGTTCCGGGTTGATGACCGTCGGGTCGACCACGTCATAGCCGTGCATCGAACCGGCACGCGCTTTGAGCAGTGGCGACGCGTAGAGGTGGCTGATACCCAGACTGGCGAAGTAGGGCACCAGCGGTACGGCGTCGTCGAGGGTGAAATCCTTGTGGAATTGCAGGCGCTGGGTGGCGCGCAACGGTTGTAATGGACGGGTCATTGATCACGCTCCGTAGCCTGCAGCCGGGATCGGGAGAGTAATTCCAGTCGTCGAGCAGCATTCGGGTTATCAAGCAGAGAGGCCGCATCGCCGGGAAGACGTCTGCGCCAGTTGGGGTGACTGTCAATGGTGCCGGGCAGGTTGGCCTGCTCCTCGACACCCAGCGCGTCTTCTATCGGCAGCAGTACCAGTGGCGCACGTGTATGACCCAGGTAGCTGATGCTCGCGTCGATGATCTGGGCCGGGTCTTCAGTCTCGGAGGGCAGACTGTCGATATTCTGGCTCAAGGCACGTCGCAGGCTTTCATATTCCCGGGTGCGCTCTTCGCGCCACTGCGATTCATGCTGTTCGTCAATGTGGCCGAGGCGCGCATTCCATTCGATATCCAGTTCGCTGAGCCAGCCTGCGAGGGTAGGCAGGTCGTGGGTACTGGTGGTCGCCAGCGCTTGATCCGACCAGTCGAGAATCGGCTTGAACTGACCATTGTTCTGTTCGAACAGCAGTACGCGCATCCCGAGAATCGCTCTGGCGCTGAGTTTTTCGCTCAAGCCTTCTGGCACCGTACCGAGGTCTTCACCCAGCACGATCGCCTTGTGTCGCCAGGATTCCAGACTCAGCAGGCGAAGCATGTCATCCAGCGGGAAATTCAAGTAAGCGCCTTCGCTCGGAGGTGCCCCTTGCGGGATGACCCAGAGGCGCTGCAAGCCCATGACATGGTCGATACGCAACCCGCCGGCATGGGCAAAGTTGGCCCGCAGCATCTCGATGAACGCACGAAAACCATTACGCTTGAGGCCGTCCGGCGAAAACGCGGAAATCCCCCAGCTCTGGCCGGCACGGTTGAGAATGTCAGGGGGGGCGCCGACGGTCAGGGCCGACAGCAACTCGTCCTGGCGGCTCCAGGCCTGGCTTCCGGCACCGTCGGCACCCACTGCCAGATCGGCAATCAGGCCGACGCGCATGCCGCTGCTGCGTGCTGCAACCTGTGCGCGTTCGAGACCACGGGCTATGAGCCATTGGGCGAAGGCGTGAAAGCTGATTTGCTCGCGATGGCTTTTGGCAAATGCTGCGACTGCGTCACTGCGAGGGTCTTTGAACTGCTCCGGCCATTCATGCCAGTTGTTGCCGATGTTCAGCGTTTCGGACTCGGCACACAGCGCCTCGAAGCGGCAGTGATTTTCCAGCGCTTCGCCACCGCTGTGGCGGAAGCTGTTGAAGTCTTCGTGCAGCGGGTGATCACCCGCACTGAAGCCTTCGTAAAGCGCGTGAAGCGCTTTCCATTTGGCGTTGGCCGCAGCTGGCCAGTCGATCAGCGTCTGTGTTTCAAGGCGCTTCATCTCGTCGCCGACACGCGCGTCTTCGATTGCTTGACGCCACGCACTTTCACCGAGAATCGCACCCGGCGACGCATACAGACTGTTGAGGAACAGCCTGCTGGAAGGGGAATAAGGACTGTAACGGTGAGGGTCGTTGGCGAACATGGCGTGGATCGGGCTGATGCCCAACGCGTCGGCACCTCGCTCGCCAGCAGAGCGCAAGACCTTCTCCAGTGCTTCTGTGTCACCAAAGCCGCCATCACCTTCGCGGCGCAAGCTGTAAAGCTGAGCGGTCAACCCCCAGCCGTGCGGCTTCGAGGTATCGGTAGCCATTGCCATGCTGAAGCAGGTTTTCGGCGCGACCGCGATGGTCAGGTGCTGGCCGGCAATTTCCAGCTGTTGATAGCCGGGCGGGGCCAGTGCCGGGAGCTCTGCATTCGAGGTGAGTCTGGCATCCAGCGAAGAACCGTCTTCGAGGTGTAGCGTGAATGGCGTCTGTGGAGCAAACCACTGAGACAGGTCCAGGTTGCTTTCCACATCAACCGTCAGCAGTGGCGGGGCACTGGCACCGTGACTGGCTTTTTGCAGGCGCAGCAGGCTGGCATCGATAGCCTCGCCGTTTTCAGCAGGATAGCCCAGCGCCTCCAGTACCTTGCGCAGCACATCAGGGCTGACGGTCTGCGGCCGAGCGTTGGCATCGACCCAGTGCACCGACAATCCTGCCTCGGTCGCAAGCCTCTCCAGTTGCTCATTGTTCATCCTGTTCCTCCAGAACATCACTCGCTTTCAGGCTGACAATGGCCGTGTAAGCATTGAGGGTGCCGGGTGGGGAAAGTTCGGACGATTTTTCGGCGCTGGAGAATATCTCGCGGGCACCCGTTTGTGGCGGCGCATCGACCGCATGCTCGCTGAGATTGAGGTCGATACGCAGTTCGCTGCCATCGCCCAGCGTCCAGCGCGCGCTGACCGCCTTGTCGCCGAGAGTATCGGTACTCAGGAAGCGTGCGCCCTGCAGGCGTGGCATGATTTCCTGGTGCCGTAAAGCCAGCAACTGCGTGTAGAACTCCAGCCAGCTGCGATGATCCTGACCTATGTCGGTGTCGAGATCGACTGCGGAAAATGCCGGGCGTGAGGCTTCGAACGTCTTGATGTCGTTCGGATCAGGAATGTGCTCGCGCTTTTCCGGGTCGGCGAACGCGGCGAAATCAGCGAACTCCTTGCGACGTCCCTCGCGTACCGCATCGGCCAGTTCGCCGTGGTGGCTGGTGAAGAACAGAAACGGCTCGCTGGCCGCCCATTCATCGCCCATGAACATCAGCGGAATCATCGGTGAAAGCAGCAGCAGGGCGGTGGCGGCTTTCAATGCCGCAGGCGCACAGAGTTGCGGCAAGCGTTCACCGAGTGCGCGGTTGCCGATCTGATCATGGTTCTGCAGAAACAACACAAAAGCCGACGGCGGCAGGTGCGCACTTGGCTCGCCTCGCGTATGCCCGTGGCGCGTCGGTTCGCCTTGATAGACAAACCCCTCGCTGAGCAGGCGCGCAAGTTTTTGCGTCGGCTCTTTGGCGAAGTCGGAATAGTAGGCGTCGGTTTCACCGGTCAGCAGCACGTGGAGGGTGTTGTGCCCGTCGTCGTCCCACTGTGCATCGAAACCTTTTTCCAGAAGGCTGGCCTGGTTGAACTCGTTCTCCAGGTTCAGCCACACGTGTCTGCCGGGTTCAATGCGGCTACGAACCCGCTCCGCGAACTCCGGCAGGAAGGTCTTGTCGCGAATGGCGTGAACAGCGTCCATGCGCAGGCCGTCGAAGCGGTACTCAAGCAGCCACATCAGGGCATTGTCGACAAAAAAGTCGCGCACCTGCGGACGTCTGAAGTCGATCGCATCGCCCCACGGGGTGTGCAGGTCGCTGCGGAAAAACTCCTTGGCATAACTGCCCAGATAGTTGCCGTCCGGGCCGAAGTGGTTGTACACCACGTCCAGGATAACCATCAGGCCAAGACCGTGAGCGGTGTCGATCAGGTGCTTGAGCTGTTCAGGCGTGCCGTAGGACGATTGCGGAGCATAATGCAGAACGCCATCGTAGCCCCAGTTGCGATCACCGGGGAACTGCGCAAGCGGCATCAGCTCGATCGCGGTAACGCCCAGTCGGGCAAGTCGCGGCAGGTGCTTTTCCACCCCGGCGTAGCCACCCATGGCGCCCACGTGCAGCTCATAGATCACTGCTTCATGCCATGGACGACCGTTCCATGCAGTGTTCTGCCATGAATAAGCGTGAGGGTCGACTACGAGGCTTTCAGAGTGAACATCATCAACCTGTGCCCGGGAGGCGGGATCAGGAACGTCCAGATCGTGGTCGATCCTGAAGCGGTAGCGGGTACCCGCCTTGCAGCGGGCCTCAAGTACGAACCAGCCGTCGGACTGCGGCAGCATGGCCAGTGACTGGCCATCCTGCAGTTCGACATTCACGAATGAGGCATCCGGTGCCCAGAGGGCAAACCGGGTGTGTTCAGGGTCCAACAAAACGGCGCCGTGGCGCCAGTTATCGTCTGTACGCAGTGGCATCCATTAAATCCTTAACCTAGTAGTTGCTGGAAACGCTCACGTTTTTCTTCAACAGGTCGCGATAGAGATCTGCGTAGGGCTCTACTGCCTGATGCCAGTTGAAGGGAGCCGCCATGGCACGGCAGCGCATGGCGTTGAGCAGCTCCGGATGGGCGAAGACCTGGAAGGCGCGATCCAGTGCCTGGGTGTAGCTTTCGACTGTCGATTCATTGAACAGGAAGCCAGTGACACCGTCTTCGATCGTATCGGCCAGGCCGCCGGTATTGCGTGCGACAGGCAACGAGCCGAAGCGTTGCGCGTACATCTGGCTAAGCCCGCACGGCTCATAGCGGGACGGCATCAGCAGGAAATCGCTGCCGGCGAACATGCGTCGTGCGTCGGTTTCGTTGAAGCCGATGCGCACGCCGACACGTCCGGGGAAGCGGGCAGCCAACTCGCGCATGGCCTCTTCTTCCTCCGGTTCACCGCGGCCGATGATTGCGATCTGCCCGCCATTGTTGACGATGTGCTCGGCGACGCCGATCGTCAGGTCAAGACCTTTCTGATACACAAGGCGCGATACCACCGCGAATAGCGGCCCGGTCGAGGCGTCCAGTTCGAACAGCTCACGCACATAGTCAGCGTTGATTTCCTTGCGCGTCCATTCGTTGGGCGCAAAGTGGCAGATCAGGTGTTCGTCGGTGGCCGCATCCCAGCTTTCGTCAATGCCGTTGGGGATGCCGCTGAGCTGGCCCTTGTTGGCCTTGCTTTGCAGGAAGCCTTCCAGGCCGCAGCCGAACTCCGGGGTGGTGATTTCCCGAGCGTAGGTGGCGCTGACGGTGGTGATGTGGCTGGCGAACGCCATACCCGCCTTGATGAACGACAGCTGGCCGTAGAACTCCATGCCCTCAGGGGTAATGGCGGAGTCCGGGATACCCAGCTCACGGCTCGAGGCTGTGCTTACCGTGCCTTGATAGGCTAGGTTGTGAACAGTGAAGATGCTGGGCGTGGACTGCCCGCGCCAGCGCATGTACGCAGGCGCCAGGCCGGCTGGCC
Organism: Pseudomonas sp. P135; assembly: GCF_020312125.1. Lineage (NCBI taxonomy): Bacteria > Pseudomonadati > Pseudomonadota > Gammaproteobacteria > Pseudomonadales > Pseudomonadaceae > Pseudomonas > Pseudomonas sp. P135. The sequence continues at coordinate 92,472 of NZ_JAGPYR010000008.1, forward strand.
AGTCATGGGCGTGAACCAGCTCGGGGCACCACTGGCTCTTTACTTCGCCGGCGGCGAACTCGGCGGCTGCCAGGCCCAGGCGGGCAAAACGAATATGGTTATCAGACCAGTCGCGACCGTTGCTGTCGGCGTAAGGGGTGCCTTCGCGCTCGTAAAGCTCCGGGCAGATCAGCACGTAGATCACCAAGCCATCTTTCATGTCCATGCGACCGACCTTGCAAGGTGGCAGTGCTGCATGCCCGCCCAGCTGGCTGATGATATGGATCGGATTACCGCTGTTAATGACCTGCGGATAACCTGGAATCAGTACTCGAACGTCGTGCAGGTGACGCATGGCTCGCGGCAGCGCGGCAGACACATCGCCCAGCCCACCGGTTTTCACCAGATCGGCCAGTTCGGAGGTCACGAACAACACTTTGCGTCTGTTGACCTGGGACATGGTCGGCTGAGGCTGGACAGTCGACGTTGGCATTTGCAACACAGGAACGCTCTTGGTAGAGAACACAGGCAGATGAGTCAGCTCGCCGACAGGCTGGTTAAAACTCTCTCCCTTCTGGGTTTTCACAGCGGCGCTAATCATCAATTTTTCCCCTTAAAACAGTCTTGGTGCATCACTTGATTTTTATTGGCCATTTCCTATGGCCGGGTACACATACGTGCACTACGCAAGATCGATACCCGTTTGGACCATGCATAGTGACAAAGCGGTGTGATGTCGCCATTACCGGATGTCAGCCAATAGCATAGATGCTCTAATCAGCTGACCCGGCGGTTTTGGAGAAGTTTCGACTTTTTTATTTGCGAATGTCTGGCACAGGCTTCGACGCCCTGTGTGGTGGCAGGCTGCAGGTGGCAGCCCGGCTGTCGCTGCGCTTTTTTACCGCTTTTTTCTACGTCCCGAGGGGGCGTTACCGGCCGTCGGATCGTTGGACAATCGCGCCCAGGCGCTTGGTTTTCATCACTAAATAGCGCTGGTGTCGGGCTGTGATGGGCAGCAACGGTGCAGAACGCCTTTTCCCGGGGCGTGTAGCGGTCAATCTTCGGGCGCGACGAGAAAATCCCTACATCTTCGCTGGAACATTTTGGCGCAGGGCAGGATAGAATCAGGCCACAAGTCCCGGCCTTGACGCTGGCCTGAGGCATTACCCTTTGACTGATTTCACTGAATCACTCTGATCGAATTGACGAGGATGGAAATGGAAGCCCCCGAGGTACTGGTACTGCAAGCGAGTTACACCAATCCTGTGCACGCGGATGCGATCGGGTTCGTTTTGAACGAGTATTCGATGGATGCCATGGGTGCAGGACGGCCTCTGTCGAACGACACCCGTCAGCAGTTGGCAATCGAACTCGCGAAGCGTCCGTATGCGTTCAGCGTTCTGGCATTCATTTCGGGAGAGCCGGTGGGGCTGGTCAACTGCTTCGAGGGGTTTTCAACCTTTGCGTGTCGTCCACTGGTCAACATTCATGACGTCGCGGTGCTCTCGCAATACCGTGGCCTCGGTATCAGCCAGAAAATGTTGCTCAAGGTCGAGGAGATTGCACGCCAGCGTGGCTGCTGCAAGCTGACGCTTGAGGTTCTGGAAGGCAATGAGGTCGCACAGGGTGCGTACAGAAAGCTCGGTTTCGACAACTATCAGTTGAGCCCTGAAACGGGGCGTGCCATGTTCTGGCAGAAGGCACTGTAGAGAGCCGAGTCGCCAGGGTGGCTTTTTTGATCGTTCAGGTGCAGGCCGAACGGGTCGGAAGACGGAACAGATGGCGGGGACCAACAGAAGGGCAGGTCAGGTGGGCAAGCCGGATTATCGGACTTGCCCTGAGGCGTTTTGAAGAATGATACAGTTGCGGTCAGGCTTGAAGCATCTTGCCGGGGGCGGATAACTGCGATTGCTGCAGCATCGAGCTCAAATGAGCCACTTTTTTCTGCAACTGCTCGCGCTCTTCTTTTAATGTGCGCAGTTCATCACGACGGATAGTGACGTACAGGGTTTGTGGTGCAAGTGCTGGTAGTACAGTGCCCATTGCTCACCTCGCAAATGGCGGATTCAACCTCAGAGAGGTCCGTGGCAATGACTTTCAATCCCTGACCGCCGCTGCTTACCCTCTCTATCGGCATCGATTTTGATTTCTTTTGCATGATTTTGGAACTTTTTTATTTTTAATTGTCGCGAATGTTTATTAATCGCGACAAAATGCACCACAGGGGGGCGCTCGCGTCTTCATCTTCTCCAAGGGAACCGACGTTCCGCCTCGCTTGACTAATCAGCATGCTCGCAACCGTCGATGCGCTGGACGGCAAACGAGGCACCTTTTTACGATTTAAGGAGCACCTTCATGCAACTTGGGATTATTGGACTGGGCCGTATGGGCGGCAACATCGCACGCCGTCTGATGCTGAATGGTCACTCGACTGTGGTGTACGACCGTGATGAAGCATCGCGCAACGCCCTGGCCAATGACGGTTCGACTGCGGTCGCAGACCTGAAGGAACTGGTCGGTGCGCTCGCCAGGCCCCGTGCTGTCTGGGTGATGCTCCCGGCCGGTGCGCCGACCGAAGAGACCATTCAGACCCTCAGCCAGTTGCTCGACGCCGATGACGTGATCATCGATGGCGGGAATACCTTCTACAAGGACGACATCCGGCGCGCTCAGGAATTGACTGAAAAGGGCCTGCATTACGTCGATGTCGGCACATCAGGCGGCGTCTGGGGTCTCGAACGTGGCTACTGCATGATGATCGGAGGCGAGGCCGCCGTTGTCGAGCGCCTCGATCCGCTGTTCGCGACATTGGCTCCGGGTCTTGGCTCGATCGAGCGCACCCGTGACCGCACCTCGACCGATGATCGCGCCGAACGTGGCTATATCCACTCCGGCCCTGCGGGTTCCGGGCATTTCGTGAAGATGATCCACAACGGCATCGAATACGGAATGATGCAGGCGTTCGCCGAAGGCTTCGATCTTCTCAAGCAGAAAAACTCCGAACTCCTGCCGCCTGAGCAGCGTTTCGACCTGAACACGGCGGATATTGCCGAAGTCTGGCGTCGTGGCAGTGTGGTGTCGTCCTGGCTGCTGGACCTGACCGCCGACGCCCTGGCCACCGACCCTCACCTGGATGCATTCTCCGGTTCGGTTGCCGACAGCGGTGAGGGTCGCTGGACCATCGAAGCGGCCATCGAGCAGGCGGTTCCGGTTCCTGTGCTGTCCAGCGCCCTGTTTGCGCGTTTCCGTTCCCGCCAGACAAGCTCGTACGCAGACAAGATGCTGTCCGCCATGCGCTTTGGATTTGGTGGCCACAAGGAACCCAAGTAATGGGCCTGTCGCGTGGCAGTGCCGAGCAAAAAACCGAGGTAGCCCCACCCACGACGCTGTTTCTGTTCGGTGCCCATGGCGACCTGGTCAAGCGCCTGTTGATGCCGGCGCTTTACAACCTGTCACGCGACGGTCTGGTGGATGAAGGGCTGCATATTGTCGGCGTCGATCACAATGCGATCAGCGATGCCGATTTTGCGAAAAAGCTCGAGAACTTCATTCGTGATGAAGCCGCCGGCAAGGTTGCCGGCGGCGGCAAGGATCCGCTCGATCCTGCGTTGTGGAGCAAGCTGGCCGAGCGCATCAGTTACGTGCAGGGCGACTTCCTCGACGATTCCACCTATCAGGACATCGCCAGCAAGATCGAGAGCACCGGCACCGCGAACGCGGTGTTCTATCTGGCCACCGCGCCGCGGTTTTTCAGTGAGGTCGCCCAGCGCCTGGGCTCGTCAGGTTTGCTGCAGGAAACCGAAGACGCGTTTCGTCGTGTCGTGATCGAAAAGCCGTTCGGCTCCGATCTGGCCAGTGCGGTCGAGCTCAATGGCTGCCTGCTCAAGGTCATGAGCGAGAAGCAGATTTACCGGATCGACCATTACCTGGGCAAGGAGACGGTGCAGAACATTCTGGTCAGCCGTTTCTCCAATGGCCTGTTCGAGTCGTTCTGGAACAATCACTACATCGATCACGTACAGATCACGGCGGCGGAAACCGTAGGCGTTGAAACCCGTGGCAGCTTTTACGAGCACACCGGTGCCTTGCGTGACATGGTGCCCAATCACCTGTTCCAGCTGCTGGCGATGGTGGCGATGGAGCCGCCTGCCGCTTTCGGTGCCGATGCCGTTCGCGGTGAGAAAGCCAAGGTGGTCGGCGCGATCCGGCCCTGGAGCCAGGAGGAAGCCCTGGCCAATTCGGTGCGTGGCCAGTACGCGAAGGGCGTGATGGGCGACAGGCAGGTCGTCGGTTATCGTCAGGAAGATCGCGTGGAGCCGGACAGCAGCACCGAGACCTACGTTGCACTGAAGGTCATGGTCGACAACTGGCGCTGGGTGGGTGTGCCGTTCTACCTGCGCACCGGCAAGCGTATGAGCGCACGCAGCACCGAAATCGCCATTTGCTTCAAGCCTGCTCCGTACGCGCAGTTCCGCGATACCGAGGTCGACCGGCTCAAGCCCAACTACCTGCGGATCCAGATCCAGCCTAACGAAGGCATGTGGTTCGACCTGTTTGCCAAGCGTCCAGGCCCGAAACTGGAGATGGAAGATATCGCGTTGGGCTTCGCCTACAAGGATTTCTTCGAGATGCAGCCCTCTACCGGGTACGAAACCCTCATTTATGACTGCCTGACCGGTGATCAGACGCTCTTCCAGCGTGCCGACAACATCGAGAACGGCTGGCGTGCCGTGCAGCCGTTCCTCGATGCCTGGGCCGCGCAGCCGCAAGTGCAGCTTTACGAGGCTGGCAAGGATGGCCCGCAAGCGGGTGAAGAGCTGCTGAGTCGTGACGGTCGGGAATGGAGAGAATTGAATGTCTGAACTGCCTGTACAGTTCCTGTTGTCCGACATCGACGGCACGTTACTGCGCCGTGATCACAGCCTTAGCCAAGCCAATATCGACGCCGTCAAGCGCCTGCGTAATGCCGGCGTTCACTTCACGCTGGCCAGCAGTCGGCCGCCCAGGGCCATGCGCCAGGTAATCGAAGCGTTGAGTGTGGATCTGCCCACCGTGGCGTTCAATGGCGGCACCATCACCCATCCTGATGGCAGCCTGCTGGTTGCTCATCGCATTGACCCGCGCGCCGTTCGCATTTGTCTGGAGTTGTTTGCCGGGCAGAACGTTGCCATCTGGGTGTTTGCCGATGATCAGTGGCTGCTGCTCGATCCTCACGCCGATTACGTCGATCATGAGCTCCGTGCACTGGGCTATGGCTATGTTCAGGTCGAGAGTTTCGAGCCGTATCTGGATCGCGTCGACAAGATCGTCGCGGCCAGCGCCGATTTCGAGTTGCTCAAGACCCTTGAGGCGCAGCTCAATCCGCAGATCGAAGGGCTCGCGCTGGCGGCCCGTTCGCAAAAATACTACCTGGATGTGACTGCGCTGGAGGCCAACAAGGGTTCCGCTCTGGTCGCGCTGGCGGACTATCTGGGCGTCGACCTGTCGCGTACGGCGGCCATAGGCGACGGCGGTAACGACGTGGCGATGTTTCACAAGGCAGGCTTGTCGATTGCGATGGGGCAGGGCGAGCAGACAGTCAAGGGACAGGCTGATCATGTTACTGATAGCAATGAGCAGGACGGAGTGGCCAACGCCATCGAGCGTTACATTCTGAGCGCCTGACCGAACGGTGTTCCCACGTTAACGAATCATCATCACGACGGGCATTTCTGAATGGCTGCACTGATCGAAGACTACGCATTGCTGGGCAACTGCGAGACGGCGGCGCTGGTCGCCCGTGATGGTTCGCTGGACTGGTTGTGTTTCCCCCGCTTCGACTCGACGGCCTGTTTCGCCGCGCTGCTGGGCGGTGATGAGCACGGCCGCTGGAAGATCGCGCCAACCGCCGAGGTTATCGCTGTCGAGCGTCGTTATCGCGACGGCACGCTGATTCTCGAAACGGTTTTCGAAACCCGTGACGGTCGCGCCATGCTGATCGATTTCATGCCCATGAAGACCTCCGGCCACGTGGTGCGCATGGTGGTCGGGCTGTCCGGTCGGGTCGAATTCGCTGTGGATCTCGCCATACGTTTCGATTATGGCAGCAGCGTGCCCTGGGTCGAGCGCAAGGATGCTCATACGCTGACAGCAGTCGCCGGGCCGGAAATGCTGGTTTTGCGCAGCCCCGTGGCCCTGCACCCACAGGATCATCACACGGCCAGCCGTTTTCACGTCGATGAAGGCGAGCGCAAGGTCTTCACGCTGGCCTATCAGGCATCCTTTGCGCCCTTGCTCGATCAGATCGATGCCGACCAGGCCTTGGACACCACCGCAGCCTATTGGCGCGAGTTTTCTGATCGCTGCCCTGACGTCGGGCCGTGGACGGCGCAGGTAAAGCGCTCGCTGATTACGCTGAAAGCCATGACCTATGCGCCTACTGGCGGCATCGTTGCGGCCGTGACCACCTCATTGCCCGAACAGTTGGGTGGCGAGCGCAATTGGGATTACCGCTATTGCTGGTTGCGCGACGCCACCATGACCCTTCTGGCGTTCATGAATCTGGGCTATTTCGAGGAAGCTCAGGCCTGGCGGGACTGGTTGCTGCGCTCGGTTGCCGGTAACCCGGAACAGATCCAGATCATGTACGGCGTAGGCGGCGAGCGGCGTCTGCAGGAATACGAGTTGCCCTGGCTGAGTGGCTACGAACACTCGCTGCCGGTGCGTGTCGGCAATGGTGCGGCGACGCAGGTTCAACTGGATGTCTATGGCGAAGTGGCCGATGCGATGATCCAGGCGCTGCGCGGCGGTATGGCGCAGCATCCGCGCAGCGTGGCGATTTCAAAGGTGGTCATGCCTTATCTGGAGAAGATCTGGCACCTGCCGGATGCGGGCATCTGGGAGATACGCTCCGAGCCGCGCCACTTTACTCATTCGAAAGTCATGGCCTGGGTGGCCTTTGACCGTAACGCTACGCAGATCGCCCAGGCTGCCGAGAGCGATGAGGATCGTGCGCTGGCGACGCATTACCGGAAGGTGGCGGACGAAATTCATGCCGATGTCTGTCGCCACGGTTTCGATGCCGAGCTTGGCAGCTTCGTGCAGACCTATGGCTCGACAGAGGTGGACGCGAGCCTGCTGCAGATTGTGCTGACCGGTTTTCTCGCGCCGGAAGACCCACGCGTTATCGGCACCGTCGCACAGATCGAGCGCACGCTGATGCAGGATGGTCTGCTGTTGCGTTACGACAACGAGCGCAGTGTCGATGGTGTTGCCGGTCGTGAAGGGACGTTTCTGGTCTGTTCGTTCTGGCTGGCCGATGCCTATGTCTTGCTCGGCCGGGCTGATGATGCCGCGCAGCTGTTCGAACGGTTGTGCGGTTTGTGCAATGACGTTGGCCTGCTGGCCGAGCAGTACGATCCGAAGGGTGGGCGCATGCTGGGCAATTTCCCTCAGGCGTTCAGCCACATCGGCATCATCAATACGGCACTCAACCTGCACCGGGCGGTATGTCCGGCGCTGGCCAGGACTTCCGGCGCGCTTGAAGAGGCCTGATCAGCTGTCGCGGCCAGCCTTGCGAAAGGTCAGGTTGATCCGTTGCTCACCCAGCTGCGGATGCTCGGCCTGCTTGATGGGCAAAATGCCGTGGAAGCGCAACCTGTCCTCGCCACCCCAGACCACCACGTCGCCATGAAACAGGGAGATGCGTTGAGTCTTGTCGCTGCGCAGCAGGCCGCCGAACTGAAAGATGGCCGGTATGCCCAGTGATACGGAGACCACTGGCCAGCGATGGTCGTATTCGTCTCGGTCCTGATGCAGGGACATCTTGGCGCCCGGAATATAGCGATTGATCAGGCAGGCGTCAGGCACGAACCCGGCATAGCCGGCTGCCAGTGCGGCATCCTGCGCCAGCTGCATGAATACGTCCGGCATCGTCGGCCAGGCCTGTCCTGTTTGTGGGTCGGTCGCGCTGTACCGGTAACCGTGGCGGTCGGTTATCCAGCCCAGTTGTCCGCAACTGCTCAGCGCTGCAGACATGCTCAGACCGCTGGGGGTCTGCATGTGCCGGAACGGGGAGAGGCCCAGTGTCTCTTCAAGGGCAGGCAGCAGCTGCGGCATGGCCGGCAGTGCAAAGCCTCTGAACAGCCATGACCCGCGCCCGATCCGCTCATCGCTGCGAGGCTGGGCCGTCTGGTCCGCGAACAGGTCCAGAGTGGCGGGAGTGTCACCTTTGCGTTGCATGATCGGATCGAGCTCCGGTAAGTATCAGAGAGCCTTGCTGACCTTGACCTCGGTAATAAGGTCGTTGCTCTCGCCGTGCATCTTCTTCAAGGCGGCCTCGGCTTCTTCGGTGGATGCCGATTGCAGCTGGGCGAATTCGAAGCGGCGTTCGCCATTGAGCTTGTAGCTGACAGCAAATTTGGTCGTGCGCGGGGCTGGATTGTTCACGGTGACTCCTTGCATCATCCCAGGCGAGAGGTCGAGCGCCGGACGATCTTGATCTTGTGAGTGAAGGGCAGTTTGCGTCCGGCATTGGTATCTGCCTTGCGCCCTGCGGTATCGATGGTGATGTTCCAGAAACCGGTGCTTGGCGCGGCGATCTTGGCCGGAAATCTGTCAAACGCACCGCCATGATAGGTGTGCCGACCACCATTTTTGAAACTGCGAAAATTCGCATCGTTCATCAGGCGAATATTGCAGGTCTGAGAGCATTCGATGACGACAAGATCGTCCTCGTTGAGATGCTCACGCTGGTGTACGAATTTCATGACGGGCTCCGAAATTGGGGTTTTTCTGAAAAATCAAAACGATAGCATGCGACGCCCGCAATTTGACGTCGGTGAGTATTAATTTGCCGTGTTTCCGGGAAAAAATGCCTCAGTCGGGATTTAATTGCGTTGAGGCTTGTCGTAGGACCTTTATTTGGAGGCTTTGTATGAAACTGGCTGCTGTAGTAGTCCTGGCTCTGGCAATCACTGGCTGTGCCACAGTGAACGACATTGAGCATACACCCCCCACCATGAACGTGATGTCGGGCAAGAATCCTCAGGAATACGCCGATTGCTTCGCTGGCAAGATCAGCAGCAGTCGCAAGCCGCCTCTGATCGAGCCTCGCCATGACGGCCTGCGGGTCATCGTCGCGCAGAAACTCAGCAAGTCACCCGCAGCAGTAGTGGATATCGAGAGCCGCTCGGGCGGAAGTACGATCAAGGTCTACGAACGACTTGCCAATGTGCCCATCCGTTTCAGGGATGTGCAGAACGCTGCCGAAGCGTGCATTTCAGGCTGATCGGTCAGGCTCGGTCAGCTGGCCCTGTCCGCGGTGGACAGGGCGGCAGACCTGATTACTTGCAGACCACCAGCACGCTGCGACTTTTGTAGTTGCCAACGTCCACGCCCAGCGTCTTGTCGCTTTCGGCAGGCTGTGGGGTGCCATCTGTGCCAACAATTTCATAACCCGTGCCTGCACAGGAAGCATCCGCTTTTTCGTAGCAGCTTGCCCAGGACATCGCCTCGCCGGAGCAGTCGATGCTCAAGCCCTGTTTGCCGTTTTTCAGGTAGGTGTTGGAGGCGGTTGCGCAGCCGGTAAGGCCCAGCACAGCAATAATGGACAAAATTCTGATCATGTTTTTCGCTTCGAGATAAGGCCAGGGAATTAACAAATGCGAGCGTTGGACTGGTAATAGGTGCCATCGTTCCGCCATGTTTTGCATCATAAACTGCCTGCTTCCCGCTTGTCGCCGCCTTGCCATTCACGAAGCCTGATGTAAATGCTGCAGCCGTCCGGAAAGGCATTCCGAGCCTGCTGTGCTGGCCCTGAGGGTCGTTTAATGGTGTTCTGCGCTGCATTTATGTACAGGCAATATCCAGAAAGTGCGGAACTATCTGTACGAGTATTCCTCTATCATGGCATCGGACGGCCAAAGGCAGCATTGTAAGGTGACTGCCTCATCATTAGACTGCGCCGTTAACACCAACAGCCCTTACCAAGGACTTTTATGATCAAGAAATGCTTGTTCCCAGCAGCCGGTTACGGCACTCGCTTCCTGCCAGCGACCAAGGCCATGCCCAAGGAAATGCTGCCGGTGGTCAACAAGCCACTGATCCAATACGGTGTTGAGGAAGCCCTCGCTGCAGGCCTGACCGAAATTTCCATCGTGACCGGTCGTGGCAAGCGCGCTCTTGAAGACCACTTCGACATCAGCTACGAGCTCGAGCACCAGATCAAGGGTACTGACAAGGAAAAGTACCTGGTCGGTATTCGAAAGCTGATCGACGAATGCAGCTTCTCGTACACCCGTCAGACCGAAATGAAGGGCCTGGGCCATGCGATTCTCAGCGGTCGCCCGCTGATCGGCAACGAAGCGTTCGCCGTGGTTCTGGCGGATGACCTGTGCGTCAACCCTGAGGGTGATGGCGTGCTGGCGCAGATGGTCAAGCTGCACAAGCATTATGGCTGCTCGATCATCGCCATCCAGGAAGTCGATCCGCAGGAAACCAACAAGTATGGCGTGATCGCTGGCGAAGAGATCAAGCCAGGCCTGTTCCGCGTGACCAACATGGTTGAAAAGCCGAAGCCTGAAGATGCGCCGTCCAATCTGGCGATCATCGGCCGCTACATCCTGACTCCGGACATCTTCGAGAAAATCGAGCAGACCGAGCCGGGCAAGGGCGGTGAAATTCAGATCACCGACGCCTTGATGAAGCAGGCTGCCGAAGGCAACGTACTCGCCTATAAGTTCAAGGGCGAGCGTTTTGACTGCGGTGGTGCGGAAGGTTACATCCAGGCTACCAACTTCTGCTTCGAGCACTTCTACAAGACCGGCAAAGCTCATTGATACCTGAATGACGATGCTGTGAAAACGCCACCTCCGGGTGGCTTTTTCATTTCTGAATAGCCGCCGTGCGGTTATGCTGTAACTCTGCCCAGGAGATAGCAATGGCCTTCGATTTTGATCTGTTTGTAATTGGCGCCGGTTCGGGCGGTGTCAGGGCAGCACGTTTTGCTGCCGGTTTTGGTGCGCGGGTAGCCGTGGCCGAAAGCCGTTATCTAGGTGGAACCTGCGTCAACGTGGGGTGCGTTCCCAAGAAGTTGCTGGTGTACGGAGCGCATTTTTCCGAGGATTTCGACCACGCCAAAGGATTTGGCTGGTCATTGGGCGAGGCCAGTTTTGACTGGTCCACGCTGATTGCCAACAAGGACAGTGAGATCACCCGCCTCAACGGCATCTATCGTAAATTGCTGGTCGACAGCGGCGTTACTCTGCTTGAAGGCCACGCAAAGATCGTCGGGCCGCAGCAGGTCGAAATCAACGGTCAGACCTACAGCGTCGAGCGCATTCTGATCGCCACCGGTGGCTGGCCGCAGGTGCCTGATGTGCCGGGACGCGAGCATGCCATTACGTCCAACGAGGCGTTTTACCTCAAGACGCTGCCAAAGCGCGTGGTGGTCGTGGGTGGTGGCTACATTGCCGTGGAGTTCGCTTCGATCTTCAATGGCCTGGGCGCCGATACCACGCTGGTCTACCGCCGCGAACTGTTTCTGCGTGGTTTTGATGGCGGTGTTCGTACCCATCTCCACGAAGAGCTGCTCAAGCGTGACATGACGATTCGCTTCAACAGCGATATCGAGCGCATCGACAAGCAGGCCGACGGCAGTCTGCTGTTGTCCATGAAAGGCGGCGGCACTCTCGAAACTGATTGCGTGTTCTACGCAACAGGGCGTCGGCCGATGCTCGACAACCTCGGTCTGGACAGTGTTGACGTCAAGCTGGACGAGCACGGTTACATCAAGGTCGATGAGCATTACCAGAGCAGCGAGCCTTCCATTCTGGCCATCGGCGACGTCATCGGAGGTGTGCAGCTGACCCCGGTCGCGCTGGCTGAAGGCATGGCGGTCGCGCGTCGACTGTTCAAGCCCGAGCAGTATCGCCCGGTAGACTACAATCACATCCCGACGGCGGTTTTCAGTCTGCCGAACATTGGTACGGTCGGTCTGACCGAAGAAGATGCAATCAAGGCCGGTCACGATGTGCAGATTTTCGAGAGCCGTTTCAGGCCAATGAAGCTGACCCTGACCGATGATCAGGAGCGCACATTGATGAAGCTGGTCGTCGATGCGAAAACCGACCGCGTGCTGGGCTGCCATATGGTGGGGCCGGATGCTGGCGAAATCGTCCAGAGCCTGGCCATTGCCATCAAGGCTGGCGCGACCAAGCAGGTATTCGACGATACTATCGGGGTGCACCCGACCGCAGCAGAAGAGTTCGTCACCATGCGCACGCCTGTCAAACGTTAAGTCACGCAGCGCCCGGAGTTCAGGAAGAGCTCCGGGGTAAAGGCTTGAAGAGGATGGATCCCGACGTGAATAGAGAACAACCACCGGCCAGAATGCCATTGCATTCGGCTGAGCAGGATCGCGAAGTCGCGCAGTACATCGACGCCTTGCGTGAAAGCGAGCGTCAGTTCAGGACATTGGCTGACAACATGAGCCAATTGGCCTGGACTGCCAGCCCCCGAGGGCAGGTCCACTGGTACAACGAGCGTTGGTATGCCTACACCGGTGCCTCGCTTGAGGCCATGACGGCCTTGGGCTGGCGCTCGGTTCTGCATCCTGAGCATCGCGAGCGGGTGATGGCGCGTTTGCAATACTGCTTTTCCACCGGTTCGATCTGGGAAGATACCTTCCCGATCCGTGGCAAGGACGGTGCGTTCAACTGGTTCCTGTCGCGCGCGTTACCCCTGCGCGATGCGCGGGGCCACATCACCCACTGGCTGGGTACTCACACCGATATCACCGCTCAGGTCAATGCAGAAGAGGCGTTGCGCGAACTCAACGAGAGTCTTGAGTTACGCGTCGCCGAGCGTACGCGTGAGCTGGAAACCGCCAATAAGTTGCTGCAGGCCGAAATTGCCGAGCGGGCGATGGCTGAGGAGGCCTTGCGTCATGCGCAGAAGATGGATGCGATCGGTCAGTTGACCGGGGGCATCGCCCATGACTTCAACAATGTACTTTCCGGCGTGATTGGCGCACTGGACATGATCAGGCTGCGTGTAGCGGCCGGGCGGATCGGTGAGGTCGCGCGCTACCTGGATGCGGCAGCGAGCTCGGCGAACCGTGCTGCCGCGCTGACCCGCAGGCTGCTGACATTTGCCCGCCGGCAGTCGCTCAACGTCACTGTAGTGGACGTCAATTGCATGGTCCGCTCCATGGAGGAGCTGTTGCGAGGCACGGTCGGCGCTCATGCGCATCTGGAGATCGAGCTGGAGGAGGGGTTGAGCGCGGTGCGCACCGATGAGCACCAGCTGGAAAATGCCTTGTTGAATCTGGTCATCAACGCTCGCGATGCTGTGCCTGTCGGAGGGAGGCTGTGCGTGCGCAGTCGCTCGTTAACACTGGCGGCGCAAAAAGAGGGTTTGCTGCCTGGCGACTACATACAGCTCAGTGTTGAAGATAACGGCTGTGGCATTGCTCAGGACGTTATCGACCAGGTGTTCGACCCGTTTTTCACCACCAAACCGGTAGGTCAGGGCACCGGGCTGGGTTTGTCGATGGTCTACGGCTTTACCCGGCAGAGTGGCGGGCACGTGCATATAGAAAGCACTGAAGGTCAGGGCACCCGGGTTCATTTGCAGCTGCCATGCGGCAAGGCTGCGGTTGCCTGAAGCTTCTGGTCATGGCTTGTCCGCTGGCTTCTTTCTGGTGGCTTTAGGCTTGTCCGGCTGATCGAGCCTGATCTGCAGGTTCTCCAGTGCTGCTTCCTTCTTGGTCAGCAACAGTTCCAGCATGCGGCTCTGCTGCTGCGCATCGGTCATGCCTTGTTTGAGCGCGGCGTTTTCGTCCTGCGCGCCGCGTAACCGTTCTTCCAGCAGGGCGCATTGGGTGCGGGCGTGCTGCTGTTGTTCTGCGAAGGCAGCATTCTGTGTGTTGGCCTGCTTCAGCTGGTCGGTCTGGCTGTGCAGTTCGCGCAGGGTGTTGCGATTTTCAGCCAGCAGTCTTTCGTTGTCTCGATTGAGCTGTGTGATGTTTTCCTGGTGCATGGCAAGGCCTTGTTGTGCCTGTCGCAGTTCCATTTGCAACTGCTGAACCTGACCTTCGTGGCGTCGCTGCTCCTGCTCGCGTTGTTCCTTGATCGCGTTGCGATAGTGCTCCAGCGCGTCGCGGGCATGCTGGTGCTTTTCTTCCAGGGAGTGGATCTGCCCGTCCTTGTCGTGCAGGCGAGCCTCCAGGTCCTGATTGGCCTGAAGCAGTCTGGCGTGTTCTGTCTGTACATCCTGCAGTGTGCGTTGCGTGTGGAGCAGGGCGGCAGCCTGCTGTTCCAGTGCCTCTTCACGCTGCTGTGCGTGCCGATCCAGTTGACCGATCTGCTCCTGAGTGGCCGCAAGTTGCCGCTGGAGGGTGTCGCGTTCGGCCTGGTGCTGATCGTGCGCCTGATCAATACGCTCTTGCGCCTGTTCCTGAAGCCTCTGGGCGAGATGCGCGACTAGGTCGCTCAATTCCTCATTGATATCCGGTGCCGGGGCTTGCGTGGATTCAAGCTCCTTCAGATAGCGGTGGATGGTGGTTTTCGAGCCCGTATTACCCATTTCGATACGTACCGCATCGATGCTGGGGTTTTCGCCTCGGGACAGCAGCGATGCTCTCGCTTTCTGCACTAAGGCCTTGTTTACACCGCCGCGGGCCATGCTCTCTCCTACGATTTCGTACTGTGGTATGTACTCTGTAATTACATACTATATATTTTGAGATAATTAGCTATTTTTTGAATTAATTAACACGGGATATTGGCGTATTATCCCGTGTCAGGCGCTGTCAGCTCCCTTTGACGCGTCGCTACCGGTACACCCGAGCAGGTTTGAGCCATGAATGACGTTGATCGCTATATCGAGGCGGCGACCCGCGACAACACGCGCCGCAGCTATCGGGCTGCCATCGAGCATTTCGAGGTGACATGGGGCGGCTTTCTGCCGGCGACCAGCGAAAGCGTGGCGCGTTACCTGGCCAGCCACGCGGGAACGCTGTCGGTCAATACCCTGAAGCTGCGCTTGTCAGCGCTGGCCCAGTGGCATGTCAGCCAGGGTTTTGTCGATCCCACCAAGGCACCGATGGTGCGCAAGGTCATCAAGGGCATTCGTGCGCTGCATCCTGCGCAGGAAAAGCAGGCCGAGCCATTGCAGCTACAGGATCTGGAAAAAGTCATCGCCTGGCTGGAGATCGAGATACACGAGGCGAAGGCGCAACACGACCAGCCGCGTCTGTTACGCGGTCGACGTGATTCGGCGTTGATCCTGCTGGGGTTCTGGCGCGGGTTTCGCAGCGACGAGCTTTGCCGCCTGCAAATACAGGACGTCAAGGCCATCGCCGACTCGGGAATCAGCCTTTATCTGCCGCGCAGCAAGGGTGATCGCGACAACCTGGGCCGGACCTATCAGACCCCCGCGTTGCAGCGGCTGTGCCCGGTGCAGGCCTATATAGAGTGGATCAACTGTGCCGCGCTAGTGCGCGGGCCGGTGTTTCGGGCCGTGGACCGCTGGGGTAATCTAAGCGAGGAGGGGTTGCACGCCAACAGCGTCATCCCGTTGCTGCGTCAGGCCCTCCAGCGTGCAGGCATCGCCGCCGAGCACTACACCAGCCACTCGCTGCGCCGTGGCTTCGCCAGTTGGGCGCACAGCAACGGCTGGGACCTCAAGTCACTGATGTCCTATGTAGGCTGGAGGGACATCAAGTCGGCGATGCGCTACATTGATGCCGCTCCGTTCCTGAGCCCATCGGAGGCGGGGAGCGGTCCGAAGGTTTCTTCTATCAATAAGCTGCCTTCATAGTGAAAAGCAATCAGTGACATCAGGTTTGCCAATGAGCGATTGTCATCGATCATGCGTAAGCTTCACTTCATCGAATTCACAACCCATCCAACCCATCAGGAGATATACCGATGCCTATCATCAACAGCCAAGTAAAACCGTTCAAGGCTACCGCATTCAAGAACGGCGCTTTCGTTGACGTCTCGGACGCGGACTTCAAAGGCAAGTGGTCTGTCGTATTCTTCTACCCGGCCGACTTCACCTTCGTATGCCCGACCGAGCTGGAAGACCTGGCTGACAACTACGAAGAGTTCAAGAAGCTGGGCGTTGAGATCTACAGCGTTTCGACTGACACCCACTTCGCCCACGCTGCATGGCACAACACCTCGCCAGCGATCGGCAAGATCCAGTACACCATGATCGGTGACCCGACCCTGACCATCTCCCGCAACTTCGACGTGCTGATCGAAGAAGCCGGTCTGGCAGATCGCGGTACTTTCGTGATCAACCCTGAAGGTCAGATCAAAATCGTCGAGCTGAACGACGGCGGTGTTGGCCGTGACGCTTCCGAGCTGCTGCGCAAGATCAAGGCTGCTCAGTACGTTGCCGCTCACCCGGGCGAAGTCTGCCCAGCCAAGTGGAAAGAAGGCGAAGCTACTCTGGCTCCGTCCCTGGACTTGGTTGGCAAGATCTGAGTCGCATGAATCGGCTAGGGGCGTTGAGCTCTTGAGCAAGTAAACCACATCGCCCCAAAAAACGCCCGGGCGGTCATCGCCTGGGCGTTGTTATTTCTACCCTTTGTAAACAGGAAGCCGCCACATGTTGGACGCCAATCTTAAAGCCCAGTTGAAATCCTATCTGGAGCGGGTTACTCGCCCCATCGAGATCGTCGCGTCCCTTGATGACGGCGCGAAGTCCCAGGAAATGCTTGCACTGCTCAATGATGTGATCAGCGTTTCCAAGGACGTCACCCTGAATGACAGCGGCACCGACGCACGTACTCCGTCGTTTTCGCTGAGCAGCCCAGGCCACGATATCAGCCTGCGTTTTGCCGGTATCCCCATGGGTCACGAATTCACCTCGCTGGTCCTGGCGCTGCTGCAAGTCGGCGGCTATCCACCCAAGGTCAGTGCGGAAACCATCGAACAGGTTCGCGCGCTTGAGGGCGAATTCCATTTCGAAACCTATTTCTCGCAGTCCTGCCAGAACTGCCCGGACGTTGTCCAGGCACTGAATCTGATGGCAGTACTGAACCCTGGTATCAAGCACGTCGCTATCGACGGTGCGCTGTTCCAGGACGAAGTCACCGATCGCAAGATCATGTCCGTACCGAGCATCTATCTGAACGGTGAATTGTTCGGCCAGGGCCGCATGGGCCTGGAAGAGATTCTGGCCAAAATCGACACCGGTGCCGGTGCGCGTCAGGCGGAAAAACTCAACGCCAAGCAGGCTTTCGATGTGCTGGTCGTGGGCGGTGGCCCCGCGGGCTCTGCGGCGGCGGTCTACGCTGCCCGCAAAGGCATCCGCACCGGTGTTGCCGCCGAGCGTTTCGGTGGTCAGGTACTGGACACCATGGCCATCGAGAACTTCATCTCGGTACAGCATACCGAGGGGCCGAAACTGGCCGTGGCGCTTGAAGAGCACGTCAAGCAGTACGAAGTCGACATCATGAACCTGCAACGCGCCGACAAGCTGATTCCTGGCGCAGCCGGCGAGTTGCATGAAGTGAAGTTTGCCAGCGGTGCCAGCCTCAAGGCCAAGACGTTGATCCTTGCCACCGGCGCACGCTGGAGGGAGATGAACGTGCCGGGCGAGCAGCAGTACCGTAACAAGGGCGTGGCTTATTGCCCGCACTGCGACGGTCCGTTGTTCAAAGGCAAGCGCGTCGCCGTTATCGGTGGTGGTAACTCGGGTGTCGAGGCTGCAATCGACCTGGCAGGTATCGTGTCCCATGTGACACTGCTGGAGTTCGACGTGCAGTTGCGTGCCGACGCGGTGCTGCAGCGCAAGCTGCACAGCCTGCCGAACGTGACCGTGATCACCAGTGCGCAAACCACTGAAGTGACGGGTGATGAGCAGAAGGTCAACGGCCTGCGCTACAAGAACCGCACCACAGGCGAAGAGATCACCGTGCCGCTCGAAGGTATCTTCGTGCAGATCGGTCTGCTGCCCAACAGCGAATGGCTCAAAGGTGCCATCGAGCTGTCGCCGCGTGGCGAGATCGTGGTCGATTCTCGTGGAGAAACTTCGGTGCCGGGTATCTTCGCTGCCGGTGACGTGACAGTCGCCCCGTACAAGCAGATCATCATCGCCCTGGGCGAAGGTGCCAAGGCCTCCCTGAGCGCCTTTGACCACCTGATCCGTACCTCCGCACCGGCTTGATCGGACAGCGGTAAACAAAAAGCCCCGTGAGCGATCACGGGGCTTTTTGTTTTTCAGGCTGATCGCTCCTCGCCGGAGCGATCACCGCCAGTCTCAGAGCGGTGTAGGCTGGATGATCTCTACCCAGTAGCCATCCGGGTCCTTGATAAAGGCCAGGCTGTTCATGCGGCCGTCGGACAAGCGCTTCTGGAAGTCGACGCCGAGGCTTTCGAATCGCTCGCAGGCGACTTTCACGTCAGGCACCGACACGCAGATATGGCCAAAGCCGCGCGGGTCGCTGTTGCCGTTGTGGTACGACGCTGTGGCATCGCTTTCGGTGCCGTGGTTATGGGTCAGCTCTAGAATGCCGGGGATCGACTTCATCCATTCGTTGCGCGCAGCGTCGTCTTCCGGGATCTGCGCCTTGTCGACCAGCGCCAGGAAGTACAGGCTGAATTCGGCTTCCGGGAAGTCTCGTTTTTCGACCAGGCTGAAGCCCAGTACACGGGTGTAGAAGTCCAGCGATTTGGTGATGTCCTTGACGCGCAGCATGGTGTGGTTGAACACAAACTGCCGGGTGGCCGCTTCAGGATTGGCTGTGACGCCCGGTAGGGTGTTGAGTTCGTGCAAGCTCATCAATGTGTCTCCAACAGAATGTACAAATAATGCCAAATGATACGGGGCAGGGCGAGCAGTGCCAAACCCGGCTTGGATAACGTCGCGTCGGCCTTGCTCGATGCCGACAACAGGCTCAGAATTTCCGGTCAACCGTTCTGGCGACCCGATCATGATCCTTTCGCACTACCGACGCTCCGTGCCAAGCCTGTGCCTGTTCCTGCTGCTGGGCACTGCCCAGGTCCATGCCGCCGATGCGATGATCGTCTGGCCCGCAGGCTGGGAGGTCGAGTCGTTACCGACCGAGTCGGGCGAGCCCGTTCAACCTTCCGTGCAGGTCAGACAGCGCGCGGTTAAAAACGATCAAAGTGGAAATCCGCTGATGGTCATGGAGCTCACCCAGACGCGCCTGACGCCGGGGCATGAGGTCAA
Organism: Pseudomonas sp. P135; assembly: GCF_020312125.1. Lineage (NCBI taxonomy): Bacteria > Pseudomonadati > Pseudomonadota > Gammaproteobacteria > Pseudomonadales > Pseudomonadaceae > Pseudomonas > Pseudomonas sp. P135. The sequence continues at coordinate 111,639 of NZ_JAGPYR010000008.1, forward strand.
CGTCCAGGGCGTTCTGCTGGAAATGCGCAAGTCGGTTCAGGTCAATTTTGCCCGCAGCGGATTGCAGAGCGCCTGCACGCATGTCCGCGAAAGCCGGCTCAGCGTGGTGCCCGCGCTCGAAACCACCTGCACCATTACCCAGAACGGTGTGCACGTGCTGACCCAGACACTGGTCGCGGCCGCCAGCAAGGATCTGGCCTGGTCGTTGTCTTATGCGGGATCGGCAGACGGCTATGCGAGCAACAAGGATGAGGCACTGCGTATTCGCGAGAGTCTGCGTCTGGACATTAGGCAGTGACATCTGCCTTTTCGCAGGCAAAAAGAAGCCCGCCGAGGCGGGCATGGGGCGCTATTCCTTTAGCGGTCTTCATCATCCGAGAGTCCATGTGAAAAAAGTGTGAAGCTGCGCTGGGCTGCGCATTCGATGCTGTTCAGCGCACCGAATCATTGAGAAACAAATAGTGCTGTATCTCATCATGCTGTCGACCTGAATAATTACTCTACACACTTCAGCAACTGTTCAGGTTTGTAACTGTGTGCTGAATCGCATAATCCGGATTTATTGGCGTCATTATTCCCGCGGCATTTACCCGGTGCATTGAAGTATACGAACCGGACAGTTCACCTAATCATGTATATGAATTCCCGGCGCGGACCGGCAGGCACTGTGTGATGACGCCTGAGCGCAGCGCTGCAATGCGCAGGTGTTCATCTGCAGTGCCGGAGATAAAAAAGCCCTGCACGTGCAGGGCTTCAAGTGACAACTTGCAATCAGGCACGCAGCCATGAATCAACAGTGTCTACACCGTATTGCTCTTTCCACGCCTTGAGGCCGCGATGGTTGCCGCCCTTGGTTTCAATCAGCTCGCCGGTGTGCGGGTTCTGGTACACCTTGACCACGCGTGCACGGCGACGCTTGGGCCCTGCGGGTGCAACCAGCGAGGTGGCACTCGAAGGGTCAAGGATTGCGATGATGTCACGCAGGCTTTTGCCGTAGGTGCCCATCAGGTCCTGGAGCTTTTGCTCGAATTCGATCTCCTTCTTCAATCCGGCGTCATTCTTCAACGATTCCAGCTGTGCAAGCTGTTCCTGAAGGGCTTTCTCTGCTGCTCGAAACTCGGCAAGTCTGGACAATTAATATACTCCAACAATGTAATGGCTGTTGTCAGCCCTATAAAGCGATGAGACAAAACTGATGGGTCGATTCGCTCACTCGAGGGTGCCCGATACCTGCGGTTTCTATGCTGAAACTTGGCCTTTGCGGCTTGTCGTTGTGCAGATAGAGGGTATTTATAACTCAGTCGCCCGCAAATGATGCACTTTTTTTTTCAGTTAGAAAATAGCCTTTCTCAAATTCGTTAAATGGCATGGGGGAACGATGTTGGATATAGGGGGTGATGTCCGTGTTGTAGGCTGAGGGGTGTTGTAAGTTATTTCCGATATTAGCCATGGATGGAAAACGTGCCATGAGAGAGTGAAGGGCTTAGAAAAAGAAATATCCCACAGGCAAAAGGAGTGTTGAGTGAGGAAATGGCCGGAATGTCTGAAGGCCACGTGCTGAAAGGCGCGTAGACCCTTCAAAGATGGCCTTTCGCCCGTCTCAGCGTTGCGTTTGTGACCCTACAGTCCCTGTTGCAGCACAGGGTCATCCGGGTTCTGCTGCTCGAGCTCGGCCAGCAGAATCTGCACGTTTTGCAACTGGCCGTTCTCTTTCCAGTACTGGATCAGCAGCACCCTGGCCTTGCGATTGGCGGGCTGGTTCTGAACGATCTGGGTCAACTGGCGCTGTGCCGCTTCGAGCTCGTTCAACGAGTGCAGGGCCACCGCCAGGTCATAGCGATAGTCATTGTTATCGGGTGCCAGTTCCGTGGCCTTGGCCAGGCTGAGCACGGCGAATTCGGCCTGGCCGTGGTTCAGCAGCCACATGCCCAGCGCATGCTGGAGCAGGGACGAGCCAGGATTGTGCTCCAGCAACTGTGCGAAAAGGCCGCGCGCCTGCTCGGCCTGGCCCTTGCGGTCCAGTAATTCGATGTGCGCCAGCGCTGCTTCGATATTGCCCGGGTCCAGCGCGGTGGCCCGCCGTAGTGCCGCGAGCGCGGGTTCCAGGTCGCCGGTCTGCAGATACAGCCTGGCCAGTTGCAACTGGTTTTGGGCGTTTTGCGGCTGGCTCTTGAGTGATTCCTGAAACGCCTCGGCACTTTGCTGCAGAACGGCAAAGTACAGGCCCAGCTCATCGGGGGAGAGGCCAAGCAGGGCGCCGGTGGCGCGAAACCTGACGGATTGTTCGGCGTCATCCAGCAGCGGTCCGAGCAACAGACTGCGCTGGCTGTTGGAGACCAGCCTGACGCTGACATCGATGGCCGCCTCGCGCACTTGAGCGGACGGGTTACTCAAGGCCGCATCGAGCAACTTGAGGGCCTGGGGGCTGGGGTAGTCGCTCAGTTCGGCGAGCAGGCTGATGCGTTGTGCGTCAGACAGGTCAGTCCGCGCCAGTTGTTGGTACAGCACGCGCGCGGCACCGGGTTTGCCGTCATGTGCCTGCTCCAGCGCCTGGGCATAGGTATGACTGAGCTTGGCCGGGGCCGTCTGGACGGGCATGCGCCACCACCAGAAAACCAGCGAAAGCACCAGCAGCGCTGCAGCCGCTGCGCCGATCAGCCAGCGACGTCGAGAAGTGGGTTGAGGCGATAACCCCGTGGTAGAAAGTCTGGGCATATCGATTTCCAATGCTTGACGGGTTGCAGCTTCGGGGAGTGGCTGGCAGCTGTCAAACGGCAATCATGATGCAGCCGGATTTCAGGCAAAAAAAGCCCCGCGGCCTGATCGGACGCGGGGCGGGTTTACCGGCTTTTCAGGTTCAGGCCTGAGGTTGCCAGCCGCCACCCAGTGCCTTGTAGATGGCCACAATGCCACGGTACAGCTCGATTTCTGCCTGCGCCTGAGCGTCCTCGGCCGCCAGACGCTCGCGCTCGGCATCCAGCAGGACCAGAAAGTCCGCCGTGCCTTCGCGATACTGCACCGAGGCCAGTCTGGCCGCCGAGCGACTCGCATCGCTCTGGCGCATCAGTGAGACCAGCCGCTGCTGGCGTTTGTCGTAGTCGCTGAACGCGTTCTCCGACTCTTCCAGCGCGAGCAGCACCTGCTGCTCATAGTTGGCCAGTGCGCCTTCTGCGTCGGCGTCGGCACTGCGAATCTGCGCCCGGACACTGCCCAGATCGAAGGCCGCCCAGGTGATGCTGGGGCCCAGCGACCAGGCTCTGGCCGCTGACGAACCGATCTGCGAGCCGCGTCCGGCGGTAAAGCCCAGAAACCCGCTCAGGCTGACCCTTGGGAACAGATCGGCAGTCGCGACGCCGATACGGGCGGTCGAGGCAGCGAGTTGTCGCTCGGCTGCGCGGATGTCGGGCCGATTGCGCAACACTTGCGTCGGGTCGCCAATCGGCAAGGCCTTGGCGATGGCCGGCAGCTTGCTCGGGCTCAAGTCGGCGCTGAGGTTTTCCGGACGCTCGCCCAGTAACGTGGCGATGCGATTGCGTTGGCGAGCCTGCTCGGCCTGCAACTGCGGAACGGTCGCCTCGACGGCGGCCAGTCGTGCCTCGGCACGCACCACATCCAGCTCGTTGCCCACGCCCGCATCGCGCAATTGCGTGGTCACGTCCTGAGAACTTTGCTGATTTTTCAGGTTGTCGCGGGCAATGGCTTCACGCAGTTGTGCGCCGCGCAGTTGACCGTAGGCGTCGACCACCTCGGCAATCAGCGTGACCTGCAGCTGATAGAGGTTGGCCTCTGCAGCGTCCTGATCGGCATCGCTGGCTTCCAGCTGGCGCTGTATACGTCCGAACAGGTCCACTTCCCAGGCCATGTCCAGGCCCAGGTCATAGCGCTCGCTGTTGACCCGGCGCTCGGTGATGCCGGGTTGCTGACCCTTGCCGATGTCGCTGCTGGCGCGGCTGGTCACCACTGGCATCACATCGTTGGCGACGTCATCGCGAATGGCGCGCGCCGACTTGAGCCGGGCGAAGGCGACGCGCAGATCGCGGTTGCCGTCCAGTGACCTGGCCACCAGTTTATTGAGGGTCGGGTCCTCGAACTGCTGCCACCACACCCTGTCCACTTTGCTGCGGTCATAGTTGCCTTGGGCGGCGGACGCCAGTTTCGCTGGCGCCGTGACCGGTGCCTGGTAGTCCGGGCCTACGGCGCAGGCCGCCAGTGCCATGACCAGCAGGCTCGGGATGAAGACTTTGTACGCACTCATCAATGCATCTCCGCAGGCAGGTTTTGCTGGCTGTTTACCCTGGCGGCCTTGCGGGCCTCCTGGCGTTCGACGTAATTACGGATAAGCACGTAGAACACCGGCGTCAGCAGCAGGCCGAAGAAGGTGACCCCCAGCATCCCGGAGAACACCGCGACACCCATGGCATGGCGCATCTCGGCACCTGCACCGCTGGACAGCACCAGCGGCACGACACCCATGATGAAGGCGAACGAGGTCATCAGGATCGGACGCAGACGCAGGCGGCAGGCTTCCAGTACCGCATCCAGCGGGCTCATCCCTTCGGCCTGTTTGTCCTTGGCGAACTCGACGATCAGAATCGCGTTCTTGCACGCCAGGCCTACCAGCACGATCAGGCCGATCTGAGTGAAGATGTTGTTGTCGCTGCCAGCGATCATTACCCCGGCAATCGCCGAGAGCAGGGTCATCGGTACGATCAGGATCACCGCCAGCGGCAGGCTCCAGCTTTCGTATTGGGCTGCCAGCACCAGAAACGCCAGCAGCACACAGAGCGGGAACACGAACAGCGCGGTATTGCCCGAAAGGATCTGCTGATAGGTCAGGTCGGTCCATTCGTAGATCATGCCGGTGGGCAGTTCCTCGCGAAGCAGTTTCTCGACTGCTGCCTGAGCCTGGCCAGAGCTGTAGCCCGGTGCCGCTGCACCGTTGATTTCAGCAGTGATGAAGCCGTTGTAGTGCATGACGCGGTCAGGGCCTGCGGTATCGCTGACCTTGACGAAGGTCGCCAGCGGGATCATCTCGCCCAGGTTATTGCGCACCTTGAGCTGACCGATCTGATCGGCATCCTGACGGAACTGCTGTTCAGCCTGGACATTGACCTGATAGGTGCGGCCGAAGCGGTTGAAGTCGTTGGCGTACAGCGAACCCAGATACACCTGCAGGGTGTCGAAAATATCGCTGACTGCCACGCCGTGGGTCTTGGCTTTCTCGCGGTCAATCGCGGCATCGACTTGCGGTACGTTCACCGTGTAGCTGGTAAACAGTCCGGCCAGTTCCGGCACGCTGCGGCTTTTGGCGATGATGTTCTGGGTTTCCTTGTACAGCTCGTCATAGCCGAGGTTGCCACGGTCCTCGATTTGCAGACGGAAGCCGCCGATGGTGCCCAGGCCTTGTACCGGTGGTGGCGGGAAGATCGCCATGTAGGCTTCCTGAATCGAGGCGAACTGACCGTTCAGTGCACCGGCAATCGCGTTGGCCGAGAGGCTCGGGTCCTTGCGTTCGTCGAACGGTTTGAGGGTCACGAACACCACGCCGTTATTCGGGCTGTTTGTGAAGCCGTTGATCGACAGCCCCGGGAAGGCAATCGCATCCTGCACGCCAGGCTGCTTGAGGGCCAGCTCCGACATGCGCTTGATGACATCCTCGGTGCGGTCCAGGCTTGCGGCGTCCGGCAACTGGGCAAATGCGACCAGGTATTGCTTGTCCTGGCTCGGTACGAAACCGGTTGGTGTGCTGGCAAAGCCCATCCAGGTCAAAACCATCAGGCCCGCGTAGACCAGCAAGGCAATACCGCTGCTGCGAATGACCCTGGCGACCGTGCCGACATAGCCGTGGCTGGCTTTCTCGAAAAAGCGGTTGAACGGACGGAACAGCCAGCTGCCGAGCATTTTGTCGAGGAACCGCGAGAAGCGATCCTTGGGCGCGTCATGACCTTTGAGCAATACCGCCGCCAGTGCAGGCGACAGGGTCAGCGAGTTGAAGGCGGAAATGACCGTCGAGATGGCGATGGTCAGCGCGAACTGCTTATAGAACTGCCCGCTGAGCCCGGAGATAAACGCCGCAGGCACGAACACGGCGCACAGCACCAGCGCCGTCGCGATGATCGGCCCCGTCACTTCGGCCATGGCCTTGTGCGTGGCGGCGACCGGTTCCAGGCCCAGCTCGATGTTCCGTTCGACGTTCTCCACCACCACGATGGCATCGTCGACCACGATACCGATCGCCAGTACCAGGCCGAACAAGGACAGCGCGTTCAGCGAGAAACCGAACATATGCATGACCGCAAAGGTGCCGATCAACGAGACCGGTACGGCCACCAGCGGGATGATCGACGCGCGCCAGGTCTGCAGGAACAGGATGACGACCAGCACTACCAGAATCAGGGCTTCGAACAGCGTGTGAATCACCGCCTCGATGGAGCCACGGACGAAGATCGTCGGGTCATAGACGATGCTGTAGTCCATGCCTTCCGGGAAGCTTTGCTTGAGCTCGGCCATCCGTGCCCGTACATCGTTGGAGATGTCGATGGCGTTGGAGCCGGGACGCTGGAAGATCGGGATCGCGACCGCAGGCTGGTTGTTGAGCAGCGAGCGCAACGCGTACTGGCTGGAACCCAGCTCGATGCGGGCAATGTCCTTGAGGCGAGTGATTTCGCCATCGGCACCGGCGCGCACGACCACGTTTTCGAACTCTTCCTCACTGACCAGACGGCCCTGAGTGTTGATCGACATCTGAAAGCTGGTGGCATTCGGGGAGGGCGGGGAGCCCAGCTGGCCTGCGGCTACCTGACGGTTCTGCTCGCGAATCGCATTGACCACATCAGTGGCGGTCAGGTTGCGTGAGGCGGTCTTGTTCGGATCGAGCCAGACCCGCAGTGAATAGTCGCCCATGCCGAACAGTTGCACGTCACCGACGCCGCCCAGTCGCGCCAGCTCATCCTTGATGTTGAGCACGGCGTAGTTGGACAGGTACAGCATGTCGTAGCGTTTGTCCGGCGAGGTCAAGTGCACAACCATGGTCAGGTCGGGGGAGGCCTTGTCCACGGTGATGCCGATGCGTGTCACTTCTTCAGGCAGCTTCGGCTCGCTGCGGGTCACGCGGTTCTGCACCTGCACCTGCGCGTTGTCCAGGTCAGTACCCAGTGCGAAGGTGATGGTGAGGGTCAGCTTGCCATCAGCGGTGGCCTGCGAGGACATGTAGAGCATGCCTTCGACACCGGTAATCGCCTGTTCCAGTGGCGAGGCCACGGTTTCGCCGATCACCTTGGGGTTGGCGCCGGGGAAGTTGGCGCGCACCACCACGGTTGGCGGCACGACTTCCGGGTATTCACTGATCGGTAGCTGGAACAGCGAGATGGCACCGGCGATCAGGATCAGCAGCGACAGCACTGCGGCGAAGATCGGCCGTGAAATAAAGAATTTGGAGAAGTTCATCGGACGAGTCCCTTAGCCGCGCGGCGCGGCAGCGCTGGCGATTTTGACGGCCGCTTTGGGCGCCACTTGTGGCAGGTTGCTGGCTTCGAGGGCCTGGCGTTGTTTGAGCAGTGCGGCGAGGGTGTCGGCGCTGGCCATCGGAGTGACTTCAGGGTCCACAGGCTGGCCGGGACGAACGCGCTGCAAGCCTTTGACGACGATGGTGTCATCCTTGGCCAGGCCATTGCGCACAATGCGCAGGCCTTCGATTTTCGGCCCCAGCTCGACAGCCCGGTAAGCGGGCTTGTTGTCCTTGTCCATGACCAGCACAAACTTCTTGCCCAGGTCGGTGCCCACTGCTTCGTCATTGATCAGCACGGCCGAGTAAGTGCCGCTGCCCACCAGTTTCAGGCGTGCATACAGGCCGGGGGTAAACGCACCGTCGGCGTTATCGAACACGGCGCGGCCACGAATGGTGCCGGTCCTCGGGTTGACCTGGTTGTCGACAAAGTTCATCTGGCCCAGGTGCGGGTTGCCAGGTTCGTTGGACAGCCCCAGGTACACCGGCGTGGTCTGACCGCGCTGACCTTTGCGGGCCAGTTCGGTGTATTTGAGGAACACGCGCTCGTCTGCGTCGAAGTAGGCGTAGACCTTGTCGGTGGAAACCACGCTGGTCAGGGCGGTGACATCGGCGGTAACAATGTTGCCGGCGGTGATTTCGGCACGGCTCACGCGGCCTGAAATCGGCGCGGTAACACGGGTGAAACTGAGGTTCAGTCGAGCCAGGTCCAGTTGCGCCTGGATGGCCGCGACACCGGCCTTGGCTTCCTGCGCCGAGGTGGTACGCGATTCGGCCAGCTCGGCGGAAATCGCATTGTTGCTGCGCAGGCGCTCACCGCGCTGCGCTTCGCTGTCACTGCGCGAAGCGACTGCGCGGGCCTGTTGCAACTGGGCTTCGAGACGGCGGACTTCCGACTGGAAAGGGCGAGGGTCGATCTGGAACAGCAGATCGCCTTTCTTGACCAGCGCGCCGTCGATGAAGGCTACCTGATCGATCTGGCCGGAGACCCTTGGACGCACTTCGACCGTTTCAGGTGCTTCGAGACGACCGGTGAATTCATCCCACTCGTTGACTGGCTGCTCCAGTACCTTGGCCACACTGACCTTGGCCGCGCCAGGCGCACTGGTGGCTTCCGGCGCACGGCCGCAGGCACTGATGACGATCAAGGCGAGGGCGGTGAGAGGGTAGCGCAGATGGCTGATTGTCTGGTGCATGGGAAGTTCCGCCAATAGTGAAGAATGGGGCGGATTCTGTTGCGCACGGGGTGTTATTAACGAATCGAATAAACCGAAGGTTACTATCACCGACAATGATGAGTACCTATAGGTCTGTGAAACGCCCTGGCCGAGTGACCCTGAAGGTGGACTTTGGCCAGGTATTTGGGGTTGAAAGTGCTGCCCTGACGGGGCGCCGAAAAAAGCCCATGTCATATTGCTATCTCATCGATCAATCTTTGCAATCGCCGCGCCTGTAAAGTTGTTCAGCGGACAGTCGATCCTTGGGTATCACGATAAATCCCCAGGAAAAATTTATGAAGTCGACATGGCTGGACAATTTGAAGGTCAGCAAAAAGCTGAGTGTAGGCTTCGGTCTGATACTGCTGGGCGTACTGACGGTCACCGCGATCGGTTACCTCAGTACCAACCTGCTGATCGAACGGCTGGGCAAGGCAGCCAAGGTTTCTGAGGTGAAGGCCGATGCGCTGAGCCTCAGGATCGCTGCGCAGACCTACACCGCCAAGCCTGACGCGAGCAATTCGCAGGGCTACACGTCGGCTCTGGACAACCTGGGCAAGACCATCGAGGACGGCCTGAAGATTCTGACCGTTCCGGTCAACGCCGATATGCTCAGAGGGATTCGCGACCAGGCGGGTGTCTTGAAGCAAACGTTCAGCCAGTTGGTCGATAACAATCGGCAAATTGATCAGGCCATGCAGCCGCTCATCACCATTTCCGAACAGGTCAGCGGAAGTTTCGAAACACTGCTGCAAAAGACCTTTGACGACGTTTCCCGCTCGCTGGACCAGAGCGGCATCGATCAGGTGAAGATTGCCGGCGACCTGCGCAATGGCATGACCAACTTTCGCCTGGTGTTTCGCCGTTATATCAGTATCCCGACTGCTGAAAACAGGCAGATTACTTTCGACGCTGCCGACTCGCTGATCGCTCAGGTGGGCAGCGCGCGCAATCAATTGCCGAACAAGGCCGGCCCGGCGGTGGATGAGGCGCTCGCGGCGCTGCAACAGTACAAGTCGTTGATGGTCTCCATCTCGCAACTGATGCAACAGAACGATCAGATTCGCGACAGCCTTCGCCAGCAGTCAATGGACATCGTCACCAGTGCGGAAAAGCTGATGGCGGGTCAGGTGGTCAGTGCCAATAAAGAAAAAGACAGCGCAGTAACCCAGTTGCTCACGGTGGCGGTGATCGTATTGCTGCTGGGTATCTTCGCGGCGATCCTGATTACCCGTCAGATCACCCGTCCGCTCGATTCGACTGTGATCGCGGCGCGTCGGATTGCCGACGGCGATCTGACCAACGACCTCAGCACCAGTCGCCAGGATGAGCTGGGCCTGCTGCAAAACACCATGCAACATATGACCGTATCGCTGCGGACCCTGATTGGTGGTATCAGCAATGGTGTGACACAGATTGCCACGGCAGCCGAGGAGCTTTCAGCCGTCAGTGAGCAGACCAGCGCGGGTGTCACTCAGCAGAAACTGGAAGTCGATCAGGTGGCGACCGCCATGAACCAGATGGCGTCCACCGTCCAGGAAGTGGCGCAGAACACTGAAGATGCATCGCAGGCCGCCAGACAGGCCAGTGATCGTGCCGCCCATGGCAGCAGCGTGGTGCAACACGCCACGCGTGAAATCAGCCAGCTCGCCGGTGAAGTGGGACAACTGGGCGAGGCCATGCAGCGCCTGATTCAGGACAGTGACAAGATCGGCGGCGTCATCGATGTGATCAAGGCGGTGGCAGAACAAACCAACCTGCTGGCCCTCAATGCGGCGATCGAAGCTGCACGTGCAGGTGAGCAGGGCCGTGGCTTTGCCGTGGTGGCCGATGAGGTGCGCTCGCTGGCTCAACGTACACAGTCATCCACGACTGAAATCGAGGCGCTGATAAAATCCTTGCAGGATGGCACCGGCGCAGCGTCGGAGCTGATGAATGCCAGCCGTCAACGCACTGAAGGCACCGTGGCGCTGGCGCGACAGGCCGAAGACTCGCTACTTGAAATCACTCATTCGATCGTGACCATCGAACAGATGAGTCAACAGATTTCTGCCGCCGCTGAAGAGCAGAGCGCCGTGACCGACGAAATCAATCGCAGTGTCATCAGCGTACGCGATATTGCCGATCAGTCGGCCACGGCCACTGAGCAGAGCGCGGCGTCTACCGTGGAACTGGCGCGCCTGGGCAGCAACCTGCAGGACATGGTTGCGCGCTTCCGGATCTGATGGTCGCCACTTTCAAATCGTTGCGAAGTTCAAACGTCTCACCCTGCAAAAACAGCGGCGCTGGCAATCAGCGCTGCTCCACCCGCTGCAGAAACCTTCGGGTCCGCTCGTTTTGCGGATTCAGCAGAATTTCGCTCGGGGTGCCGTCCGCCACGATGCGGCCGCCCTCCATGAACAGCACCCGGTCAGCGATGTCCTGAGCGAATTTCATCTCGTGGGTCACCAGTAGCATGGTCATCTGAAACTCGTGGGCAATCGAGCGAATCACCGCCAGGACCTCGCCGACCAGCTCGGGGTCGAGCGCTGACGTGACCTCATCGAACAACATGACCTGCGGACGCATGGCCAGCGCCCTGGCAATCGCTACACGTTGTTGCTGACCACCGGAAAGCTGGCTCGGATAGGCATCGGCCTTGTGCGCAAGCCCGACCAGCCCGAGGTATTGGTGCGCGCGCTCAAGGGCCTCTTCGCGAGGCAGTCTGAGTACCCGTAACGGCGCTTCGGTGACATTTTCCTGCACGGTGAGGTGGGGGAACAGGTTGAATTGCTGGAACACCATGCCTACCCGATGTTCTACCGGAGCCTTGCGCGCGCCAGGCCAGCGCCATCCGGATGTGCGCGCGGGCACTGCTCGGCCTGCGACTTCTATGCTGCCTTGCTGGTAGTTTTCCAGCCCCTTGATAAGGCGCAATACTGTTGATTTGCCCGAGCCACTGGGGCCGATCAAGGCCACTTTCTGACCTTGAGGAATGCTCAGGTCCAAGTGGTCGATAATCCGGTTGTGGCCGAAGTCCTTGACCACGTGTTTCAGCTGTATCTGCGCGGTGGTGACGGGCGGGATTGCGGTGTGTGCGAGATCAGACATGGCTGCGTCTTTCCAGGTATTTGAACAGCAACGAGGTCGGCACGCTGATTGCCAGAAACATCAGCGCCATCACCGTGTACGGTTCGTTGTAACGATAGGTCATGCCGGCGATCTGCTTGGCGGCCTGAAACAGTTCAGGGATGGTAATCACCGCCAGAAGCGGGGTTTCCTTGAACATGCCGATCAGGTAATTGCCGAGCACCGGCAGCATGGGTTTCAACGCCTGCGGCAGGATGATGCGCCGCCAGGTGTCGCTACGATTGAAGTCCAGGGCGCGTGCGGCTTCCCATTGTCCGGCCGGGATGTCGTCAATGGCTCCGCGATACGCTTCGGCAATGTAAGCCGCGTAATAGCAGCCAAGGCCGATCACACCGGTGGTGACCGCCGGAAAGGTAATGCCCGCCAGCGGCAGGGCGAAGAACAGTACATACAACTGGACCATCAGCGGCGTATTGCGGAAAAAGCTCAGGTAGCCTTTGCTCAGGCGATGCACGATGGTTATCTGCGAGCGTAGTGTCAGGGCCAGGACCAGACCGAGCAACACCGCGAGCAGGAACCCCAGCACCACGACCTGCACAGTCACCAGCAAACCCTGAAACAGCTCCGGCAGAATCGACCAGGCGAATGCGATATCAAATTCCATCGTTCATCCCCTGGCCTTGCGCCACGCGGTGGCGTGCTGCTCATAGCGTCGGATCAGCCAGCTCAGTGGCCAGGCCATCACGAAATAGCACACCAGCACGATGCTCCAGATCAGCGTCTGCTGGCCCAGCGTGGTGATCAATTGACTGCCGGTGAAGGTCAGGTCGGTGAGGGTGATGAGCGAAACCAGCGATGTGGTTTTCAGCAGTTCGACCAATTGATTGCCCATCGGCGGGATCATGAACGGCAGGGCCTGCGGCAGAATGATTCGCCGAAACGCGTTTATCGGCCCGAAGTCCAGCGCACGCAACGCATCGCGTTGGCCCTGGCTGACGTTGATCAGTGCCGAGCGAATGATCTCCGCGCCATACGCCGAAAACGTCAGGCCCAGCCCCAGCACGCCGGTGGTCATGGGGGACAGGCGAATGCCGAACAGCGGCAGGATGAAGAACAGGTAAAACAGCAGCACCAATGCCGAGATACCGCGCAGCACCTCGATATACACAGTAGCGAACCAGCGTAGCGCCCTGAACGGCGACAGGCGCATCAGGGCGATTACAAACGAGAGCACCAGCACCAGCAGTTCGGCAAGCACGGTGATCTGCAGGGTGATCCAGGCGCCGTGGGCCAGTTGTCTGGCAATGAAGCCTGCGGTTTCCAGTGTTGCGGCATCAACAGGCATGGCCGTACTCGTGTGGATCAGGGCCGTTTACTGCGCGCCCTCGCGGGGCGAGGCAGGTCATGGGTTGCAGCGTTGGGCTGCAGTGATGGCCGGGTCAGCCAGTTCGTTTTCGGTGTAGCCGTACTTCTGCAGGATGTTCAGCAGATCGCCCGACGCCCGGAGTTTCGCCAGTTGTTCGTTGAAAGCCTGTTCAAAAGCCGGGTCGTTTTTTGGCAGGCCGTAGGCGTGGTAATTCCAGCCCGGTTTGCCACTGGCGTCCGGGATCTGCTCGAAAGGCAAGGCGCGCTCGATGTCCGGACTGTTGGCTTTCTTGATCAGACTGATGACTTCGGCGTCGGGAAAATACACCACGTCCACGCGACCCGCCTGCAAGGCGGCCAATGCCTCGGTGTCCTTGTCGAACAACACCACGTTGCCGTTGGCGATACCGCTGTCTTTGGCTTCCTGGACCTGATTGCTGCCAGGTTGAGTGGCCAGGCGCACCTTGGCGTTGCTGGCGACGTCCTTGAGGCTGTGCAGGTTCAGCGGGTTGCCGGTTTTGACAATGAACGCACCACCGGATCGCGTCACCGGGTTGGAGAACGCGATGACCTTGCAACGATTCGGATTGATGAACAGCCCCGCACCAATCAAGTCGAAACGACCTGCCGCCAGACCCGGCACCAGCGAACCGAAGTCAGTGATAGGCGTCTCGATCTGCTTGATGCCCAGCGGTTCGAGAATCGCCCGCAGTATCTCGACGTTGGCCCCGGTGGCTTTGCCATCGGGGCCGATGTAGGCATAGGGCTGTTCATTGGCGATGCCAGCGGTCAGGCCGTCAGTGCGACCTTTTTCCAGCAGTCCGGCCAGGGCAGGGAATGAGATGACGGCATTCAACAGCAGCGCTGAACCCATCAGGGCTGGGAACGACAGGGTTTTTATGCCTTTCATTGCAGGTGCTCGACGTAGGGAGGGATAGGGCTTCTTGCTGATACGGCCTGAGCATGCGGGTCAGGTGCGCAAGGTAGCCTGGTCTTGCCTGCATCCTGCTTCGGCAACGTTTGGTGCATAAGGTGCAACTCTATAGCTATTAAAAAAATAATTTAAATATCAATAAAGAATATGCATATATACAGTCGCCGACGTTATGGACTCCAAACGTCGGGCGGCCAATTTCTACAAGACCCGGTATTTGTCAGTACGTCCCTGTTTGTAACTCCAGACGCCGACCAGGTATCGCGGCAATCAACTCCTGGGTGTAGGACGCTTCAGGTCTGGCAAAAACATCCTCGGCCAGACCCTGCTCGACAGTCTTGCCATGCTTGAGCACCAGTACCTGGTGGGCAACGCTGGCGACCACTGCAAGGTCGTGGGACACCAGCACGTAGGCAATGCCCGATTCGGCTTGCAGTTCGACCAGCAGGTCGAGAATCTGCGCCTGCACTGACACGTCCAGTGCCGAGACCGGCTCATCGAGCAGCAGCAGATCGGGCTGCAGGGCCAGTGCTCTGGCAATGGCGACCCGCTGACGCTGTCCACCGGAAAGCTCGCGCGGCAGGCGGTCCAGATAGGCCACGGGCAACTGCACTCGCTCTATCAATCGGCGTGCCGCCTGCTCCAGTTCGCGGCCTTTGAGCAGACCGAACGAAACCAGTGGCTCGACGATGCTTTCGAATAACGTGAAGCGTGGGTCAAGGGCTGCGAACGGGTTTTGCTGCACCAGCTGAATACGCCGTCGCAGCGGCCTGAATTCGCGCCAGCCCAGGTCGGTGACATCCTGGTCGTCCAGTAAAACTCGTCCGTGAGTGGGCTTTTCCAGGCCCAGCGCAATGCGCAGCGCAGTACTTTTACCCGAGCCGGACTCGCCGACGATGGCCAGGGTCTGGCCGGCATACACCTTGAAGTTGACGTCCTGCAGCGCCTGGAAGTCTGTGTCTTCGCCTTTTACGTAGGGCAGGCGATAGGTCTTGCCGATGTTGTTCAAGGTCAGCAGTGGCCTGGCGCTGCTCGCTACCGGGCGCGGTATTGCCGGGCTCTTGCGTTGCCCGAACGCGGGTGCTGCTGCGATCAGCGCACGTGTGTAGGCATGGCGAGGCGCGATGAGTATCTGTTGCGGAGGGCCTTGTTCGACCAGCTCGCCCTTGTTCATCACCAGCACTCGATCGGCCCGGTCGGCCGCCACGCCCAGATCGTGGGTGATGATCAGCAGGGAAATACCACGCTCGGCCACCAGACGTTGCAGATGATCGAGGATCCTGCGCTGTACCGTCACGTCCAGAGCGCTGGTGGGTTCGTCGGCGATGATCAGGCGAGGATTGCCGGCCAGGGCGATGGCGATCAACACGCGCTGGCGCATGCCGCCGGACAGCTCGTGCGGGTACTGACGAGCGCGCAATACCGGTTTGTCCAGACCGACCTGCTGCAGCAATTCCAGCACATCGGCATCCACTGCCGGATAACGTCGACCGTGAGCCAGAAGCAGTGCTTCGGCGATTTGCCGACCGATGCGCAGGGTCGGGTTGAGGCTGACCATCGGGTCCTGCGGCACCAGACCAATGGTGCCGCCGCGAATTCGCCGTTTCTCGCGTTCGCCAGCATGGCCAAGATCGTGTCCATCGACGTGTAGCTCACCGCCGGTGATGGCGGCGTTGTCCGGTAGCAGGCCGAGTATGGCGTTGGCCATCGTCGACTTGCCGGACCCGGATTCGCCGACAATCGCCACGGTTTCACCTCGGGCGACCTGGAAGGATACGTTGCGCACGGCCTGGTTGATCTGGCCATCGAAGCGGTAGGCGACACTCAGATGACGAATGTCGATCAGTTGAGCGGTGTCGTTCATCGTTGAGTCTCCTCCAGCGTGCGGGCGATGTGGTTGAAGCTGAACACCACGCCGACCACGAACAGCCCCGGCAACAGCGACACCCAGGGTGCAGTCATCAGAAAATGACGACCGTTGGCAATCAGCGTGCCCCATTCGGCGGCCGGTGGTTCGGCGCCGAAACCCAGAAAACTCAGCCCGGCAGTGGCCAGAATCGCCGCGCCGAAGTCCAGCGTGGCCAACACCGCCACCGGGCCCCAGGCGTTCGGCAGGATGTGGCGTAGCAGGGTTCGCGTCCAGCTTGCACCGCCCAGACGCGCGGCTTCGACGTACGGCAGGGTTTTGACCCGCAGCACTTCGGCGCGGGTGGTGCGCGCGAAGCCGGGGATGATCCCCACACCGACCGCAATGGCCACCGGCAGGGTGCCGAAACCGATAGCAGTGACAATCGCCAGCGCCAGTAACAGACCGGGCAGGGCCAGCAATACATCGATCAGGCGCATGATCACCGCATCGATGCGCCCGCCTGCGAAACCGGAAATCACCCCCAGACTCAGGCCGCCGGCCATGGCGATGCCGACAGCCAGCAATGCCGCCTGTACCGAGAGGCTGGAGCCATGCACCACGCGGGTATAAAGATCACGGCCCAACTCGTCGGTGCCGAACCAGTGCGCGGCATTGGGCGCGGTGAGCTTGTCGGCAGGCGAGGTGGCATAAGGTGCGTAGCTGCTCAGCAGGTTGGGTGCCAGCGCGGCCAGCAGCGCAAAGGCGACGATTGCCACGGCCAGCAGAAAACCAGGGCGCCGCAACAGGGGGCGCGTCGCTTCCACGATCCGGCTCAGGCTGCTGCGCCGTCGCCACTGCAGGGCAGGTGCGGTTTTACCCGCAATGGTTTCACTGGAAACGACCAGGCGAGCCAGGCGCGCAAGGCGGTTGTCGAAGATAGTCATGGCTTCAGGAGACCTTTGGCGTATGGGCGATGCGCGGATCCAGCGCGGGATACAGCAGGTCAACGATCAGATTGACCACGACGAACGCAGCTGCGGAGACCGCAACGATGGCAAGTACCACCGGGATGTCCTGGCGCAGCACGGCTTCCTGGGCAAGTCGACCGACCCCGGAGCGGGCGAAAATGGTTTCCACCAGCACCGCGCCGGATACCGTGTTACCCACCTGCAGGCCGATCAGTGTCAGCAGCGGCAGGGCAGCGTTCTTGAACGCATGGCGGGCCTGAACCTGCGCGCGGGTAAGGCCCTTGGCGTAGGCGGTTATGATGTAGGGCTCTTTCCAGACGCCCTGAAAGCCGCGTTGCAGGACCTGGGCATACACCGCAGCGCTGGGGATCGCCAGCGTGACGGCGGGCAGTATCAGGCTTGAGAAACCCTGATTGCCGGTCGCCGGGAACCAGCCAAGGGTGAACGCGAACAGTTGAATGAACAGCAGGCCCAGCCAGAAGACCGGCACCGAGAAGCCCAGCGACGGCAGGCGTGACAAGGCGACTTTCAAGGGCTGCCAGCGTACGTAGGCAGTGAGATACGCCAGACCTGTCCCGCCGATCAGTGACAGAACAATGGCCAGCCCCGCGAGGCTCAGGGTTTGCGGCAGACGTTCGATCAGCAACTCCGATACCGGGCGATTGAGCGTCAGCGAGTTGCCGAAGTCACCGTGTATGGCTCCCCACAGCAAATCGACGTATTGCTCGAAGATGCCCCGATCCAGCCCGTAATAGAGCTTGGCCTTGGCGAGGTCCTGCGCGGACAGTGAGTCGATTTCGACACCCGAGGCGCTGAGCATGATCGACAGGGTGTCGCCGGGCAGCAGGTACAGAATGAAATAGGTGACGCTGTAGGCACCCCAAAGTACCAGCAGCGCTTGCGCGATGCGACTGAGGATATAGCGGCTCATGGCGTTGCCAACTCGATGTCGTTGAACAGCGCAAAGCCTTCCGCCGTCCAGTGGAAGTTGCGTACGTTTTTCGCCGTGGCGGCTTGCCAGACCCGCTCGTAGACCGGGAACGCCGAGCCTTCGTCGATCAGCAAGTCCTGCAACTCGCCATAGGCCCGGGCACGCTGCTCGCTTTGCGTGGCGGTCAGTCCGGCGTCGAACAGCGCAAGGGCTCTGGGCAGTGTTTCCGGCGCGTAAAGGTTGGTCGCCAGAGTCGAGCTGTTGGCGCTGCGCGGGTCGACGATGGTCTGCAGGATGATCGGGTCGGCGCGGGTCATGTAGTTGTACGTCAGGTCATAATTGCCTGCCGCATTGGCAGCGGCCCATTCGGCGGTGGTCACCACGTTGAGCTTGAGCTCGATGCCCACCTTGCGCAGTTGATCCTGGATCAGTACATCGCCAGCGGTTTCGGCGGGTGACAGGTTGTAGGCCAGCTTCAGGCGTTTGCCCTCCTTGTAGCGATAGCCGTCGGCATTTTTCTGCCAGCCAGCCTGGTCGAGCAAGCGCTCGGCACCCTGAGGATCATAGGCAAGCTTGTCGGCCTGGTTTTTGTAAAACGGTGTAGTGATGTCGAAGACACCGGAGACCACCGGGAACTGCGGGTTGTAGACCGTCGCTGCATAGGTCTTGCGGTCGATTGCCTTTTGCAAAGCCTGGCGCACGTTACGGTCGGCAAGAATGCGATTGCCGCGTGTGTTGGGGTACAGGTTCAGTGCCGGTCCTGGCAGCGACCGGCTTTGAATGGTCGCGCCCCTGGACTTGAACAGGTTGAGATCCACCTCGGAGAACGGGTTGCGCGGCCAGAGAATATCGACCTGCCCCTGAACGAACTGGCCGTTACGTACGCTTTCTTCCGGCACGTAGCTGACCTCGACTGCGTCCAGATGCGCTTCGCCCTTGTTCTGCGCATTGGCCGATTGCCAGGCATAGCCCTTGCGTTTGATCAGGCGCAAACCGCTTTCCGGGGTATAGCGCTCCAGCACGAATGGCCCGGTGCCGATGATTGCACCCAGCGAGCGCTGCTTGACGCTGAGCGCGTAGGACTCTGGAGCCAGGATGGCGAGATTGGTGGTGGAGGTGGCTTGCAGAAAGCCCGCATTGGGTTGGGCCAGCACCAGTTTGATGGTGAACTCGTCCAGCACCTCGGCATGGTCGTAACCTTTGAGGTAAGTGGCGCCGAAGGTGGCTGGCAATTGTGCGGCGAACGACTTGTCCGCGTCGTAGGCCGTCTTCACCGCTTGAGCGTCGAAACGTGTGCCGTTGCTGAAGGTCACGTCCTTGCGCAAGTGAAAGGTGTACTCCAGCGCGTTGTCACTGATTTCCCAGCGCTCCGCCAGCCAGGGAATGATCTTGCCGGTCTGCGGGTCCTGATCGGTCAGGGACTCGGCAATATTGCGCAGCACCACCCGATGCTCCAGCCAGTAAACCTGAAAGGGGTCAAGGCTGACCAGCGTGGTGTTGTCTCTGAAGAACGCCACCTTGAGGGTTGTGGCTGCCTGGTTGTCCTGGCCGGAAGGTGAGCAGCCAAGCAGGGTTATGGCTGTGACGGCGGTAAACAGCAGGCGCGAGAGGAGCGGGCGCCGGGTCATCGCATTGTGCTCCGAGTCACGAATCCATTTGAGAAAGTCGAAGGTGGTGTACGGCGCATGGAAGGTCCTCTTCAAGTCGGGCACAGTGCTTCAGCACTGATTTCTTAAGACCGTATTCTTATGATTATGCGCTGTAAAAGTCTTTTTTGTTCTAAGCTAATATAGGTTTTTATGATTTATAAAGTTAGTAATTATGCTCTATTGGTATTTTATGGTGCATGGCCAATTTCTGTAACGGGTCTGCAGCGCGCCCCGGAAACGACAAAGCCCTCGAGTCAGGAGGGCTTTGTGAGTGCTGTATGGTTCAGTGCATGCGTTCCGGATAAGCCATCACCACGCTTGGTAAGGTGGGTGATGCCCGCCAGGGATTATCTCAGCTCGCCTGAAGAACGCCATTTTGCTTCGCTACGTGTGCTGCCAAGGCATCCATCAGTGCCGGGGAAAGACAGTCGTAGGTTGGCAAACCCATCGTGTTGAAACGTTCGCGAATGCCGTCCATTTCAGCTGGCGGCGTACCCGTTTCAATGACCGACGAGACGAACGCGGCAAAACCGGGCGCTGCCCAGCCTGTCTGAGGAGACAGTTCGGTGTGCACGAAATCCAGACCGTGGAACGCGTGGTTCTGGTTTTCGATGCGACCATACATGTGGGCACCACATTCTTTGCAGGCGTGACGCTGGATGGTAGCGCTTGCATCAATGATGGTCAGTTTGGCTGCGTTGACGGTAACGCTGACTTTGTCGCGATTGACTACCGCGATGACGGCAAACCTGGCGCCCGCTGGTTTCCAGCATTTACTGCAACCGCAGGCGTGGTTATGCAGTGTTTGAGCATCGACTTTGACCTCAACCTTGTCGGTCGGGCAAAGGCACTGCAGAGTGCCGCCTGCAAAGTCGGTAGCAGCGGATTTGATGCCGTTATCCAGCGCAGGGTGAAGTTTTACATCGCTCACAGTGTACCTCCAGCTATAGGGGTGACTTGGAACAGGTTCCATGGCAACTGCCCCGGAACAGTGGACGACATCAGTATTTGATGACGGTGCGGATCGACTTGCCTTCGTGCATCAAGTCAAACGCTTCATTGATGCGATCCAGGCCCATGGTGTGAGTGACAAAAGGTGCCAGCTCGATCTCGCCTTTCATCGCGTCTTCAACCATCTTCGGCAGTTGGCTACGGCCTTTTACGCCGCCAAACGCCGAGCCTTTCCAGGTACGGCCGGTGACCAGCTGGAAGGGACGGGTCGAGATTTCCTGACCGGCACCGGCAACACCAATGACGATCGATTGGCCCCAGCCGCGGTGGGCACATTCGAGCGCAGCGCGCATCACATGCACGTTACCGATACATTCGAAGGAGTGGTCGACACCCCAGCCAGTCATCTCAATGATCACCTGCTGGATCGGCTGTTCGTGATCTTTTGGATTCACACAGTCGGTAGCGCCAAACGAACGGGCCAGTTCGAACTTGGCAGGGTTGGTGTCGATAGCGATGATGCGTCCTGCCTTGGCCTGACGCGCACCCTGAATCGCCGCCAGACCGATGCCGCCCAGGCCAAATACCGCGACTGTGTCGCCAGGCTGGACTTTGGCCGTGTTGTGCACCGCGCCAATGCCGGTAGTCACGCCGCAGCCGAGCAGGCAGACGTGCTCGGGGTTGGCGTCTGGATTGATCTTCGCGACAGAAACTTCAGCGACAACAGTGTACTCGCTGAAGGTCGAGCAACCCATGTAGTGGTACAGGGGTTGGCCGTTGTAGGAGAAGCGTGAAGTGCCGTCCGGCATCACGCCTTTGCCCTGAGTGGCGCGCACAGCGGTGCACAGGTTGGTTTTGCCCGATTTACAGAACAGGCACTCGCCGCATTCGGCGGTGTACAGCGGAATGACGTGGTCACCGACTTTCACGCTGGTCACGCCTTCGCCTACTTCGATGACGATGCCGGCGCCTTCATGGCCCAGTACTACCGGGAACAGGCCTTCCGGATCATCGCCCGAAAGTGTGAAAGCATCCGTATGGCATACACCGGTATCAGTGATCTTGATCAGCACTTCGCCCTTGCGTGGCGGCTCGACGTCGATCTCGACGATCTGGAGCGGCTTGCCAGGTTCAAATGCAACTGCAGCACGAGACTTCATGTGATTTTCTCCAATTGATGATGCTCGACCCTTGGATCGTTGTCTTTGGGCCGAGCATCGATAGGTGCCTGTCACTGCGTTCTGGAAGATTTCACAGCAAACGCGCCATCACCCAGCAGAGCGAGGACCAGCGCTGTGACGGACAGATAGATCGGATATTCCCAGCCACCGTTAGCGTTGGTGAAGCTCCAGCCGTTGCCGAAATGCACGGTGGCGGCGACAAACAGTTGAACAACAGCGATTGCAGCAACCCAGCGGGCGTAGACCCCCAGTACCAGCATCAAACCGCCGATCACTTCGAAGGCCATAACCGGATAGGCAAGGAAGCCTGGAAAGCCAATGGATTCGAAAAAGCCAGCAGTACCTGCCGGAGTAAAGACCAATACTTTGGTCAGGCCGTGGGCGATGAACATGAGGCCCAATGCCAGGCGCAGTACAAAAGCAGCGTAAGGCGCGGTGCGTGAATCGATCATGGAAAATTCCTTGTGTTAAATAAGCAGTGGGGTTCAGTTGGAAAGCGAAAGTGTCCGGTCCAGCCATTGCGAGAAGTCAGCCAGTTCCTGCGGAATGATCTCGTGGGCCATGTCGTAAAAATGAGTCTGGTGCTGCACACCGATCCGGCTGAGCCAGGCGTCAGCTTCATGTGCCCAGTCAATCGGCAGTACGTTGTCCTGCTGGCCGTGAGCGATGAAGGCTGAGACGCCTTGCAACTGATCACGTGGCGCAATCTTTGGCTCGATTTCTCGCAGCATCCGCCCGCTCAGCAGCGCAAAACCTGCTACCAGCTCAGGTTGTGTGACGCCGACGCTTGAGCTCATGATGCCGCCCTGGCTGAACCCGGCGATCACAGTGGGCAGCGGGGGAAGCGCCTGAATAAACCGGATCAATAACTGGCGGCTGGACTCAGCCTGCTCCTGGTTAAAAGAAGGCCCATCGCTGGTGAAGTTGACCTGGTACCAGGCGAAGCCTTGAGGACCCAGTTGCAGCGGGCCGCGGAGCAACAGGATTTCGATCTCTTCGGGCAGCGACGCGGCCAGACTGGCGAGATTGGCTTCGTTCGATCCTACTCCGTGAAGCAGTAGCAACCGTGCCTTTGGGTTGACAGTGCTACATGCCTTACGGAAAAAAATACCCGACTCGGACTCGCGTGCGGGTTCAGAGAAGTTGATGTTTTGCATGAGGTTATTTCACACCTTGAACGGTTTGAGCTGACTCGAATCGTTCGCTATCAATTGAGGTAAACAGGTAGCTGTCCATCGCCAGAACGCCGTGGGTAATACCGCCGTCCATTACCTGTGTCTGATAACCGTGACCAGCTGCCCCGAGCGCAATAAACAGCGGCAGGAAATGCTCATCGGTCGGATGTGCACGTTCGGCTGAAGGTGCGTACTGCTTGTAGTCGAGCAACTGATCAATGTTTCCTGCCTGCAGGGTCAGGGCGGTCCATGCTGCGAACTGTTTGACGTAGTCGGCGCCGTGGCTTGTTGCGCCGCGGAACTCGTACAGGTTGTGGGTGAGGCTGCCTGACGCCACGATCAATACGTTCATCTCACGCAGTGGCTTGAGTGCTGCGCCGAGCTGCCAGGCGCTGCGTGTATCAAGCGTGGCGGGCATGGACACCTGAACGACCGGTATGTCTGCGTCGGGTGCCAGATACATAAGTGGTATCCAGGCACCGTGATCCAGGCCGCGGGCGGAATCGAGCCGCGATTGCCAGCCCGCCGTCTGCAGCAGCTCAACAATATGACTCGCTAACGCTGGTGCGCCCGGAGCCGGGTAGGACAACGTATACAAAGCGCCCGGAAAACCGCCAAAGTCATGAATGGTTTCAGGTGCTGTGCTTGACGTAACCCTGACTTCGCCACGGGTCATCCAGTGCGGCGAGACAACCACGATGGCATCAGGTTTTGGCAGCTCACGACCGAGCCTGGCCAGTCTCGGGCCTGCCAGGCCGGGCTCGATGGCGAACGTGGGAGCACCATGAGACACAAACAGCAGGGGGAATGAAGTGTTCATGGTGACTGCTCCTGATTGATGATGTATTGCTTACTTGCTCAGCCAGACCGGAGCGACCGAAGTGCCCAGACCCGCGCCGTAGCCGAGGTAGATGTTGAAACCCGCCAGTGGCTCCAGATAGCGAGCGTTAACCAGGCCGCCAGCGTCCACGGTGTTCCAGCCCAGGCTGCGAGCCAGCGCGATAGCGGTTTGCTTGGCGCGCTCACTGTCGCTGGCGACAAATACGCTGCCGGTCTGGTCGTTGGCGAACTTCGGACCATCGGCGAGCACTTGAGCGAACAGGGTGTTGAACGCTTTCACAACGTTGGCTTGCGGCACAGCCCTGGCGATTTCTTCCGAGGCGCTGGTGACGTGGCCGACGGTCAATGACATGTAGTCGGCGCTCAGCGGGTTGGTGATATCGATCACCACTTTACCGGTCAGGTCACCCAGGCTTTGCAGTGCAGCGGTCGCATCGGCATAGGCGGTGGCCACCACGATTACTTGGCTGTCACCCAACGCTTCGGACGCTACATAAGCGCTGACATTCGCGTGCTGGTCGGCCAGGGCCTGCGCCTTGCTGATGTCACGGCCAGTGATGCGGACGCTGTGCCCTGCGGCAGAAAGCTGTTTCGCAAAGGCTGAGCCCATGTTGCCGGTACCGATTACTGTGATTTTCATGACTGCCTCTCTCTGAGTTGAGTTGCGTTTCGATGGGCCCAGTTTATAGATTGCCAGGCAGGGATAAATCGGGCTGAATGTGATGAATAGTTCCACTAAGTGAGACAATCATGGATCGTGCACTGGAAATGCAGGTCTTCTGCACCGTTGTTGATAAGGGCAGTTTTGTCGGGGCAGCCGAGCCACTCGGCATGTCCAAGGCAGCCATCTCGCGTTACGTGAGCACGCTGGAGGAGCGTCTCGGCGCGCGGTTGTTGCACCGCACGACTCGGCGGCTTTCCTTGACGGATGAGGGGCGTCAGTTCTATCACCAGGCCCGTGAGGTGCTGGCCATGATGGATGAGGCAGAGAAGGCTGTATCGTCTGCTTCGCCAGAGGCCAGCGGAGTGCTTCGAGTCAACGCCCCGGTCAGTTTTGGCGTGCTGCACCTGGCTCCGATCTGGGCCGATTTCATGAGCGCCTACCCCAAGGTCGAGCTGGAAATCAGCTTGAGCGATCGTCTGGTGGATCTGGTTGACGAAGGTATTGATGCAGCGGTGCGTATCGCACGCATGGATAATTCGTCGTTGGTGGGCAGACGCCTGGCCAGTACCCGGATGTGCCTGTGTGCGTCGCCTGCGTATCTGGCCAGCCACGCACCCATTGAAAAACTATCGGATGTGGCAGAGCACGGGGTAGTGGCCTACAGCAACTTTGCCAGCGGTACTGAATGGCAATTCGAGGGGCCCGAAGGCAGTGAAAGCGTGCACACGCGCTCGGTGGTTCGATGTAATAACGGGGATACCTGCCGCGCCATCACATTGGCCGGTGGTGGCATTTCGTTGCAGCCGAGTTTTATGGTGGCGCAGGATCTACGCCGAGGCGATCTGGTCGAAATACTTCCCGAGTATCAATCGGTCGAGTTGGGGATCTACGTGGTGTATCCAACCCGTAAACATTTACCCGCGAAGGTAAGATCGCTGATCAACTTTCTGGTTGAGCGATTCGCCCATCCAGTATGGGAGCAGTGACAGACCTTTGGAAAAAACCGGCTGATATAAGGGGCAGTGAAGGTATCAGCCGGATAAAAGGAGCGCTTTATCAGGAACGTCCGTACACACAGAAACCCGGAAGTGCGGCCACCCACCGAATCGCCGTTACTGCAAAAAGCTGCGCAGGTCTGCCGCAAATTTCACTGGATTCTTGAACGCCAGGAAGTGATCGCCTTGCTCGGCTTTGGTGTACACATGAAGTACCGAGTCCCGGATAACCGAGCTCATCCAGTGCTGACTCTCCAGCCAGTCGCTGTACTCACCGGTGAAGATTGCGGTCGGCACATTGATCTTTGACCGAATGACGTCTCGCCAGTCGTTGGTTGTGTGATCGAAAAGCACCTGACTGGTAAATGCCATGTCATCTTTAACCACCTCTTGCACGAGGCTGATGACGTTATGGAAGTAGGGCGAGTCCATCGCCATCGCTCGCTCGACAACCCGGCTTGCGGAAACCAGCCTGTTGGTGGCGATGCCTTGCGCATAGGATGCAATCATTCGCTCGGGCGACGTGGTGAACGCCCCGGCCTCGAGCCGTTCTTGCTCCGTCCAGTCGGCGTGGCAATAAATCGAGGGTGCCTGGTCAATGATGCTCAGGGTGCGAATGCCTTGCGTGCCAAACAGATCGATGTAGGCCCACATCACCGATGCGCCCATGGACCAGCCGCAGTAGTCGGCCTGCGAAACGCCCAAATGGCCGGCGAACTCCTTCACGTCCATGGCGTACCGTGAAATGCGATTACCGAAGTCGACCCGCTCGGAAAGGCCCTGATTTCTCACGTCCAGCACATACACATGGTAGTGCTCGCTCAGGATGTGCATCAGGTGAAAGTACATTGCGCCGTTGGCCGACCAGCCGGGGATGAAGATCAACGGTTGCCCGGCGCCGGCTTCCCAATAGCCGAGATTAACGCCGTCGCTGGTGGTGAAGCTGCTTATCTTCAGATCAGTAAAGTCGGAGGTACGAAAGGGCTGACCAATGATCTCATGAGGAAAGTAGAAATCTTCATCAAGCAATGCGTTGAGCGATATGGCTTTTAATGGGTATTTCAAGAAGGAACACCTGCAATTAAAAAGGGTGATGGACAGGTCCTGGCATCGCCCCAGGCCTTTGGCAGGCCGTACGGGTTGATCGTTGCCCACGCAGACCAGGCACGATCATTCAGCGTGCCGCGACCGTTGAAAGGAGGAGGTGGGTCGATGGCGGTACAGCCATCGATCCATGCTTCAGGAAGCAGGCATACGTCGGTATCAGCCTTTGATCCAGTTCCCATCCGACTGGGCATCAACGGCGATATCGAAGGTCTGAATGTAGCCTGACAACATCCGATAAAAACCAATGACGAGAATGGCATCGCTCAGCTCCTGGAGCGAGAAGTGCTGCAAGGTATGCTTGAACAGCACACCCGGGGCCTTGCCTTTGTCGATAATGGCCTGGCCAAACCGAAGCAGGACGCGCTCGTCCTCTTTGAACGCTGTGGCATCCTCCAGGCAGCCTTCTGCGATGGCGACGAACTGATCAGGACGAACCCCCGCAACTTGAGCGATGGAAACATGCTGCTCCCACTCATAGGCGACGTTCTCATGCGCAGCCAGCAGCAATACCATCATCTCCTTATGATAGTCGGAGAGGGTGAGGTCCCTGAATATTGCGTTGGTCAGGTCGATGACAGGAATAAATGCTCCGGGGCTGTAACCCAGCATTCGAAAGAAGTTGACCTTCGTTGGAAGCTTCTCGAATTTTTCCCGTACCTGATCAGGCAGTTTTGTAAAATCGGGATACTCGATTTCAACTTTGGAACTGATGTTGTCATGCGGGCCGGTCGGGTTGGCCATGGGACGCTCCTTCAGAGTGATCTGGTCGTCGTGATGTCGGGTTTGACAGGGTTGTTTAAGCGATGCGTCGTCCGCACTTTGTGTGCTAGATAAACTCAAGCACTTCGCGAACGGCTTTACGCGGCTTTTGCGGCCAGTTGCTCTCGCCTGGATAACCGACGGTCACCAGCATCACGGGGATTTCAGTAGCTGAAAGATTGAATGCTTCTGCAACCGCCGCTGGGTCAAAGCCGATCATGGGGGTTGAATCAAGGCCTTGGCCTTTAGCTGCAAGCATCAGCGTCATGGCGGCCAGCGAGCCTGAACGGATGGCTTCATCGCGCTGCAGTTGTGGATTTTCAGCGTACATACCCTGAACGGCGCCCACCCACATGTCATAAATGGCCTTGTCGATGACCCCGGCATCCATCGAAGGCTTCAGCGACGTTGCAATCGTTTGATGCGGATTCAGGGTGCCACACACAATAAATGTCACGGCTGAATCCACCACCTTCTTTTGTCCATAGGCCAAGGGCAGCAAACGTGCTTTTGCTTCTTCACTGCGTATGGCTACGAAACGCCAGTTTTGAAGGTTGAAGGCGGACGGCGCATGGGTGGCCAGATCAATCAGATCAGTGATCGCTTGATCTGAGAGTTTGCGCTCAGTGTCGTAGTTGTTGGCGGAAATTCGGGACTTGATGAGGTCAGCGATAATAGACATGGTGCTCTCTGTGCCGTAAGGGGGAAACAAGTGCAGCCCCGGTTTTTTGCAGTCGAGTCTGCGCAGATCAAATCGGTTAGCGGCTGAAGCCGTCGAACGGCGTCATGTACACAGCACCGAACGGATCCAGGCGTTTACGGATCTCGGCATCTGGTGTGCCGTACACAACCAGACTGGTGATGGTGCACAGTTCGAGGAAGCGCTTGCCGAATGGGGCGAAGGTGATGTCTACGTGGCTGACAACGGATTCGACGTTATAGCGCTCAAGGATATGCGCAACGCTTTGATCTTCATTCACGCTGTACTCGTAAACCAGGGTGCCGGGCTCTTTCCGGGTGGCGGCAACGACCTGGGCGATCAGCGCTTTGAACTCGGCAAAGTCGCCGGGTTTGATTGCAAGCGAGAATAAGCAGGAAATATGTGGATGCATGGTGATCTCTTCCACGGTCGGCCCCCAAGGGGGGCAGGTGAGGATGCAACGCTGATCCAGTCGTTGCATTTATGCAGTGTGCAGGTTCAGGGCGTGGCGGGAGTTTCACCGAACAATTTGCCCGCACCTGCCCAATCCGACGGTGCTACGTCTTCGAAAATGACGTAGATGTATTCGGCGGGAGTCCCCGTGTTTTTGACGATGCTTTCGGTGATTTCAGCAGCTACGGCGGCTTTCTGAGCATGCTCTTTACCTTCGAACCAGCTGACGCGTACGACGGGCATGATGTATTCCTGTTTGGGATTGAAAACTCGGTCTGATGTGATCAGCCAGAGACATACCTCCATGCTAGGGTAGAAGTGTCTGGCGATAAACTGCCTGAAACTCTAAAGTGGGTAGAGTTATTGTCTACTTTTCAGGGCGGTTATGATTCCCATAGACTCGTTCCAAGGCGTCATCACCTTTGTGGTGGCAGCGCGTTCGAATAGCTTTACCGAGGCAGCCGGGCGACTGGGTATATCGAAATCGGCCGTCGGCAAATCCATAGCCCGCCTGGAAGGGCGACTGGGCGTCCAGCTGTTCCATCGCTCTACCCGTCGAATATCTCTGACTGCTGATGGCGATGCCTATTTCATCGCCTGCTCGAACGCGCTCGAAGAAATCGGTGCGGCTGAAAGCGGATTGGCTCCGGGAACCCGCGAACCGTCCGGAAGATTGCGCATCGATATACCCGTGGCATTCGGGCGTCGGGTTGTCGCCCCGTTGTTATTTGAAATCGCTAACAAGTATCCCGCGCTGCAGTTGAATATGACTTTTTCTGACCACTTGGTCGATCCGATTGAAGAGGGGATCGACCTGCTGGTTCGTTTTGGAGAACTCAAGGATACCAGCGGCCTTGTTGCTCGCCGGCTTGCGCGACAACGCTGGGCTATTTGCGCCGCGCCGAGTTATCTGGCCCGTTTTGGCGTACCTGACACCCTGGAAGATCTGAATCGTCACCATTGCATCGTCGGCCATCGACGGGGCCAACCACTCTCCTGGCGAGTCAATGAAGGTCAGGAAACCGTTCGCTACGCGCCACCTTCCGCACATCAGATCGGCGATGGCGAGGCCATGATCCTGGCAGCCGTCGCCGGCGTCGGCCTGTGCCAGATGCCGCGCTGCCTGTTCAAGGACGACATTGACGCGGGCCGACTGGTTGAGGTGCTGGCAGGCTATGAACCAGAACCAGTAGAAGTACATGCCGTATGGCCCAGGGTTTCTCACTTGCGGCCCAAGGTGAGGTATGTGGTTGATGAGCTGGTGCGGTTGTGTGAGCACTGGCAGTAGCGTCTTCGCGAAGACATTCCAGCCAGGCAGACGCCCTGCATCACCTCGGGCCAATCCGGTTTTGAAGAACACACTACCGCCAATTCATGGAGCCCCACACATACTGATTGGGCAAGTGTTCATTCCACTTGATACTGGCACGTGACGCGTATGGGGCGCCCAGGCAGGCACCTTTTTCGCGCTATGCTTATGCTAAAAAGGTATTAATTTTATGTAAAACAGAAGGTTAAGCTATATATCAATACGTAAGTTCAAGGCCCCGCCTGATGTGTTTTCTGTCCGTTTATCCCGATGTGGAAGGCCAGCAATGACCTTCGATTACGCATTTGCCATTTCCACGCTGCCTGCTTTCCTCAAAGCTATCGGTGTCACCCTCCAGGTGGGGCTGATTGCAATTCTGACCTCACTGACGGTGGCGGTTGTCAACGCGGCGATTGCTACATTCAAGGTGCCGGTCCTGCACCGGCTGGTGCCGGTTTATGTTGAGCTGGCACGCAACACGCCGTTGCTGATTCAACTGTTCTTCATCTATTTCGCCTTGCCGACGCTGGGGATTCGCGTGTCGGGTTTCGCGTCGGCAGTGATTGCCATGACCTTTCTCGGCGGTGCTTACCTGACCGAGATTCTGCGCGCCGGCATAGAGGCCGTGCCCAAGACACAGATCGAGTCGGGGTTGTCCATCGGCCTGTCCCGCTGGCAGTTACTGCGCCACGTGATTCTGCCGCAGGCGGGCATCCTCAGCCTGCCGGCACTGTTCGCCAATTTCGTCTTTCTGCTCAAGGAAACCACTGTGGTCTCGGCTGTCGCGGTGCCGGAAATTCTCTACACCACCAAGAGCTACATTGCCCTGTATTACAAAACCTACGAGATGCTCGCGGTGATGACCGGTCTGTGTGTGTTGCTGTTCCTGCCGTTGTCTTTGTTGCTCGGTCTTCTGGAAAGGAGGCTCCAGCATGGCCAGTTCGGGTCTTGAGTTGTTGTGGGTGTCTGCGCCGCAGTTGATCACGGGGGCAGGGCGCACATTAGGGATTTCACTGTTGGCAATTGTCTTCAGCAGTATTGGCGGCGTGGGTTACGGCGTGCTGCGCAGCCTTGGCAAACGCTGGCTGGAGGTGCCGTTGCGGATCTATCTGGAGCTGTTCCGAGCGATTCCGGTACTGGTCTGGCTGTACTTGTTCTTCTTCGGGTTGCCGATTTTCCTTGGCGTGAGTATTCCAGCGTTCTGGTGCGCAGTGCTGGTGCTTTCTTTGTGGGGGGCCAGCGAGGTCGGTGAGGTGGTGCGCGGCGGGTTGCGTTCGATTCCTCGCGGGCAACGCGAAGCAGGCCTGGCAATCGGTCTTGGTCTCGGCCAGTTGTATGGTCGCGTGCTACTGCCACAGGCACTCAAGCGACTGACGCCGCCGGTGATCAATGTCTATACGCGGCTGATCAAGACCAGCTCGCTCGCCGTCCTGATCGGAGTCGTGGACGTGACCAAGGTCGGCCAGCAGATCATCGAGCGCACGTACGAATCGGTGCTGATCTACGGCTTTCTGTTTCTATTCTTTTTTATCGTCTGTTATCCGCTGTCGGCCGCCTCGCGTGTGCTTGAACGGCGCTGGAATCACGCATGAGCACATTGATCGAACTGTCCGGCTTCAGCAAAAACTTTGGTGACACCCCGGTGCTCCGAGACATCGACCTGAGCGTGAAAGAGGGCGAAGTCGTGGTGATTCTCGGCCCCAGCGGGTGTGGCAAGAGCACCTTGCTGCGCTGCCTCAACGGCCTCGAACTCGGTCATGCCGGCAGCCTGCACTTTGCCGGCAAGGCGCTGCCCGCCAACGCCGACTGGCGGCTGGTCAGGCAACAAATCGGCATGGTTTTTCAGAGCTATCACCTGTTTCCGCACATGACCGTACTCGACAACATTCTGCTCGGCCCGTTGCGCGTGCAAAAACGTAGTGCAGTCGAGGCTCGTCAGCAGGCCGAGGCGTTACTGCAGCGGGTGGGCCTGGCGGACAAGCGTGACGCCTATCCGCGCGAGCTGTCCGGCGGCCAGCAGCAGCGTATCGCTATCGTGCGCGCGCTGTGCATGAACCCAAAAGTCATGCTGTTCGATGAAGTGACCGCAGCCCTCGATCCGGAAATGGTCAAGGAAGTGCTGGAAGTGATCCTCGACCTCGCCCAAGGCGGCATGACCATGCTCATCGTCACTCATGAAATGGCCTTCGCCCGAGCGGTGGCCGACCGAATCCTGTTCATGGACCGCGGCCGGATCGCGGAACAGAACGACCCCGAAACTTTCTTCAGCGCCCCGCAGACCGCACGCGCGCAGCAGTTCCTGGAGAGGTTCTCCTACGTGGAAAACATGCCAAAAAGGAAAGCATCGTGAGCTTCAAGACTGCCCTCGTATTATCGTTGATTGCCTTCACCCTGCTGGCCGGTTGCGACAAGCCTGCCGAACAGAAGCCCGTGGCCAAGGCTGCCCCTTCACCGTCCAGCAGCTACCTGGAAACCATCAAGGCCCGTGACAAGCTGATTGTCGGCGTGTTCAGCGATAAACCGCCTTTTGGCTTCGTCAACGAGCAGGGCCAGTACGTCGGTTTCGACACTGACCTGGGCAAGCGTTTCGCCAAGGACCTGCTGGGCGACGAGAAGAAGGTCGAGTTCGTGGTGGTCGAACCCGCCAGCCGCATACCGTTTCTGCAGAGTGACAAGGTAGATTTGATTCTGGCCAACATGACCGTCACGCCGGAACGTCGGGAGGCGGTGGATTTCACCCATCCGAATCTGCGTGTTGCAGTCCAGGCGCTGGTGCCGGAAGCCAGCCCGGTCCAGACCCTGGACGATCTGGCGAGCAAGACCACCATCGTCACCACCGGCACCACCGCTGATATCTGGCTGACGAAAAATCACCCTGACTGGAAAGTGCTGAAGTTCGAGAAAAACTCCGAGTCGCTGCAGGCGCTGGCCAATGGTCGTGGCGATGCCTATGCGCAGGACAATCTGGTGCTGTTCAGCTGGGCGAAGAAAAACCCCGGCTACCGCGTGCTGGAGCAGAAACTCGGTGACGAAGCGCCAATCGCCCCTGCAGTCAAAAAAGGCAATATCGAGCTGCGCGACTGGGTCAATACCGAACTGGCCAGACTGGGCGAAGAGAAATACCTGCTCAAGCTCTACGACCAGTATGTACGCCCGGAACTGGCCGAGGGCACAGACCCCAACGCGGTCATCGTCGAAGGCGGAAGCTGGAAGCCTTGATGGCAGAGGCCTGACGGTATTGACTGAATGGCGAACCGGCTCAATGCCGGTTCGTTTTACTGCATGAGCGGCAATCGCACTGGTTACGCCGAACAAGCTTACGATTCAAGCTGAAACCGCAGGGCTGGCCAGCATGACCGGGCCCAGCCAACTTCCTTCCTTCGTCGTACACCGCAACCTGTCGAACACACCCGCATAAATAAGGCACTGATGGCTTGTCAAGTCGTGCCTGTGCTCAGTCGATAAAGGCGCTAAGGTTTCCTTAAAAAAAGGATAACTATCATTTAGCCATCTGCTGGGTCGATTCCATGAGTTGCAGGTGGCTGCTGACAGATGCCGTGCGACCGCGCGCGCGATAAACCGGCAGCCATGGCGACGTCACTGGCGCTTGGTCGAAGACAATCTACGCTTGAGGTCGCAGAGACGCGCCAGGGCAGGCGGACGGTGTCCTCTGGTCACCTCCCGGTATTCAGGATTGAAAACGAGTGTCTGATCGATGAAGAAAAGCTCTCTCACGTGGCTCGTTGGCTGGATGGCTGTGGTGCTGTTGGCCGGGCTCAGCGTCAGCTTTATCGCCAGCCATGAACAGCGCAGGTCGATTGATGCACGCATAGGCCAGGCTCTCAAAGAGGCCGGAGAGGGGATCGGCGATAACTTACAGGCACGGCTCAGGGTCTATGAGTACCGCCTTCGAGGTCTGCGCGGTGCCGTTCACATGCTGGACCTCCAGCATATCAACAGCAGCCAGATGGGCCGTTACAGCAAAGGGCGCAATATCGAGAAGGAATACCCGGGCGCGCGCGGATTCGGTTTTATCCGCCGCGTTGCGGCCAGCGATGAGGCCGAATTCGTAAGGCGTGTCAGGGAGGATGGCAGGCCGGACTTCAGTCTCAGTCGATTGAGTGGACCGGGCACCCGGCAGGGAGACCGTTTCATCATTCAATTCATCGACCCGCTGGACCGCAATGTCCAGGCGCTGGGGCTGGACATTGCCTCGGAGGAGCATCGTCGCGATGCAGCCCTTCAGGCCATGCGCAGCGGCGCTGCAACCCTGTCGGCGCCTATTACCCTGCTGCAGGACAACGATGATCACATGCGCGCGTTTCTATTCCTGTTACCGGTTTACAGCACCCCTGAAATCCCCACCGATATCGCCCAGCGTGAAACGTCCCTGATCGGCTGGACCTATGCACCGTTGGCCATGCGGGAGGTGATGAGCAATCTGGACCCCTTGAACCACAGGCTGCACTTGAAGCTTTATGACGTCAATGAAGGTCGGCAACTGATCTACCAGACCCCGGAAAACGATCATGATCAGGAGGTCTTGCAGACCTATGCTTTCGAGCGGGAGATCTATGGGCGCGTGTGGCGCATGGAGGTAGGTGCTCACCCGGCATTTATCGCGGCCCTCGATCCGGTCCCGGCGGGCAGGGTGTTCCTCATCGGCACGCTGGTCAGCCTGATGTTGACGGTGCTGGTCGGCACGCTGCTACTGTCCCGTCAGCGCAAACAGCAGGTGGTTGCCGGTCAGGCCAGGCTGGCAACCATCGTCGAAAACTCCAGCGACGCGATCATCGGTGAAGCCCTGGACGGTCGGATCATCACCTGGAACCGGGCTGCCGAGCAGATGTTTGGCTACGACGAGCACGAAGTGCTGGGCCGCCCATTGGCGCCACTGCTGGTTCCGCCAGAGCTGGTTCACGAAGACGAACAGCTGTTGGAAAGGGTGGCCCGCGGTGAGCGCGGGCCGACGCTGGAAACCCGGCGGCTGCACAAGAACGGCCAGTTGATCGATGTGACCATTACCTGCAGTTTCATCCGCGAGACTGACGGCACCCTACTCGGCGCGGCGAAAATGATGCACGACATCACCGACCGCAAGCGCGTCGAACGCTACCTCATGGAGTTCAACGCACAGCTTGAACAGCAGGTCAGCGAGCGCACTGCAGAGCTGTCCAGAGTGGCGGGTTTGCTGCAGGGTGTGCTGGACGCTTCTTCGGAAGTTTCGATCATCGCTACCGATACACAGGGGCAGATCTTTGTGTTCAATCGGGGCGCTGAATTGCTGCTGGGCTACAGCAATTCGGAAATGCTCAGTGGCAACGGCCCAGGGGTGTTTCATCTTCCTGAAGAAGTGGCCGCACGCTCCGCCGAGCTGAGTCGTGAATACGGCACCCTGATCGAAGGCATTGACGTCTTTTGCTACAAAGCGTCCCGTGAAGGCTCGGAAACCCGGCAATGGACCTACGTGCGCAAGGATGGCACGACGGTGCCTGTGCTGATGATCATCACCCCGATCCGTACCGCCGACGGAGAACTCATCGGTCATCTGGGTATTGCTCAGGACATCACCGAACGGCTGCACCATAGCGCCGAGTTGCACGCGGCCAAGTCCAGCGCCGAGGCCGCCAACGCGGCCAAGAGTCTGTTTCTGGCCAACATGAGCCATGAAATCCGCACGCCCATGAATGCCGTGATCGGCATCTCCCACCTGCTGCACAACACCGCCTTGAACGACCAGCAGCGTCAGCTGCTGACCAAATTGCAGATCGCCGGCCGGACATTGTTGGGGATCATCAACGATATCCTCGACATCGCCAAGATCGAGGCGGGAGAGATGCGCCTGGAACATAACCCCTTCAGTCCCCGGCAATTGCTCGACGAACTGGGCGAGCTGTTCACGCCCCAGGCACAGGAAAAAGGCCTGCGCTTTTCTGTCAACGTCGTGGCATCGCTGCCTGGCCAGTTGATAGGTGACGCATTGCGGGTCAACCAGATCCTCATGAATCTGGTCGGCAATGCGCTCAAGTTCACCAGTGTCGGCGGAGTCGATGTGACGGTGAGTCGTGAAGACGATCACGCCGACACCTGCTGCTTGCGCTTCTCTGTGCAGGACACCGGCTGCGGCATACCGGGCGATGTGCTCGGCCAGTTGTTTTCGCCGTTCACACAGGCGGATGCGTCTACCACACGGCGGTTTGGCGGTACCGGACTGGGGTTGTCGGTCGTGCGCGGGCTTGCCGAGCAGATGGGCGGCCGGATAGGGGTGGAGAGCGAACTCGGCACAGGCAGCGAGTTCTGGGTGGAGTTGCCGTTCCAGGTCAGCCAGAGCGACCTGGAGCCGTCCGGCCCGGGAAGCAGTCTGGAGGTCATGCTGCTCAGCGACGACGCGCAATCGTCCATGGCGTTGCAACGCTTATGCCGCGGCCTGGGCTGGCGTGTGGCGAGTCTGACCGGCGAACATGACCTGCGCACTGCCTTGCAGGAGCGTAATCACGTTAACGCGGCATTGCCGGATGTACTGTTGGTGGACTGGCAGCAGCCGCAGGTTGAGGAGGTGCAGCAGTTGATCGAGGCGACGCCGCTTCCGGTCATTCTGGTGACATCGTCCGAGATCCGGGCAGAACTGCACCCTCTGGTCGACAAGGTATTGCTCAAGCCGCTGGACAGCTCGGCCTTGTTCAACGCGGTCAACGCTTGTATCGCCAGGTATCAGGGCAGCACCGAAAGGGTTATCCAGGCCACGCGGATGGATACCTCCATGACGCTCTGGTTGAGTGGATTGCACCTGCTGCTGGTGGACGACAGCGAGATCAACCTGGAGGTTGCCAGCCTGTTGTTGCAGCAGCAGGGCGCTGTGGTCCAGACCTGCAGCAATGGTCTGCTGGCCCTTGAACGACTGCGGCAGACGCCGGATTTCTTCGATGCTGTGCTGATGGATGTGCAGATGCCGGAAATGGATGGCTATGAGGCGACGCGGCGCTTGCGCAGCGAACTGGGCCTGACACGCTTGCCCGTGCTGGCGTTGACCGCAGGCGCCCTGGCAGAAGAGCGGCGGCAGGCCGAGCTGGCGGGTATGGACGATTTCCTCACCAAGCCTCTGGACCCCGCAGCCCTGATTCGGGCGGTACGGCGTGCCGTCGAGCGTGTCCGAGGTGCTCCGCTGGCGGTCGGCACCTTGCTGCAGGAAGCATCGACAGGCTCTGCATGGCCGGTTATCGAAGGTATCGACACCCAGGAGGTCGCCGCTCGGCTAGGCAATGATGTGCCCTTGTTTCTCTCGTCCCTGCGGCGCTTTTTCAGTGAATTTGCCGCGTTCGGCGAGAGCGAGAGCGTTCTGGCACGGGCGCGACAAAACCCCGATCAAACAATGGCTGATCTGCACAAATTGCGCGGTTCTGCACTGCTGCTTGGCGCCACGCAAGTGGGCCTGCATGCCGGGCAGGCGGAAACCCTGCTGCGCAACGCTGCGGACCCGGAGCAAGCGTTGCGAGCCCTGAGTGCCGCTTTCCGGTCATTGCAGGAGCGCACGCCGGTACTTGAGGAAAGGCCGCTGGCCCCGCGTATCGATGCGGATCCCGATGTTTCCCGACAGGCATTGTCGACCTTGCGTGAACTGCTTGAAAACCATGATATCGCCGCGCTGGACCAGTTTCCGCTGGCTGCTGTGGCGCTTCAGGAGCTGGCCGGACAGGCACTGGTCGAACAGCTCTGGCAGACCATTGAAGGGCTGGAGTTCGAGCAGGCACTGCACCTGCTCGAACGTGCGGAATTATAAAAAGGAGCGTCACCCACCATGCAACCTGTACCTAGCCTGCTGATTGTCGATGATGATATTTCCGCCATTCGCGTATTGAGCAAAATTCTGAACGGTCTGGGGCAGATTCGTTTTGCCACGGGCGGTGCCCAGGCCTTGAAGATGGTCCGGGAAATGCGTCCTGACCTTATCCTTCTCGACGCCGAGATGCCCGGAATGAGCGGTTTTGAAGTCTGTGAGACGCTCAAGGCCGATCAATTGCTGGAAGACGTTCCCGTCATCTTCATCACCAGCCACACCGAAACCCGTATCGAGGAAGCCGGACTGGCGCTGGGGGCGGTGGATTTCATCGGCAAGCCTATTCAGCCTTTGATCGTCACGGCGCGAGTAAAGACCCACCTGCGCCTGAAAATGGCGATGGACCAGCTCAACCTGCTGGCCCAGACCGATGGGCTGACGGGGCTGGCCAATCGGCGTTTCCTCGACGAGAGTATCGCGCGCGAATGGCTGCGCATGCGGCGCAACCAAGGTGCGTTTTCGCTGCTGTTGCTCGACATCGATTTCTTCAAACGTTACAACGATCACTATGGCCATTTGCAAGGCGATGAGTGCCTGATTGCCATCGCCCACGCCTTGAAAAAGTGCGTGCACAGGTCGACCGATCTGGTGGCTCGTTATGGGGGCGAGGAGTTTGCCGTGCTGTTGCCGGATACCGGGGCAGAGGGCGCCTGTCGTCTGGCGGATGAAATCGTGCAGCACATTCAAGGCCTCAACAAGCCCCATGAAACCAGTGACTTCGGCCGGGTGACCGTGTCGGTGGGGGTAGCAAGTCTGGAGGCTGGTGCGCTGCCCGTCCCGAGCCCGGGCGCTGCAATCGGCCTTGCGCCTGACTCGATCGCCATAGCGTTGCTGGCGGAAGCCGACCGGGCCTTGTACCGGGCCAAGCATGAGGGGCGAAACTGCAGCCGGTTTGAGCCGATACAGGTTGCGCCTTGAGTCTGCGGTCCATGTTTTAAAATCACAGCGTCAGCGAAGCGTCAGGGACACTGACACCTTGCTTCAAACCGCATTCTTGTTGAGCTCTGCTTCAAGACGGTCAACGAACAGGCGTACCCGGTGAGGTACGCGCTGGCGGGTTGGCAATACGGCCGTCACCGACAGCTGCTCGGGGATGACATCCTCGAAGTGTATCTGTTGAAGACTGCCTTCACGGATTTCCTGCTGAACGTCCCAATAAGTCAGCATGGCCAGCCCCAGGCCCTGTTTGCACGCCGTGCGCACCGCTTCGACGCTGTTGGCCGAGAATGCCCCCTGAGCGCGGATGGCCACCGGTTCTCCCTCTCTGATGAACGGCCAGTAAGGCATCGCATGCAAGGTGATGCACGGGTGTTGACGGAGTTCGTCCAGCAACGATGGCTGGCCGCGCCGCGCCAGGTAGTCGGGGCTTGCACACACGACCCGAGGGTTGGGCGCCAGCGATCTGGCCACCAGAGCAGAGTCACGTATCGTAGCGATTCGGATGGCGACATCGATGCCCAGCCCGGCAATGTCCACGATGCTGTCCGACAGCGTCAGGTCGATGCTCAGTGCCGGATTGTCCTGCATCAAGGCTGGCAGCAGCGGCATGATGACGGTCTGACCAAACACGCTGGGTGCTGTGACTCGCAGTACGCCACTGGCTGTACCGGCATCGGCTTTCAGCGTCGCGCGGGCGGTTTCGCTGGCGTGCAGCATGGTTTTGGCGTGCGGCAGAAACACTTCGCCCTCCGGCGTCAGTGATGCCGAGCGGGTTGTGCGGTGCACCAGCCTGACGCCCAGGTCGTTTTCCAGCGCAGCCAGACGCCTGGAGATGGCCATCGGCGACAACCCGAGTCGACGCGCCGCTTCCGACAGACTCCTGCTGGAAGCAATGGCGGCGAACACTTCTATATCAGATATTTGCATGGATTCTATCCATTTTCGTTAAAGCGCCTTATCTGCACGGCCGGGTTCCAATGGGCTGCGCCAGCCCTTACCGTTACTGCAGGTTCTGTCAATGACTGCGGGCAATCCGCAGCCGGTCTGCACAGTGAGGATTTGAAGCATGAGCGAGACACACAAACACGTTACAGCCCCGTTCGACAGAGGTCATCTGAAACTGAAGAACAGGTTTGCGGTGGCGCCCATGACACGCGTGAGCGCGGACGAGCAGGGCAGTGCAACGCAGGCCATGACGCGCTATTACGAGCGGTTCGCCAAGGGCGGTTTTGGCCTGATCATCACCGAGGGCAACTACACCGATCGCCGTTTTTCCCAGGGCTACCGCTTCCAGCCCGGGCTCACTGATGACGAGCAGGCGCAGGCATGGCGTGCCACGACCGATGCTGTGCACCGGCATGGCAGTGTCATGATTGCGCAGCTCATGCACGCCGGCGCACTCAGCCAGGCCAATCGCTTCGTCAGCGAGTCGGCGGGCCCTTCGGCCATTCGTCCCAAGGGCGAACAGATGGCGTTCTATTACGGCGCGGGCAGCTACCGGGTTCCGCGAGCGATGAGTGACAAGGATATTGCCGAGGCCATTGACGGGTTCGCCCGCGCGGCGCAACTGGCTATCGGCACTGCAGGCTTTGACGGTGTCGAGATACATGGTGCGAACGGCTACCTGCTGGATCAGTTTCTGACCGACTACAGCAATCAGCGCACCGATCAGTGGGGCGGTGAGGTCGGACAGCGCCTGCGACTGACGCTCGAGGTCATCGCCGCAGTGAAAAAAGTCGCCGGGCAGGCACCGGTGGGCGTGCGTCTTTCACAAGGCAAGGTCAACGACTTTCAGCACAAATGGGCGGGGGGCGAGAGCGATGCCGAAATCATTTTCGATGCGCTGGCCGATGCCGGCGTCGATTACATCCATGTGACCGAACATGAAGCATGGCAGCCGGCTTTTACCCAGGGTGAAGCCAGCCTGGTCGAACTGGCCCGTCGCTACGCGCCGGATGTTGCGCTGATCGCCAATGGCGGCCTGCACGATCCGCAAAAAGCCGACCAGGTGCTTCGCCAGGGTGCGGACATCATCGCAGTGGGCAAGGGTGCGCTGGCCAATCCGGACCTGCCAGAGTTGTTGCGTCAGGGCGCGCCACTGCGCGACTTCGATCCAGCCATTCTCGGGCCGATTGCCAACATCAAGGACAGTGAGCTGGTCTAGTCGTTTGTGACGAACATCAGCGCTGGCTGAGCGTGCGCAATGCCTCGTTGATAGGTGTTGCGCCCTTAGTCAGTTCGATGATCTGGCGGGATATCCCGGGTCGATCGACCAGTGCAGCCAGGAACGCGGCTACGTCATCGCGCGGTACTTCGCCATATGCGATAGCCGGACCTGCGCAGACTTCACCGGTCCCCGGGTTGTCGACCAGGGTGCCTGGCCTGAGAATCACCCAGTCCAGTGCGGAAGAGGCCAGATACACATCGGCTTGTTTTTTCACCCGCATGTAATTCTCGAAGCCAGCGGAGGTGTCCGTGCCGCGTGCTGCTTCAGGAAATGCCGACACCAACAGGAAGCGATTGACCCCGGCAAGCACGGCTGCATCAACAGCGGTTTCCAGGCCCTTGCCATCAATGGCATTGGTCAGCTCAATGCCCGCGCCGCCAGCCCCGGCGGTGAAAACCACGACATCGCTGCCTGTCATCGCAGCGGCCAATCGCGAAGCGTCCAGATCGGTGAGGTTGCCGAGCAATGGTATGGCGCCAGTCGCTTTGATTGCCGCTGACTGTTGTTCTTTACGGTGCAGTGCGATCACTTCATGAGCGCCGCCGCCAAGGTTTTTCAGAAGGCGCTGGCCGACCTTTCCGGCTGCGCCGATGACAAAAACTTTTGACATGAAATCTTCCTCTGGTTGGCCGTGCGCCGACGCTCAGCAATATCGGCGCATTCCAGCCACGTTAACCTTCGAATTGATGGTAGACCTTGGCAATCACTTTCCAGCTGTCGTCGATTTTGATCAGCGTCAGGTAGTCGTTGTAGTCCGCACCAATAGCATCCTTTTCCATATCGACCCGGACCACTGCCGTGGTGGGCGTAATGGCAAGGACGTCCAGGCGCGTTGTGATGTCTGGAGCGGTACCATTGGTTTCGACGAAGGTGTACAGGTTACTGATCGGTCCACCCAGCAGTTGACCATTGGTGAAACCATACATCACCGCATCTTTATGAAAGGCTTCCTCGATAGTGGCAACGCTGCCTGTACGCAAGCCTTCTACGTACTTGCCGGCCGTTGCGATAACTGCGTTGTAATCGGTGGTCGGGACGGCTTTGATGTTCTTGCTCATGGGGTGTTACTCCTGGATTGGGAACTGACCACTGCGCGGCTGATATCTTCAGGCGCAATGGCCATCTCGTTAAGCGCTTTGGCTGTTGCTGCGCCGGTGACGATTACGGTTTTCTTGTCGAGATAATTCATGTGGTGTTTTTCCTTTGTCGCGGTATTTCCGGGATCCTGGGAATTGATGAAGGGGAGGAGGCCGGCAGTGGCTTAGTACTTGCCCATTGGCCAGTCGATATAGCCTTTGGCACCGCCGCCGTAGTACGACTCACGTGGTGCAATGGTCAGCTCGGCACCATGGCGCAGGCGGGCGACGAGGTCGGGGTTGGATATGAACAAGCGGCCGAAAGCCACGGCGTCGATCTTGCCCTGCGCCCGACGCTCGATCGCCATCTTCAGGTCATAGTTGTTATTGCCAATGAACGGACCGTTGAACCCGGCGCTCAGGGCATCCATGTCGACACCCTCCGGCACTTCACGGGAGGTGGCAGTGGCGCCTTCGACAAAGTGCAGATAGGCCAGATTGAATGTGTTCAGTTGCTGGATCAGGTAGCCATGAAGGCCCATGACGTTGCTGTCGGGCGCCGTATTACCGGCGTCGGGGGTCACGGGCGACAAGCGAATACCCACGCGGTCACTGCCCCAGATATCCACGATGGCCTGGGTGACTTCCAGCGTCAGGCGAGCGCGGTTTTCTATCGAACCGCCATACTGGTCGGTGCGCTGATTGGTCGAATCGCGCAGAAACTGGTCCAGCAGGTAACTGTTGGCCGAATGGACTTCAACGCCATCAAAACCGGCCCTTTTGGCGTTCTCTGCGGCGTGTTTGTATTGCTCGATGACGCCGGGGATTCGCCGGTTTCCAGTGCGCGCGGCATGGAGACAGGTACAAAACCGTCGGCGGTGTAGGTATTGCCCTCGGCCTTGATGGCGGAGGGCGCTACCGGTGCCTCGCCGTTGGGTTGCAGGTCGACACTGGAAAATCGCCCCACGTGCCATAGCTGGCTGACAATCTTGCCTCCTGCTGCATGCACAGCGTCGGTCACCAGGCGCCAACCTGCGACCTGTTGCTCACTCCAGATTCCCGGGGTCGCGGCATAGCCTCGACCCTGAGCGGAAATGTTTGTCGCCTCGGCGACGATCAGCCCTGCCGTAGCGCGTTGTGCGTAGTAAGTTGCGTGCAGTTCATTGGGAACACCATCCTCGCCATAGCGGCTGCGTGTTACCGGTGCCATCACAATACGGTTCGCCAGCTCCATGGAGCCCAGGGTGACGGGGGAAAACAGGTCGGTAGTTGTACGGGGATCATGCATCAAATACTCCATATAGTAGACCAGTCGTCTACTTAAAAAGACAAAAAAAATGCCCGCTACCGCAGCAGGCGTTT
This sequence comes from Pseudomonas sp. P135, assembly GCF_020312125.1. Taxonomy (NCBI): domain Bacteria; kingdom Pseudomonadati; phylum Pseudomonadota; class Gammaproteobacteria; order Pseudomonadales; family Pseudomonadaceae; genus Pseudomonas; species Pseudomonas sp. P135. The sequence continues at coordinate 154,697 of NZ_JAGPYR010000008.1, forward strand.
GGTCATGGTCAGTGCTTTTTCGAAAGATTCGGTGGACTTGTTCACCTTCGCCAGAAGGGAAGCGCCAAGCCAGAGCTGATAGAGGGATTCTGCGAATCCTTCATGATCGCCCTCGGGATGAATGCTGTCGTCGGCGACACCCATGTCGACACAGGCAGTGATGCGTTTGATGATTTTTGCTGTGCCGACCTCGAGCACGCCACGCATGTCTTCAGACAAATCGCAGACTTCCGCCCCCAGCTTGACGACCAGGCACTTGCCTTCGGGAAAGTCGGTGCCCTGGGTTTCTATCCAATAGTTGAAGTAGGCCAGTAACCGCTCGGCGCCGCTTCCGGGGCGTGCCATGAGGGCGTCGACTCGACCCAGGTACTCGGAAAAATACTCTTCCAGCAGCGCCTGACCGAATTCTTCCTTCGATTTGAAGTAGTAATAGAACGAACCTTTGGGTACACCAGCCGTGCTTAACACCTCTGCGAGGCCGACGGCGGTATAGCCTTTGTTCGTCATGAGCGAGCGGGCCACATCAATGATGTGCTGTCGCATGTCCTGAGCTGGTTTCTTCATAATGCCGAGCATCCTAAACGTAAACCGACCAGTCGTCTAGTAAGTTCTTCTGGATATGCTTGCGCAAAAAAACCTCAGCAAATGTATACCGCATAGGCTTTGACTCTATCCCCCCTGGGGGGATACAGTGCCGGTCTGAATTATCCAGACTGGAACTCAAGCCATGAGTGACCACGACCATCCCCACGGCCATACGCACCAGTCCCACGAAGCTGTCATCAAGCGCCTGAAACGGGCCGACGGTCATTTGCGCAGCATCATCACCATGATCGAAGAAGGGCGCGAGTGTGTGGACATCGCCCAGCAGCTGCACGCGGTCGAGAAAGCGGTGTGCCAGGCCAAGCGCACGTTGATTCAGGATCATATCGATCACTGCCTCGAAGACACGCTAGGTTCACTCGCCAAGGGTGAGCGGGCACCGCTGGAAGCCTTCAAGCAAATCACCAAATACCTTTAGGTCTCGCATGCCGAATTTCGTCGAGCTGTTGCAGCAAGGTGGTTCGCATGCCTGGCTGTATTTCCCCAGTGCCATTCTGCTGGGCGCGTTGCACGGGCTGGAGCCCGGGCATTCGAAAACCATGATGGCGGCGTTCATCGTGGCCATTCGTGGCTCCTTGAAACAGGCCGTGATGCTCGGCGTCGCCGCTACCGTCTCGCACACCGCCGTTGTCTGGCTGGTGGCCATCGGCGGGATGTATCTGGGGCAGGGGCTGGATGCTGAAACCACGGAGCCTTATTTTCAGCTCGCGTCGTCTGCCGTGATCATCGCCATCGCGCTGTGGATGCTGTGGCGCACCTGGCGTGGCGAGCAGCTGTATAAGTTCGAAAGTGCCCGGCTCAGTCACGGGCATACAGGCCATGGCCATGAGCACGACATTGACTTCAAAGAGCATGAGCACGGTCACAGCCATGACCACAGCGATCTGGGCGGCTTGAGCCTGAGCGCCGAGGGCTACCAGGATGCCCATGAAAAGGCCCATGCCGACGACATCCGCAAGCGCTTCACCCATCGAGAGGTCAGCAATGGCCAGATCCTGATGTTCGGCTTGACCGGGGGGCTTATCCCTTGCCCAGCAGCCATCACCGTGCTGCTGCTGTGCCTGCAGGTGCAGCAGGTCACGCTGGGCGCGATGATGGTGATCTGTTTCAGCGTGGGACTTGCCATCACGTTGGTCACCGTTGGTGCGGCCGCCGCCATCGGTGCGCGAAGAGTCTCGAATCGTTTCCCCTGGCTCAGTGCCGCCGCTCGACGCGCCCCTTACCTGTCCAGCGTCCTGATTATTTGTGTCGGGATGTATGTAGGAATCAACGGCTGGATCGGCCTGTACTCGTGAGCTGGCCTGATGCTTGGGCGTGGCGGCTGTCACAAAAATAATTTGTGTTTCTTGAAAATATATATTGATTTTTATTGGTATCGCCCGGCTTTAGCATGAGTGGAACTTGAACAAGTCGCCGGGCAGTGATCAAGCCGCCCGGCTTCACACGCCACCAAGAGCTGCAATCGGAGTCCTGATGAGTCTTTCTCCTTTCCACCTTGCAATTCCGGTTTATGACCTGGCCGCGACACGTACCTTTTACGGTGAAGTGTTTGGTCTTTCCGAAGGGCGCTCCAGCGCCCAATGGGTCGACTTCGATTTCTACGGGCATCAGTTGGTGATCCATGAACACCCTAAAACCGCCTCTCAAGAGAGCGTGCACAGCAACCCGGTAGACGGCCACGACGTGCCGGTTCCGCACTTCGGCATCATTCTGGAATGGGCCCAGTGGGAAGCTTTGGCCGAGCGCTTGAAATCCTTCGGTACCGAGTTCGTCATCGAACCCTACATTCGCTTCAAGGGGCAGGTGGGTGAGCAGGCCACCATGTTCCTTTTCGATCCCTGCGGTAATGCGCTTGAGTTCAAGGCGTTCAAGGACATGAGTCAGCTGTTCGCAAAATAGTAAAAGGCCTGGCGCGCACCACGTTGCGCCAGGCCTGCTTGAGCAGGCGCAGCGCTAACGAGTCAGAGCGTGGTCGTTAATCAGTTGCACCAGCGCGCTCACCGGTTCGGTCAGGCTGCGGCGAGCGCGATGTACCAGCCCGATATCGCGATGGAACGTATGCGCTTTCAAGTCGACAGAGCGCACACCGGCGTGCCATGTCTGCAGGGTTGCCGTTTCCGGAACCAACGCTACGCCAACACCATTGGCGACCAGTTTGATGATCGCATCCAGTTCATCGAGCTCGCAGACTTCGCGCAGCGAGACATGGGTCTGGCGCAGGAACCGGTCAACCTGTCGGCCACCGAACGACGATCGATCGTAACGAATGAATGGATGAGCCGAAACCAGCTCGGCCCAGTCATCCCCCGGCATGTCGGCAGGCACGATAAGGCGATAGGGCTCACGGACCAGCGTCGTCCAGCGCAGGTCGCTTTGCAGCGAGAAGGGCGGGCGGATGATCGCTGCCATGTCGATCTCGCCAGCGTCCACCTGATTGACCAGGTCCATGGACAGGCCGGGGATGACACGCGTCCTGCATGCGGGGAATTGCTGATGAAACCGAGCGAGCGCTTCCGGCAGAAAGGAGCGTTGCACAGAGGCAATTGCGCCGATGGTCACCAGTACGCTGGCGGGTAGCCCGACCGTAGTAGTGCCCAGGCTGCTGAACTGGCGCACCAGGTCCTGACCTTGCAGCAACACCTGCTGCCCCATGCGGTTGAGCTGGGCTGAACGTCCTTTTCGGTCGAACAGTTCGACGCCCAGTTCTGCTTCAAGGCGCTGCATCTGCGCACTGACAGCGGCCTGGGTGAGCCCGATCTTGCTGCCGGCCGCAGCAAACGTGCCTTCTCTCGCCACGGCAATAAACGTTTTCAGTTCTTTGATCATCGGCAAAGAATAATTGTATTTTTACTGAAAGCACATTTGTTTATTTTGTTGTTGCTGCCTATCCCATGTCCTCGGCCACACCTTGATCCTCACCGAGAAACCCGCCGCTCTGGTGCTGCCACAGCCGCGCATAGGTGCCGTTTTTGCCCAGCAGTTCGGCGTGGGTGCCTTGTTCGATGATGCGGCCGTCATCCATGACAATCAGCCGGTCCATGGCGGCAATCGTGGACAGGCGGTGAGCGATGGCAATCACCGTTTTGCCCTGCATCATATCATCGAGGCTTTCCTGGATCGCCACCTCGACTTCCGAGTCCAGCGCGCTGGTGGCTTCGTCGAGCAGCAGGATCGGGGCGTTCTTGAGCATCACCCGGGCGATGGCAACGCGTTGGCGCTGGCCGCCCGACAGCTTGATACCGCGCTCACCGACCAGCGTGTCGTAGCCACTATGGCCTTGCTTGTCACTCAGTTGGCTGATGAACCCATCGGCTTGTGCACTGGCTGCGGCGCTGCGGATTTGCTCATCAGTCGCGTCGGGGCGTCCGTAGGCGATGTTGTCGCGAATGGAGCGGTGCAGCAACGAGGTGTCCTGCGTGACCATGCCGATGGCACTGCGCAAGCTGTCTTGAGTGACGTGCGCAATGTCCTGCCCATCAATGCTGATTGACCCCTTGTCCACATCATAAAAGCGCAGCAGCAGGTTGATGAGGGTGGATTTGCCAGCGCCGGAGCGACCCACCAGGCCGATTTTTTCACCTGGACGAATGCTCAGGCTCAGGGCATCGAGCACCTGGCGTTCGCCGTTGTAATTGAAGCTCACGTTATCGAAGGTGACCGCGCCACCGCGGGTGACCAGAGCCTTCGCATCCGGCGCATCCTCAACCTTGGGACCGCGGGTCAAGGTTTCCATGCCGTCCTGGACGGTGCCGATGTTCTCGAACAACGAGGTCATCTGCCACATGATCCAGTGCGACATGCCATTGATGCGCAACGCCATAGCGGTGATCGCCGCGACCGCACCGGTGCCGATCTGGCCCTGGTGCCACAGCCACAGGGCGTAACCGCCTGCACCCATGATCAGCGCGACCACCAGTGCCTGATTGACGATCTCGAACTGGCTGACCAGACGCATCTGGGCCAGGCCCGTGAGCTTGAAGTCCTCCATCGCTGCGCGCGCGAAATGCGCTTCACGCTTGGAGTGGGAGAACAGCTTTACCGTGGTGATGTTGGTGTACGCGTCCGAGACACGTCCGGTCATCGACGAGCGTGCGTTGGCCTGCTCCTGGCCGACCTTGCCCAAGCGTGGCACGAAGTACAGCATGGCCAGGCCGAACAGCATCAGCCAGCCAAGGAAAGGCAGCATCAGTTTCAGGTCGAAGCCGCCGGCCAGGGCGATGATCGCGATGAAGTAGACGCCGATACCGAGGACGATTTCGACGATGGTGAACAGCACCTCGCGCACTGACAGCGCTGTCTGCATCACCTTGGTGGTGACGCGGCCGGAGAACTCATCGGAGAAGAAAGACAGGCTTTGCCGCAACATCAATCGATGGAAGTCCCAACGCAGCCGCAGGGGCAGGTTGATCGCCAATACCTGGTGCTGCACCATTGTGCGCAACGCCACCAGCACGATGCTGCTCAGCAATACCAGGCCAATGCCCCACAGCACGCTACTTTCCTGCGCGGCCGTGTCGCCGCCAGCCTTCCAGGTGGACAGCAGATCCACGACCTGCCCGAGGAAGGAAAACAGCCAGGCTTCGTAAATCGACACACCGGCGCACAGCAGCGCAAACGCAAGGATGTAACCGCGTGCCCCTCGCGTGCAGGCCCACAGAAACCGTGCCAGACCGTCAGGTGGCGGCGGCACCTCGTCAGGCGGGAACGGGTCAAGCCATTTTTCAAACGCGCGAAGCATGGTGTTCTCCAAAAAAATCAGTGCAAAGAGTCTGGCGTCGTCGACGCCTCCCGAACCTCTTCCAGATTGAGCTTCAGGGTCAATGTTTGTCGGCGCCATTGCCCAGGCTGTCCCACAGCCTCATCACCTCGGTCACTGCAGCGTCCAGTGTGGCATGTGGGACACCGTCGCGCGCCAGTGTAGACAAGCCCAGAAGAAAACTGTCAAACACGGCCGCGAGCGTTTCCGGTATTACCGTTGCAGGCAACTCGCCTGCCGCAACGGCGCGCTGAATACAGGCCACGATACCGCTGCGGTTCAGATCCCTGGCGCGCGCAAGAGGTTCGGAAATGGCCTTGCTCTCGTCCGAGCAGGCGCTCATCAGCCCTAACGCCACCAGGCACCCTGTCGGATGCCCTGGCTCGCACTGCATTTTCGCTGAGCGACGGAGGGTGAGTTCAATCGCGTCTCGGGGCGGCAGGTTCGTATCGAACAGGCTGTCGGTGACCCGGCCGTAGGTGTCGAGGTAACGCTCCATCACTTCATTGAACAGGGCCTGTTTAGAGCCAAACGCTGCGTAGAAGCTCGGTGCCGTGATGCCGCCACCGATGGTTGCCTTGAGCTGGCTGAGGGAAGTTGCGTCGTAGCCGTGCTCCCAAAACAGATGCAGCGCCTGAGTGATCGCTACATCACGGTCAAATGTACGCGGACGCCCCAGCTGTGCCATATCGAGTCTCCTTCGGAATTAATTAAATACTAATCGATACATAAGTCATTGACCACCTGACTTCATCTGCCTATATTTGTACCGATCAGTATATTAGTGAGGGTTTTTCAATGACTACAGATGAGAAGCAGGGCGAAACACTCCCTCTGGGGGCGTTGCTGGCGCTGGCAATGACGGGGTTCATCTGCATCGTCACCGAGACCTTGCCTGCGGGTTTGTTGCCGCAGATCGCCGATGGGCTGGACGTGTCCGCATCGTTTGCCGGGCAGATGGTGACTGTTTATGCGCTGGGTTCATTGCTGGCCGCCATTCCACTGACGATCGCGACGCAAAGCTGGCGGCGCAGAACGGTCTTGCTGGTGACGATTATCGGCTTTCTGGTTTTCAACAGCGTCACCGCGTTGTCGTCCAGTTACGGACTGACCCTGATCGCAAGGTTTTTCGCCGGCGTCTCGGCGGGTCTGGCCTGGAGCCTCATTGCCGGTTACGCACGGCGCATGGTGGTCCCGCAACTGCAAGGCCGCGCACTGGCCGTGGCGATGGTCGGCACGCCCATTGCCTTGTCACTGGGCGTGCCTCTGGGCACCTGGCTCGGCGGGTTCATGGGCTGGCGCATGGCGTTTGGCTTGATGTCCGGGATGACCGTGCTGTTGATCATCTGGGTGCTGGTCAAGGTGCCGGACTATCCGGGCAAGTCTTCCTCACAGCGCATGGCGTTGCGTCAGGTCTTTTTCACGCCCGGCGTACGCTCGGTGCTGGGCGTGGTCTTCACCTGGATGCTGGCGCATAACCTGCTTTACACCTACGTTGCTCCCTTCGTTTCCGCGGCGGGGCTGGCGAATGATGTGGACCTGGTATTGCTGGCATTCGGTGTCGCCGCGCTGGCAGGCATCTGGGTAACGGGACGGCTGGTTGATCGCCATCTGCGCAAGACAGTACTTGCCAGTCTGGCAACCTTCGCAGCCGTGTCAGTGTTCTTCGGCGTGTTTTCCGGCTCTGCACCGGCCATTTACATCGGCGCTTTTATCTGGGGGCTGACCTTCGGTGGCGCCGCCACGTTGCTGCAAACTGCGCTCGCCGATGCGGCAGGCGAGGGCGCAGACGTGGCGCTTTCGATGAACGTCGTGGTCTGGAACAGCGCCATCGCAGGCGGCGGGTTACTGGGTGGCGTGTTGCTTGGCCAATGGGGAGCAGGTTCCTTTCCCTGGGTCTTGTTGATGCTGTTATTGCTGAGCCTGTTGATCGCACTGCGCGCAGGTGCTCATGGTTTTGCACGGGGCAGCCGGCTGGACCGGGAACATGTTTTGGCTGGGTGATCTGATCAAGACCCGGAATATGGACGTCAAGCTGCTTGCTGATGCAGGGGGTTAATTCTATAATTTTGTGAATTAAATGGCTGAATCGAGCTTTATACACATTATGTTGGATTTAAGCTTCAGCAAGCCTAGTGAGATCGTCAAGCGCCTTTGCGAGCGCCTGCGCACAGAGCGACTGGCGCTGAATATGACACAAGCCGACCTCGCCGGGCGTGCCGGCATCGGCACAAACACGGTCTCCAACCTCGAAGCCGGACGCAATGTCGGATTCGAGAACGTCGTTCGGGTGGCTATGGCTCTTGGCCGGACGAAGGAACTCGAAGGCCTGTTTCTGCCAAAGCTGGACAGCATCGAAGACATTCGGCGCTACGAAAACAGCGCCAATCGTCTCCGTACAAAGAGGAAGTCCGGCGATGCTTGAGCAGGTTAACGTCTTCTACGAGGGCTGGGGTGAGCGATGGCAGTGGGGCACGCTGGTCTCGACGACCGCTTTGACCGGTCGCCCGCTGATCGTGTTCGAATACAGCAATGAAGCCAGACAAAGGGGCCTGGAATTGTCCTCCTATACGCTGCCCCTGGAGGGGGACAGGTTGCGTCGAGACTTCCCGGACCATCAGCTGTACTTGCCAGGGCCTGTTTACGACTCGTTGCCGGATGGATGGGGCATGTTGTTGATGGACCGTCTTTTCAGGCGCCGCGGGCTCACCACCGCGCGCATCGGCCCTCTGGAGCGGCTGGCCTATATCGGTAGCAGTGCAATGGGCGCCATGTCGTTTGAGCCCGTGGCGCCCGAAGGGCAGGAATCTGACGTCCACATCCCGCTGGAACAGCTCGCCGCCGACGTGAAGCAAGTACTGCATGGAAACGGTGGCGAGTTCCTGCAGGCATTGCTGCTGGTGGGTGGCTCGCCTCAAGGTGCAAGGCCCAAGGCTCTCGTCTATCGCGATCCTGAAACTGGCGGGTTTACCACTGCGGCTACGCCGGGCTTTGAAGCATGGTTGATCAAGTTTCCGGCCAAAGAAGAGCATGCAGAAGTGTGCGCCATCGAAATGGTCTACGCCGAGTGCCTGCGCATGTGCGGTATCGAGACCCCTGACACCCAGTACTTCAATCTGCCTGATGGCCTGGCAGCGTTTGCCAGTAAGCGATTTGACCGCCGCGAGGGTCTACGTATACCCATGCAAAGCCTGGCCGCCTTTACGGGGGCAAATTACCAGTCTCCGGGTGTGTTGGACTACGTCAACTTTTTGCGGGCAACACAGATGTGTACCAACGATGTACGAGAGATGGCACGCGCGTTCGAACGTGCCGTTTTTAACGTGGCGTTCAACAACCGAGACGATCATCCCAAGAACTTCGCCTACATCATGTCGCAGGACGGGCAGTGGAAACTGTCGCCGGCTTACGACGTAACCTTCTGCGAGGGGCCAAGCGGATACCATCAGATGGACGTGATGGGAGAGGCGCTGGAGATTTCCCGTGCGCAAATGCTTCGGCTTGCCGAGGAAGCCGAGATGTCCCCGGACGCTGCAACCGGAGTGATTGACGGCATGTGTGATGTAGCGAGCCGGTTTACAGCCATCGCCGAGAACCTGTGCCCGCAGGTTATTACTCGAGACACCCTGCGCATGATCCAAAGCCGCATTGATCAGAACGTAGCCCGGTTACACCACAGTCAGGCCGACGGCGGTCACGGGCGATTCTCATAAACGATGCTGCCGTATGCTTCGAGCGCTCAGGGCCGTGCGCAAGACTTTGAGCATCCGCAAAGTTGCCCTGTCATTACCTTCATCACGGTGTAGCGCGGCTCAAGCCAGCCTAAAAATCGGCCCCCACCAGCGCATCTACCTCCTCACGGCCAGGCGCCGTTGCCGGCCCCCGGCGGGTGACCGCGATTGCTGCTGCCGCATTGGCGCGCAGCGCTGCGCGGTCGACGCTGCTGCCCCTGGCCAACTCGGCCAGCAGCACACCGGCATGAGCGTCGCCGGCTCCATTGGAGTCGATTGCCGTGACGGCAAAGCCGGGTATGAGCCGCGTCTGTCCAGCATGGTGGATCCAGCAGCCTGCGGGGCCATCACGAATCACTATGAGCGCATCTTCGCGCAGAGTGGAAGCCAGGCTGTGGAGCGCGTCGGCGGGCGTCTGGGTTTGCGTGAAGCGCAGGGCTTCTTCGCGGTTGCTGGACCATAAGCTGATCAGGGGAAGTACGGCGCGCATCTCGACGCCATAAAGCGCATCAACCAATGGGCCTGGGTCGAATACCACGGCAGTGCCGCTGGGCAATCCGCCCAGCCAGGCGAGCAGGGCTGTAACCTTGTTTTTGTGGGCCAGGCTGTAGCCGCTGACAAATACATAATCTTCGGCGCTGACCTGCACGCCATGCAGATCCTCGGCAGACAAGCCACCTTCAGCGCCCACATAGGAGATGAACGAGCGCTCGGCCGAGGCTTCTACCAGGGCAACGGCCAGGCCGGTGTCCTCACCGGAAACGGGCATCGTAGAAATTTCCACACCTTCGTCGCGCATGGCCTGGCGAGCAATGTCGCCGAAGCGGCCCTGGCCATGGCGACCCAGGTAAACGGTGCGCAAGCCATTGCGGCACGCAGCGGCCATGACATTGAAACCGCCTCCGGCCTCGAACGTAGCGCTGGTAGCCAACACGTCTCCGCCCGACGGCGGCAGGCGGTCGATGGCCATCACCAAGTCAACCACGACCTGGCCGGTGTAGAACAATTTAGCGGGCATGGGCAGCCTCTTCGGTAACGACACGGCGATCACGCGCCCCGCCGAGCAGCGCATACAGGCCACCGGCGACAATGAAGGTCACGATCCAGCCCAGGCCGTTATGACCCAGCCAGGAATCGGCGAGGAAGCCTTTGAACAGCACATGCTCCGGGGTGGTGGCCACGGTGGTGAAGCTGAAGCCAAGCACGATTGCTAATGCCCACGAGCCCAGCGCGCGCCATTCGACGCCGCCGCGATACCAGTAAGCGCTGCGTGGGGTCTGGTCCAGCAGGTCTTTTGGGGAGTAGATGTGGCGGTGCAGCAGGTCGACGACAAAGATGCCGACCCACGCGGTAATGGGCACTGCCAACATCGAGATGAACGTAATGAAGGGGCCGTAGAAGCTGTCGGCGATCAACATGAAATAGATCGAACCGGCAAAGATCGCGATGATATCGACGATGACTGCGTGTACTCGCTTGACCTTCAGGCCGAGGGTCAGGGTGGTCAGGCCGGCCGAGTAGACCGACAGGTTGTTGGACAACAGCAGGCCGCCGAACGCAGTGATCAGGTAGGGCACGGCCATCCAGGTGGGCAACATTTCGCGAATGGCGATGATCGGGTCGGTGGCTGACGCCAGATGATCGTTGCCCACCGACAACAGGCCGCCAAGAGTGATCAGCAAGACCAAGGGGATCCCTGCGCCAAACGCCGCCGATGCCACCAGGCGAGTGGCCTTGACGCTGGCGTGCTGATAGCGGGACATGTCGGCGCCCGCATTGGCCCAACCGATACCGGTGCCTGCGGCCATGGTGCCAACGCCAATAATCATGGCACTCAGTGGCGCTGCTGGCGCGTCGAAGACCAGGCTCCAATCGATGTGGGTGAGTAGAAAGCCACCGACCACCAGGTTCAGCGCGCCAAACAGGTAAGTCGCCCATTTCTGGATGACCAGCAAGGTGGCATGGCCCAGGCCCGAGACGGTCAGGGTCAGCAGCACGAACAAGGCAATGAACACCAGGGTCAGGCCAGGCGAGTTTTTCGCCTCCACGGGGGTGCCGAAAAGGATCGCGAACAGTGACAGCAGGACGAACGCGGCGGTGGTGGTGTTGACCGTTTCCCAGCCCAGACGCGACATCAGCGAAACCAGCGTAGGCCCGATATTGCCTCGTACCCCGAAGATGGCCCGGGACAGCGTCAGGCTCGGTGCCCGCCCGCGGCGCCCGGCAATGGAGATCACGCCCACCACGGCGAAAGAGCCGGCGGCACCGAGGATGGCGACGATAATTGCCTGCCAGATGGCCAGCCCCTGGAACGCCACCAGGGTGGCACCGAGCGGCAAGCCGAGGATGCTGATATTGGCGGCGAACCAGACCCAGAACAACTGCAGCGGGTGGCCGTTGCATTCGTTTTCAGGAACCGGCTCGATACCGCGGGTTTCCAGCTGACCCGCACCTTGAGAGGGGGACGATGTAGTCATTTGCGTTGCTCCTATTGCCTTTTATTGTGGTTGTGGCAGTACGTCAGCAGGTGCAATCCAGTGCAAATTGGCTTTCCGAAATCGGGTTAGCCCGATCGCCGCCCGGAAGGCTGAGGGCGAAAGTGATCTCGTTAACAGTGGACGAGCACAGCCCGGTCCATCATCCGGCGCGCAGGGCCAGCAGTTGTTCGACCAAAGGCGCGAGGTCGAGCGCGTTGACCGCATCGATTTGCTCGATCAGCGCCGCCGGCCAGGCGTGCATGCCGTTGCAGGCGCCCAGCATGGCACCGAGAATGGCGGCAATCGTGTCGGTGTCACCGCCCAGGCTGGCCGCCATGCACACTGCATCGAACGGACTGAGCTGGCTGCTCGCCACGCGGTGGGCGAGGGTGAAGGCAGCGACCACTGATTCCTGTGAGGCGACCGAGGTACCAATCACATCGTGCACCCGGTCGGCCAGCTGTTCGTCTGTGCAGTCAGCGCACAGTGCCTTGGCCCATTGAATGCGCGCGGCGATACGCCCACCCGCAACCCAATGGCCATGGCGTTCGGCACTCAGGGCTACCTCGGCGCCTGTCTCCAGCGCTTCGGCCAGGGGCGCGCCATTGATCCCGGCGGACACCACGGCCGCGACCGCCGCCGCGCTGGAGATGCCCAGCGTGGTGTTATGGGTGACCTGACAGGCTTGCACCACCAGCGCCATGAAGGCCTCGCGGTTGCTCACGTCGGCCGCGATGCCTACCGGGGTGATACGCATTGCCGCGCCATTGGTGGTGCCGAAGCGGCCAGCCTCTTCAGGGCTGTGGCCGTCAAGGATCATTTCAATCGCGCGCTTGGTCGAAGGCCCCAGCAGGTCGTAGGAGCCCTTGGCTTTCATCGCGGCTTCCCACTCGATCAGGCTGTGGGCCAATGCTGTCGGGTCAATGCTGCCGCCGCCGGCCACCAGCAACTGTGCCACCAGGATGGCCTGCTCGGTGTCATCGGTGATGGCGCCGGCCGGCATGTTGGGTGCGATCGGCTGGTCGGCATCGGCGCCGATCAGCGTAGTGATACGGCCATAGCGTTGCAGGATCAACGCGCGCGGCAGCGACTGCGTCGGCATGCCCAAGGCGTCGCCCAGGGCCAGGCCATAAAAGGCGCCCAGGCCTCGGTCTTGCAGAAATGTCGCGCTCATGTGGACGATCCGAAGGCGAGATGAAGGCGAAAATGCACAGGGTCCAACAGGCTCTCTACGTGCTCCATAAAACGTTCACGGCGGTCAAAGGTCGTGCGCACGGCCTTGAGAAACACCGTGCCGGGCTCGCGTGCCAGCAGCGCGGCGTCATCACGGTTCAAGGGGCCTGCGCCGATCCACTGGTCACCCTTGTCGCCAATGAAGCCGTGCGCGGCCATGGTCACCGTCAGTGACTGTTCCAGCAGGCCGTTTTGCGGCAGGTTTTCCAAGCCATCGACCGCCGGAATCAAGGCGCGCTCCAGGGAAACGATACTGCCGTCGGCGGCGATACGTCGGCGGTCCAGAGCCACCAGACTGGAAGTGCCCAGGCGCACTTCCATGTCGGGGCGTTGCACCGCCACCAGGCGCAGGATTTCCGTACGCACGCCAGCACCCGTATCGGCCAGGGCCTGGGCCCAGCCGGCACGCTGGTCCAGGCTGAAGCCGTCGTAGGTGACGATCGAGCCCACGCCGGTCTGCGTGGCAATGAAGTTACGCCGCTTGAGCTCGGACAACGCCTCGCGCAGCGTGCCGCGGCTGACGTTGAATTCCTGGGCCAGGAGATTTTCCCCGGGAAGCAGAGCACCGGAGCTCATCTGGCCGCTTTCGATACGGCGGATCAGCTCATTGATCACTTGGGTTTTCTTGTCGAATCGAACCTGTCTAGTCATGTACATTTTATAGTGGCATGTTGGATCGGAATGCAAGCTGTTTTTGCGTGGCAAGAGGAGTTCTACCCACAACTCACCGTGCCCCAGGAACTGTTCGAGATAGACCGCCGCAGCATCACCTATGCAGTGGACACCGCGTTCATTGAGCTGATGTATGGCATAGCCAACAAGAAGCTGGTGTACGTGATCGGGGAGATCGAACAGCAGACCGAACGCCCGCTCAGCACGCTGGCCCTGGCCGAAGCGATCAACGTCACTCGGCGCCAGCTGGAACGCTTGTTTCGCCTGCACCTGAACGACACTCCGAGCACTTCTATCTGGGCCTGCACCTGGAGAAAGCCCGGCAACTGCTGCGGCAAAGCGGTCTGAATGTGCTGGAAGTGAGCATCGCCTGCGGGAGGGGATTTGAGCTTTAGTATTGGACGTGGGCGGGCGTACGTGATCGGTATGCTAATCGACTCATTATTGAGTCTCTGATTAATTCAGAAAAACTGTATATTGCAGATTATATAAATCAAAGTCTGTTTGTTTTTCGATGGAATAATTTAACGCAAAAAAAAGAAATTATAATAAAAAGTAGTGTGGCTACAAACCTAGCCGAAAAGACGCTAAGATCAAAAAAATAATTAAGTAGAAGCAATATCCATACTGAATGAAAAGCCGCGCACGCAATCGCAAATGAATAAACTCTTGCGTTTGAAAAAAATCGTCCAGCTTTTTGTCGGTTCACTGTGTTTGTATTCCGTCTACTGTGATGGCGTCGGCGGCCCTATCTATGAATAATACAGCTCAAATAGCTTCGGAGTGGCTCTATCCGCATATTTGCTGATCTGGAAATCGCCAAGGGATACCGCTCCAGCAGCCGCTCCCCCATTGGAGCTGGCAGTCTGACTGATGGACTGCGTGTCGCCCCAACCTTTGTGTCTATCGTCAAGAGACTAGCCCTCAACACCATCAACATTCATAAACGCATCAAAAGGCATAGAACTCCCTGTTCTTCAAAAAACAAAATTGAAAAATAAGCTACATGTTAGTATCACTGCAGGATTCGTACTATCGCAGAATCCTACAATCACCTTCATTGCCCTATCTATCCCTCAGCGTAACATCCCACGGTCAGGTGCAAAACCATCCAAAGCATGCCCTCAGATGTGCCCCCCAACGAAGCAATCCTCTGAAAGTGAATAGACTTCCATGACCTATGAAAAGCCAAAAATAACCAGCTAAACAGCCTGCCCAACGCCCCCTAAAGACTATCCGGATCCCCAAAAAACATCTGAATCCGCGACCTCAACCAACGCTCCCCGGGGTCATTATCCTGCGCGCCGCGCCAGGCCATGTGCAGTTCGAACGTTCGGGTTTCAATCGGCAGGTCTTCAGAGCGAACGCCTCCCGCGGCAGTCAGGACCTGCGCCGCATAGTCGGGCACGGTGGCGATGATGTCGGTGCCGGTGAGCAGTGTGGCCAGGCCGTTGAACTGGGGCACGGCGAGGACGACGTGGCGTTTGCGGTCGAGTTTCTCGAGGTGTTCGTCGATGAAGCCGCTCAGGTCGCCGGCGAAGGAGACCAGTGCGTGGGGGCGGGCGCAGAAGTCGTCGAGGCTCAACGGGCCGGGTATCGAGTCGGCGCGCAGCAGTTGCGGCTTGCTCCTGCGCAAGACCTTGCGCTTGGCGTTGGCGGGCAGGTCCTGGGTGTAGCTGACGCCGACGGAAATCTCCCCGGAGGCGAGCAGGGGCGGCATGAGGATGTAATTGACTCGTCTGACCACCAGCACAATGCCCGGCGCTTCGGAGCGTAAGCGCTTAAGCAGGGTAGGCAACAGTGCGAACTCGACGTCATCGGACAGGCCGATGCGGAAGACCGAGGTGCTGGTCGCCGGGTCGAACTCCGAGGCACGGCTGACCGCTGTCGAGATGGAGTCGAGTGCCGGGGAGAGCAGAGCGAAGATTTCCGTCGCTCGGGCGGTGGGCTCCATGCTGCGCCCGGTGCGCACGAACAGTGGATCATCGAACAGGCCGCGTAGCCGCGATAGCGCAGCGCTGATTGCCGGCTGACCGAGAAACAGCTTTTCCGCCGCACGCGTGACGCTGCGCTCATGCATCAGGGTCTCGAAAACGATGAGCAGATTGAGGTCGACGCGACGCAGGTCGTTGCGATTCATGCGGAATATCTCGGGCCATTTGTCGGTTGAGGACGTGAGCAGGGTGCGATAGTACGAGCAAATGCGGGTCGGGGGCAGCGAAAATTACTGTGGGGGTTACTGAATGTCCACACGGCTTGCAATGTTTCGTCGACATGCGAACAATGGCGGCCATTACGCGCATCGACGCCCAGACGCTGTCTGGCTGCGCCGTGCAGCGCACAGGACACAATCGATGACAGGCATGTCGACTATTAATAGCCACCGATGGTGTTGCCGGCAATGCCCGGATAAAGTTTGTGGCATCAAGGTTCACCAGGCGAGGTTCTAAATGTCCCGCACGATCCGTTTTCACCAGTTTGGCCCGGCCGAGGTGCTCAAAGTCGAAGAGCATCCTGTCGCGTCGCCTGTCACCGGCGAGGTACAGGTGCGTGTTCAGGCCATCGGTGTCAGCTGGTACGACGTTCTTTGGCGGCAAAATCTCGCGTCTACCCAAGCCCGGCTGCCTGCCGGTCTGGGTTATGAGATGGCTGGCGTGGTTACCGCGCTGGGTGACGGTGTGGATGATCTGCAAGTGGGCGACAAGGTCGCCAGTTTTCCTGCGGCCGACGCCAATCAGCACCCGGTCTATGGCGAATCCATCGTCATGCCGCGTCGGGCGCTGACCCGCTATCCGGATGCGCTGACGCCGGTCCAGGCCAGCGTGCATTACACGCCGTATCTGGTGGCTTACTTTGCATACGTTGATCTGGCGCGTATCAAGTCCGGGCAGACCGTACTGGTCACCGACGCCAGCCACTGCTCCGGCCCTGCATTCGTACAGTTGGGCAAGGCGCTGGGGGCTCGGGTCATCGCCGCGACCAAGACCGAAGACGCCCGCGAGTACCTGCTGTCCCTGGGGGCCGACAAGGTGGTGGTCACCGAAGAACAGGACTTGTTGATGGCGATCAACAAGTACACCGACAACCGTGGTGTCGATGCCGTCTTCGATGGTCTTGGCGGTCCGCAGATGTCGATCATGGGCGATGTGCTTGCGCCGCGTGGCAGTCTGGTGCTGTATGGCCTGCAAGGCGGTAATCAGACACCGTTCCCGGCCTGTGCCGCATTTCAGAAGAACATCCAGTTCTACGTGCATTGCCTGGGCAATTTCACCGGCAAGCCCGAGCTGGGCATTACCCAGGATCAAGAAGCGCTGCAGCGTGCCTTGCAGGACATCAACCAGATGACTCGCGACAAGGTGCTTATGCCATTGCAGACGCGCAGCTTTCCGTTCGACCAGGTAGTGCAGGCGCACCGTTACATGGATGTCTGCCCGATTGGCGGGCGTGCGGTGCTGGAAGTCGAGGCGGTCTGATTCATCACCTCCTTGTCAGCGCGGGTTATTGAAAAGCCTTCCGAACGGAAGGCTTTTTGCATTCCATATTGCAAAAGAGCCGCCAGGCATTAAACGACGTCGAATGATGCACCTGTCAGTTTGCCGAGACGTGCAGAACTGTGAATGAACAGTGACAATAAAAACCCGCAACAGGGTCGACGTGATTGTTTATTTGAGTGTATGAGTTCTGTCAGTGAAAGCGATATTATAAATATCATGTCCTACGCGTCAGAATGAAATATTAACAGCGGCGGGTGCCCGGCAGCCTGTGGTGACGCCTGAGCGGCCTGGCTGCTGGGGTTGCAGGCTGTTAAGTTCAAAGGGAATCGCTTGTCGCCGGCGTTCGGTGACACCTTTAAACAGCGTGTTTAATCAGTTGAAAGTTCGCCCTGAACTGCACTGTTTTTCAATGCAAACTGTCTATTGTAATTGTTTTAAAGATACTGATAATGCGTCGGTAATTACCACTCAGGGAATGAGTCATGCTCGACTATAAATTGGGTTGTCAGCTTGATGTTCAATGTGCTGTCTGCACCGTGTCATGTCTTGAGCGACAGGCAGGTGACACACAATGAGTTCTATCCACGAACAGGCAATGAATTATGTCTACCAGCAAGTGTTGCAACGCTTGTTGGGATACTTCTCGCGAGCAGAGCGCACTGCGCTGCAGTTGTTGATCCAGCGCCTGATTGTGGCGGCTGGCGGCATTGAGCGAATTTCCGGCTTCAAGGTGCTGGTGGCGTTCGGTGGTGGCAAGGACAGTGCCTACACACTGGCCTTTTTGCGCGCTGCCCAGTTGAGTATTGCCTGCCGCTCGCCCGGTACATTCAGCCTGCGGGTTGCCAATCGGCGTCACGCGGGCATGACTCCTGCGGTGATGGATAACATCAACCGCACCTATTCTGCGTTGTTTCTCTACGACGACCCGCGTGTCGAGATGTTGGTGATCGACAATCAGTACACCCAGGCCTTCGAGCCGGACCTGCCTTTTTCCAGCGCGGGGCGTGAGCAGAATCGTCTGGACATGCTGCTGGGTGGGCACCTGTCTGCTGGCGACGCCCGCACCACGTTTTGCAATACCTGTTACCTCGGGCTGGCGGAGTTTCTGGGGCGCGCCCTGAGCTGGGGCAGTGGGGTTGATGCGGTGGTCAGTGGCGATTCGCTCAGAGAGCAGCGTCAGTACGCGACCTGGATCATGCGTCTGGCCCAGCGTACCGGGCAATACTCGGGCAGTTGGGGCAAGCAGACGCTGGCCAGCGTGCTCAATGTCATCGATACGATTGGCCAGGCCTACTACCACGAGCTGTACGGTGAGGGCGATGACAGCACGCCCGCAAGCCGAGCCATGGCGCTGCCTGAAAAAAGCAGCTCGCCGGCGTTCATCACCATTGCCGATCTGGTCAGTTGCAAGGCGGACGAACACTGGAACCTGCTGACCGAATTCCTCGATTTCCGCTTCGATGATCTGTCGTTCAGCTTCAGTGAATCCGATTGCGCCAACCCTTTGTTGATGGCCCACATGCGCGGCCTGACGGCGCAGTACCTGCAAGCGCGTACTTATGCCGACGGGATCGCCGAATACCTTGAACTGGCGACGTCACTGATGCGCAGAAAGCAGATGCCGCCACGATTGATCGACCAGACGCTGAGCGCTTATGCCGGTCGGGCGCGCATCGAGGCGCGCCGCGAGCTGGCATCGAGCTTCGCTCAGGAGGGCTTCGGCCTGAACGAGACTCAACTGGTGTGCATGCTGTTTTCGCCGTTCGTGGATCATGGCCATGGGCTGGAGTCGTTTCTGCGCAGTTGCCACCCTGGGATGCTGGTAGCGCTGCCGGATCTGCACAAGGCGCTGTCGGGTTCGACGGCGCCGGATCAGGTCATGCAGTGGCTGGTGGATATCAGCGGTTTGAGCCTCAAGTCGTTGCACAACCTCTACGGCAAGCAGCGGGTGAACTTCGACGACCCGCAGTCAATCATCGCCAGAATCCGCGCTGCCGACCCCGACAAGCGCCGGATCATGACCGTTGATCCGGCGACGGGGCAGGCAGTGGCCGAGATGCTCTCGGGACGCTGATCCGGTCGCCAAACATGACTGCTGTCGGTAAACGGCGTTGGTCATGCAGCGATGTTCTGAAGCCTGTTCTGGTTGAGCGGCGGGTACCTGCATGAAAAACAACACGGATTTCGCCTATCAGGCGGTCTACCGCTACCTGGTGCGTCTGGTTGACCAGCAGCAGGGCGAGCCGGCGCTGAAAATGCCGTCACTGCGACAGCTGGCGCAGCGCCTGAACGTATCGATATCGACGGTGCAAAGCGCCTATTCATTGCTGGAAAAGGAAGGGCGCGTCTATTCGCTGCCCAAATCGGGTTATTACTCGGTACCGCGCAGCTTGAATGCGCACGGTCACGTAGTGCCTGACGCAGACGGCGATCTTTTGCAGGCCCTGTACGCCAACGCCCGGCGTCCCGGCATGGCGTTGCTGGGTTGCGATGAGCCGGCGCTTTTGCTCGCCCAGGACAGTCCGCTGCCGGCGATGGAGCGCGAGCTGGGCAGGCATTACCCGCACCCGCGGGACCCGGTTTTTCAGCCATTCGGCGAGCCGGAACTTCGCACGGCGCTGGCCGCCCGGTACACCCGCGATGCAGCGCATTGCTGGCACGCTGACAATGTCTATGTTGCCGCTGACTTTCATGGCGCATTCAAGGCGGTGCTTGGCACGCTGCGGCTGCGCGGCGGCACGGTACTGGTGGAATCGCCCTGTGCCTGGGCGTTGCTGCGCCTGCTGCAATCGTTCGACATCCGGGTTATCGAGCTGCCGCTGGATGAGACCGGCAGCCTTGATGCGGTCCGGCTTGACGGCGTATTGCGCGGCCATGACATCGGCCTTGCCGTGTTGCCCGCGTTGCTGAACCCGGTGCGAGGCAGTGTGCGTCCGCAAGACAACAGCCAGGCTGTCGCCGAAGTGCTCAATCGTCATCAGGTCTGGGTGTTGGAAAACGACAGTCACGCCGGGCTGCAATTTGCTGCCGGGCAGGCCCCCTTGCGCGACTGGATCGACCCGCAGCGGCTGGTGATCATCGGCGGATTCGAGAAGAGCCTCGGGCCTGAAGCGCCCTATGCTTACCTGCTGTGCAAAAGCCTGGATGCGCATTGGCAGCAGTATTTCTGCCTGCGAGCATTCGAACTGCCGCCGCTTCGGCAAAGGGCCATCGCCAGGTTATGCAGCAGCGGGCGTCTGGACAGGCATCTGCTGGCGTTGCGAGAGACGCTGAGCAGACGCATGCAGGCGATAACGCAGCAACTGGATGAACAGACCGGCGGGACACTGCGCTATCAGCTGCCCGAGGGCGGCTGCGGCGTGTGGGCCGAGAGCGCTTACCGGGTGGACATGCGTCAGGTCTTCGTTGCGTTGCTGGCCCAGTCGATCGTCGTCAGTCCTGGCGAGCTGTTCACTTTGCAGAGCCGCTACTCGCAACATCTGTGGGTCAGCTATGCGACTGACTGGACCCGTGAACCTGGCAGGCTGCTGGGCGCGCTGGCAGAGGCATTAAGTCACGCTCGTCTGCCATAGGCGTTGACCTGGCAGGCCGTCGATCCATTTGTGTTTGCCAGACGTGGTGCAAGGTTGTTAACTGGACGCCTGTCCAGTATTCACAACCAACGGCTCCCCAGCGCAGTGACCCCGAACGCCCCCGTAAACCCTGATCCCGAGCCTGTCCTCGCCAGCGACCTGCCTGCACGTTATGTCGTGGCCGTGCGCGCGTTGTGCGAGTTTACCGCCAAGGTGGGCGACCTCGACCTGCGCTTCACGCCGTCACCCACGGCGCAGGAAGGTATTGCCGGGCACCGCACGGTCGCCGCGCGGCGCGGTGCCGATTACCAGGCCGAGCTGTCGTTGAGTGGTGATTATCGCGAGCTGACGGTAAGGGGCAGGGCGGACGGCTATGACGCCAGTCGCAATCAACTGGAAGAGGTGAAAACCTATCGCGGTGAACTCGACGCGATGCCCGCCAACCACCGTCAGTTGCACTGGGCGCAGGTGAAGGTCTACGGCTGGCTGCTTTGCCAGCGCCTGCAGCTTGAGAACGTGACGCTGGCGCTGGTGTATTTCAACATTGTCAGCGAGCAGGAAACCCTGATTCGCGAGCCGTTCAGTGCGGCCACGCTGCAAGCGTTCTTCGAACGACAGTGCACGATATTCCTCGGCTGGGCGCAGCAGGAGCTGGCGCATACGCAGGCGCTGCACACGACGCTGAGCAGCCTGAAATTCCCTCACGCGTCCTTCCGTACCGGGCAGCGGGTGCTGGCCGAGTCGGTGTACAAGGCCGTCAGTACCGGCTGTTGCCTGATGGCTCAGGCACCGACCGGTATCGGCAAAACGGTGGGCACGCTGTTTCCCTTGCTCAAGGCCGCACCCGGCCAGAAGCTCGACAAGATTTTCTTTCTCACCGCCAAGACGCCGGGGCGTCGACTGGCACTGGATGCGCTGGAAGTCATCAATTACAGCGCGCCGGAGCTGAAGCTGCGGGTCCTTGAGCTGGTGGCGCGTGACAAGGCCTGCGAGCATCCGGACAAGGCCTGTAACGGTGATTCCTGTCCGCTGGCCAGCGGCTTTTATGATCGTCTGCCAGCCGCTCGCTCAGCGGCGTTGACCTCGCCGTGGCTGAATCAGGCGGGCGTGCGCGATGTCGCCTTGCAGCATCAGGTTTGCCCGTATTATTTGAGCCAGGAACTGGCGCGCTGGGCTGACGTGGTCATCGCGGACTACAACTATTACTTTGACCTGAGCGCGCTGCTGTTCGGCCTCGCTCAGCTCAATCAGTGGCGCGTTGCGGTGCTGGTCGATGAAGCCCACAACATGGTCGAGCGGGCACGCCAGATGTACAGCGCCAGTCTTGATCAGAGCCAGCTGAAAGCCTTGATTCAGACAGCGCCGGAACCGGTGAAAAAAGCCTTGCAGCGCCTGGATCGCCAATGGAATGCGCTGCACAAGGCACAGCCCGGTGCCTATCAGGCTTATTCGGCAGCACCGGAAAAGTTCATCGGCAGCCTGAACCAGTGCATCTCGACCATCGGTGATCATTTCAACGAGCACCCGCAGGCCGTGGATGGCACGTTGCAGGGTTTCTACCTGGAAGCCATCGGCTTTGCGCGCATCGCCGAGCTGTTCGATGAGCATTTCATTTTCGACATCACCCGGCGCGAGGCGGGCGGCAAGCGCATTCTGTCGCGCCTCAGCCTGCGTAACGTCGTCCCCGCGCGCTTCATCCGCCCGCGCCTGACCGCTGCGCGCAGCACCGTCCTGTTTTCCGCAACGCTCAACCCGCGCCACTATTACGCGGACCTGCTGGGGTTGCCGGGCAACACGGCATGGATCGACGTGGAGTCGCCGTTTCATCACGATCAGCTCGACGTGCGGATCGTCAGTCGCATTTCCACCCGTTTCACCCATCGTCAGGCTTCATTGGCGCCGATTGTCGAATTGATGGCCGAGCAGTTCGACGCGCGGCCGGGCAATTACCTGGCGTTCTTCAGCAGTTTCGATTACCTGCAGCAGGTCGCCGAGCTGATGGCGCGCACCCACCCGCACATCAGCCTCTGGCAGCAGGCACGGGGGATGGGCGAGAGCGAGCGCCACGCGTTTCTCGACCGGTTCACCCTGAGCAGTCAGGGCATCGGTTTTGCCGTGCTGGGCGGCGCGTTTGGTGAAGGTATCGACTTGCCGGGCGCACGCCTGATCGGCGCGTTCATCGCCACCCTGGGGCTGCCTCAGCTCAATCCGGTCAACGAACAGTTCAAGCAGCGCATGGCGGCGCTGTTCGGTGCCGGTTACGACTACACCTACCTTTACCCCGGCGTGCAGAAGGTGGTGCAGGCTGCGGGGCGGGTTATCCGCAGCCAGAGTGACAGTGGTGTGGTGATGCTCATCGATGACCGTTTTGCCGAGCACAAGGTGAAGCAGTTGTTTCCAGCGTGGTGGCGGCCCGAAACGTCGATGGCCTGAGCTCGATTGCCGTTTTGGCGATTGAGCTGAAACAGAAGCAGATGCCGGGGATCAATACTCAAGCGGCGCTGTCGAACTGCCAGTAAACTGCGGCATCGATCATCTTGGCAGCTGCAGCAAGTCTTTATTTTTTCTCCGTATTTCATTTCTTCGTGGAGGTTGTATGAGTCTCAGTCCTTTCGCCGGCAAGCTGGCACCTGCGCAGTTACTGGTCGATATTCCGAGACTGGTCACGGCTTACTACACCGGCCAGCCCGATGCATCGGTGCCCACTCAACGTGTTGCGTTCGGCACTTCCGGGCACCGTGGCACGTCGTTTGACCTGGGTTTCAACGAATGGCACGTGCTGGCTATCAGTCAGGCGATCTGCCTGTACCGCAAGGCCAACGGCATCGACGGCCCCTTGTTTCTGGGTGCCGATACCCACGCGCTGTCCACCCCGGCTGCTGCCACCGCGCTTGAAGTGCTGGCCGCCAATGGCGTGCAGGTGATGATTTCGCAAGGTGACGAATACACCCCGACGCCTGCGGTTTCCCACGCGATCATCTGCTACAACCGTGGCCGTACTTCGGGCCTGGCGGACGGCATTGTCATTACGCCGTCGCACAACCCGCCGCAAAGCGGTGGCTTCAAGTACAACCCGCCCAATGGCGGCCCGGCCGACAGTGATGTCACCAAGTGGATCGAGAACAAGGCCAACGAACTGCTGGCCGAGAACGTCACTGGCGTTTCACGCATCAGCCATGAAAAAGCGCTGCGTGCCGATACCACGCACCGCCATGATTACGTCAACACCTACGTGGCCGACCTGAAGAACGTGATCGACATGGACGCCATCCGCAACTCGGGCCTGCGTCTTGGTGTCGACCCGCTGGGCGGCGCCGGAGTGAATTACTGGTCGGCGATTGGCGAGCATTACGGCCTGAATCTGGATGTGGTCAATAAATTTGTCGACCCTACGTTCCGCTTCATGACCGTCGACTGGGATGGCCAGATTCGCATGGACCCGTCCTCCAGCCACGCGATGCAAAGCCTGATCGGTCTCAAGGACCGTTATCAGGTTGCATTTGCCTGCGATCCGGATCACGACCGCCACGGCATCGTGACCCCGTCAGGTGGACTGATGACGCCCAACAGCTACCTCGCCGTGTCCATCGATTACCTGTTTCAGAACCGTCCCGAGTGGCGTGCCGATGCAGCGGTCGGCAAGACCGTGGTCAGCAGCGGCATGATCGATCGGGTGGCCAAGCGCCTGGGCCGTCGCCTGTACGAAGTGCCGGTCGGCTTCAAATACTTCGCTCAGGGGCTGTTCGAGGGCTCGCTGGGTTTTGGCGGTGAAGAAAGCGCCGGCGCCTCGTTCCTGCGCCGCGACGGTACGGTCTGGACCACTGACAAGGACGGTCTGATTCCGGCCTTGCTGGCTGCGGAAATGACCGCGCGTACCGGTCGCGACCCGAGCCAGATCTACAAGACCATGACTGAAGAACTGGGCGAGCCGTTTTCGACCCGCGTCGATGCCAAGGCCAACCCGCAACAGAAGGCACTGCTGAGCAAGCTGTCGCCGGAGCAGGTGACTTCCACTGAACTGGCGGGCGAGCCTATTCAGCAGGTGCTGAGCAATGCACCGGGCAACGATCAGGCGTTCGGTGGCGTCAAGGTCATGACCGAAAATGGCTGGTTTGCGGCGCGCCCTTCAGGCACCGAGGACATCTACAAGATCTACGCCGAGAGCTTTGTCAGCGAAGATCACCTCAAGCGTCTGGTGGCAGAAGCTCAAGTGCTGGTAGACGGCGCCATTTCGCCGAACTGATCAGCGCGCTGGCCGATGCCCGAAAAACCTCGAACCGCGCTCGGTTCGGGGTTTTTCAGCTTTTGCCCTGTGCGTCAGTCGCGATAGAACACCTGCACCAAGTGATAGCCGAATTTGCTCTTGATTGGCCCATGCACGACGCGCAGCGGCTTTTTGAAGATCACCTGATCGATGGCGCCGACCATTTGCCCAGGCCTGACTTCGCCCAGATCGCCGCCACGTTTGCCGGACGGGCAGCTAGAATGCTTTTTAGCCAGCACGTCAAACGCCTCACCCTTGGCAATACGCAGCTTGAGCTGTTCGGCCTCTTCGGCGGTCTTCACCAGAATATGGCGGGCTTGGGCTTTCATCTCGCAATATCACCTGCTGCAAAAGGCTGCCATTATGCCTGCTCTTGCTGAGCGACGCCCGCGCGTCACACGTGCCGTCCTGACGGTCGTGGTCTCTTTACTTCATTTTGTACGGTATTGATTATGGATTTCCCGGCGCTGTTGAAGATTCTGGCCAGTCAGGACGGATCGGACCTGTACCTCTCCACCGGAGCGCCACCGTGCGCCAAGTTCAACGGTGTGCTCAAGCCACTGGGCAGCGAAACCTTCAAGCCGGGGGAGGTCGCAGTCATTGCCCAGGGGCTGATGGACGAAGAACAGAAGCTCGAGTTTCAACGCGAACTGGAGATGAACCTCGCCGTTTCGATGGCGGGCATCGGCCGGTTCCGGATCAATATCTTTATGCAGCGCAACGAAGTGTCCATCGTCGCGCGGAATATCAAGCTGGACATCCCGCGTTTCGAAGACCTGTTCCTGCCGCCCGTGCTGCTCGACGTGATCATGGAAAAGCGCGGTCTGGTGCTGTTTGTCGGGGCCACCGGTTCGGGCAAGTCGACCTCATTGGCGGCGCTGATCGACTACCGTAACCGCAACGCCAGCGGCCATATCATCACCATTGAGGACCCGGTCGAGTTCATCCATCGCCACAAGAAATCGATCGTCAACCAGCGCGAAGTCGGGGTCGATACCCGCAGCTTCCATGCGGCATTGAAAAACACGCTGCGCCAGGCGCCGGATGTGATTCTGATCGGCGAGATTCGTGATCGCGAGACCATGGAGCACGCGCTGGCGTTTGCCGACACCGGCCACCTGGCGATCTCGACCCTGCACGCCAACAACGCCAATCAGGCGCTGGACCGGATCATCAATTTCTTCCCGGAAGAGCGTCGCGCGCAGTTACTGCATGACCTGGGCAACAACCTCAAGGCATTCGTCTCCCAGCGGCTGGTCAGAACCCCGGATGGCAAGCGCCGCGCGGCGGTGGAAGTGATGATGGGCACGCCGACCATTCGCGACCTGATCCAGCGCAATGAACTGACCGAACTCAAGGGCATCATGGAGAAGTCCGGCAGCCTCGGTATGCAGACGTTCGACTCGGCGCTGTTCAATCTGGCCGTCGAAGGGGCGATCAGCGAAGAAGAAGCCCTCAAGAACGCCGACTCGCAGAACAACGTGCGCCTGCGCCTCAAACTGCACAGTGAAGGCGGCGCCGGGAGCCTCACCACACCGCCGCCGGCCCCGACCGGCAGCAGCACGGCAAGCACCGCCGAGTGGGGGCTGGTCGATGATGACGCGCCGGGTCCGCAGGCGTAAATCAGAGACGCTCCTACGCCCCCCGGGCAGAAGCTTCGTTGTGGGCCAGATCATTCCGGATGCGCGGCCGCCAGCAATTCCTGCGTGTAGGGATGTTGCGGTGCCTCGAAGACATCATGGCTCGCGCCACGCTCGACGACTTTGCCATCCTTGACCACGATCACGTCGTGGGCGAGGGCTTTGACGACTGCCAGGTCATGGCTGATGAACAGATACGTCAGGCCATGCTTTTCCTGAAGTTCGCGCAGCAGCGCCACGACCTGTTTCTGTACGGTACGGTCCAGCGCCGATGTCGGCTCATCGAGCAGAATCAGTGCGGGTTTCAGCACCAGCGCCCGGGCAATGGCGATGCGCTGACGCTGGCCACCGGAAAATTCATGGGGGTAGCGATGCCGACTCTGCGGGTCGATGCCGACTTCTTCCAGCGCCCGAATGACCTCTGCATCGCATTTCGCCGGGTTGTACTGGCTGTGCACCTCCAGCCCCTCACTGATGATCTGCGCCACCGACATGCGCGGGCTGAGGCTGCCGTAAGGGTCCTGAAAGACCACTTGCATCTCTTTACGCCACGGGCGCATCTGTTTCTGACTCAGGCCATCCAGCGCCTGCCCGCGAAAGCGGATACTGCCGCGTGACTCCAGCAGACGCAGGATCGCCTGACCCAGGGTCGACTTGCCGGAACCCGACTCACCGACTATACCCAGGGTCTTGCCGCGCTCGATGCTCAGGCTGATGTCATCCACCGCCTTGAGGTATTCCCTGTGCCGCCGCAGGATGCCGCCGGTCAGGGAAAACCAGACCTTCAGGTTGTCGACTTGCAGCACCGTTTCCCGGGTGTCGCGTGGCAGTGGCTCGCCGGCAGGTTCGGCGTCCAGCAGCAGGCGGCTGTAGGGATGCTGAGGTGATTGGAACAGCGATTTGCAATCGGACTGCTCGACGATTTCACCGGCGCGCATCACGCAGACGCGCTGCGCGACGCTGTGCACCAGGTTCAAGTCATGGCTGATCAACAACAGCGACATGTTCAGGCGCTGCTGCAGCTCCTTGAGCAGCAGGAGGATCTTGCGCTGTACCGTGACGTCCAGCGCAGTGGTGGGTTCGTCGGCAATCAGCAGCTCCGGCTCGCAGGCCAGTGCCATGGCAATCATCACCCGCTGACGCTGGCCTCCGGAGAGTTCGTGCGGATAGGCTTTCAGGCGTTTTTCCGGCTGCTGAATACCGACCAGCTCCAGCAGCTCGACAATGCGTTTCTGCGCTTCACGCCCACTGACGCCGCGATGCAGCAACAATGTCTCGCCGATTTGCTTGGCTACGCTGTGCAGCGGGTTCAGCGAGGTCATTGGTTCCTGGAAAATCATCGCAATCCGGTTGCCACGCAGCTCGCGAAGGGTGCGGTCGTCGGCCCCCACCAGTTGTTGGCCCCGGTAGGTAATGCTGCCCGTGGTCAGGGTGCCGCTGCGGGGCAGCAATTGCAGGATCGAATGCGCGGTGACCGACTTGCCGGAGCCGGACTCGCCGACCAGTGCCAGGCACTCGCCGCGGCGCACATCCAGGCTCAGGTTGCTGACCACTTTCTGCCCATTGAAGGCGACGCTCAGGTCGCGGATTTCGATCAGGTTTTCCGACATGTCAGGACCTCGGGTCGAAGGCATCACGCAGCGCCTCGCCTATGAATACCAGCAGCGTCAGGATCAACGCGAGGGCAAAGAACGCCGTCAGCCCCAGCCAGGGCGCTTGCAGGTTCTGCTTGCCCTGGGCGATCAGTTCGCCCAGCGACGCGCTGCCGGCAGGCATGCCGAAGCCCAGAAAATCCAGCGCGGTGAGGGTCGAGATGGCGCCGGTAAGGATGAACGGCAGATAGCTCAACGTCGCAGTCATTGCGTTGGGCAGGATGTGGCGCATGATCACTTTTCGGTCGCCCAGACCGAGCGCGCGGGCGGCCTTGACGTATTCGAGGTTGCGGCCGCGCAGAAACTCGGCGCGTACCACATCGACCAGGGTCAGCCAGGAAAACAGCGCCATGATGCCCAGCAGCCACCAGAAATCGGGTTCGACGAAGCCTGAGAGGATGATCAGCAGGTACAGCACCGGCAGGCCTGACCAGACCTCCAGCAGTCGCTGACCGAACAGGTCGACCCAGCCGCCGTAATAGCCCTGCAACGCCCCGGCGCTGATGCCGATCAATGCGCTGATAAAGGTCAGCGCCAGCGCAAACAGAATCGACACCCGGGCGCCGAAGATCACCCGCGCCATGACGTCGCGCGCCTGGTCATCGGTGCCGAGCCAGTTTTCTGCAGAGGGCGGGCTGGGGGCAGGGGTGGTCAGGTCATAGTTGGGCGTGTCGTCACTGAACGGAATCGGCGGGAACAGCATCCAGCCGTCACCTTTGCTGATCAGCGTACGCACGTAGTCGCTGCGGTAATCGGGCTGGAAGGGCAGCTCGCCGCCGAATTGCTGCTCGGTATAACGCTTGAACACCGGGAAATACAGCGAGTGCTGATAGCTGACCAGCAGCGGCTTGTCATTGGCGATCAGTTCGCCACCCAGGGTCAGGGCAAACAGTCCGCAGAACAGCCACAGCGACCACCAGCCGCGGCGATTGCTGCGAAAGCGTTCCAGGCGACGACGGGCCAGCGGCGAAAGGCTGCGCATCATGCATTCCTCGCGCTGAAGTCGATTCTGGGGTCGACCAGCGTGTAGCAGATATCGCCGATCAGTTTTATCAGCAGGCCGAACACGGTGAAGATGAACAACGAGCCGAACACCACCGGATAGTCCCGCGACACAGCGGCTTCATAGCTCATGCGGCCCAGGCCATCCAGCGAGAAGATCACCTCGATCAGCAGCGACCCGGCAAAGAACACGCTGATGAACGCCTGCGGAATGCCCGACACCACCAGCAACATGGCATTGCGAAACACATGGCCATACAGCACCCGCCGCTCGCTCATGCCCTTGGCGCGGGCCGTGGTCACGTACTGGCGGGTGATTTCGTTGAGAAAGGAATGTTTGGTCAGCAGGGTCAGCGTGGCAAAGCCACCAATCACCAGCGCCAAGACCGGCAGCGCGAGGTGCCAGAAATAGTCAGCGATCTTGCCGATCGTGGTCAGTTGCTCGAAGTTGTCCGAGACCAGTCCGCGCACCGGAAACCAGTTCAGCGACGTGCCGCCACAGAACACCACCACCAGCAGCATGGCGAACAGGAAGGCTGGCATGGCGTAACCGATGATGATGGCGGTGCTGCTCCAGATATCGAACTGGCTGCCGTGTTTGACCGCTTTGCGAATCCCCAGCGGGATCGACACCAGGTAGGTCAGCAACGTCGCCCAGAGCCCCAGCGATATCGACACCGGCATTTTCTGCAGAATCAGGTCGGTCACCGTAGCGCCGCGAAAGAAGCTGCTGCCGAAATCCAGTCGGGCGTAGTTCTTCAGCATCAGCCAGAGACGTTCGTGCAGCGGTTTGTCGAAACCGTATTGACGTTCGATCTGCTTGATCAGTGCCGGGTCAAGCCCGCGGGACGCTTTGGAATGACCGGCCCCGGCGGACTCGCTGGCGCCTGCGCCCACGGTGGCGCCGCCGATCCCTTGCAGCCGAGCGATGGCCTGCTCCACAGGCCCACCCGGCGCGGCCTGCACGATGAAAAAGTTGACCAGCAGAATGCACAGCAGGGTAGGGATGATCAGCAGCAGGCGACGCAGAATATAGCCAAGCATTCACTGCATCTCCGAAACAATGGCTGAAGCGCCGCGTTTTTCAGCGAATTGCTCGTTGGTCAGCGGTGTCGGGCTGATTTCCCACCATGTTTCGATGGCTTCGTTATTGCTGGCCTGAATTTTCGGGATGCCGAAACGGTTCCACCAGACGGTTGAAGAGCCGGGCGGATAATAGTTGGGAATCCAGTAGTAGTTCCACTGCAGTACCCGGTCCAGGCAATGGGCGTAGTCGGTCATGGTTTGCTTGCTGTCGGCCTTGAGCAGGCCGGCAATCAGCGTGTCGACAGCGGGGTCTTGCAGCGCCATGTAATTGCTTGAACCAGGGTCCATCGCCACTTTGGAGCCGAAACTGCTGTACAGCTCGGCACCGGGCGATGTCGAGACCGGGTAGCCGGTGACGATCATGTCGTAATCGCGGGCCATGACGCGGTTGAGGTATTGCGCGGCATCGATGCGGCGAATGTCGAAGTGGATACCGATCTGCGCCAGGGTGCGTTTGTAGGGCAGCAGCATCCGCTCGAAACCTGTTTGTGCATTGAGAAAAGTGAAGCTGAAGGGTTCGCCCTGGGCATTCACCAGCTCATCGCCCTTTGGCGTCCAGCCTGCTTCCTCCATGAGGGCCAGCGCTTGCAGCTGCTTGTCGCGAATGAAGCCTGTGCCATCGGTTTTGGGCGTCTCGAACACGCTGTCGAACACCTGGTCGGGGACTTTGCCGCGCAATGGTTCGAGGATTTTAAGCTCAGCCGGCGTGGGCAGTTCGCTGGCGGCCAGCTCCGAGTTGGAGAAGAAGCTGTTCTGGCGGATGTACATGTTGCGCATCATCTGCCGGTTGGTCCATTCAAAGTCCCAGAGCAGCGACAGCGCCTGGCGCACGCGGCGGTCCTGGAACATGGGGCGGCTCAGGTTAAAGACGAAACCCTGCGAGCTTTGCACCGCGCCTCTGGCCAACTGGGCTTTCTGCAGGCGTCCGTCGCTGAGGGCCGGGCCGTCATAGCGGATTGAATAGCCGGTGGCCGAAAACTCGCGGTTGTAATCGTAGGCGCCGCCTTTGAGTACCGTACGTGCAACATCGGTGTCGCCGAAGTATTCGATGCTGAACCTGTCGAAGTTATACAGGCCTTTGCTGACCGGCAGGTCCTTGCCCCACCAGTCCGCATCGCGCTCAAAGGTAACGGTGCGGCCAGGGTCCACATGGCTGATCCGGTAGGGCCCGCTGCCCGGCGGAATTTCAAAGCCGGCGCCGCTGGCGAAGTCACGGGTTTTCCACCAGTGCTCGGGGAATACCGGAAGCGAAGCCAGATCCAGGGGTAGTGTGCGGTTATCGCTCTGCTTGAAGTCGAAGCGGACCTGCGAAGGCGATTCGACCTCCACGCCCTTGACCGCTTCAAACTGGGTCCGGTATTGCAGGTTGCCCTGCGTCATCAGCAGCTCGTAGGTGTACTTCACGTCACTGGCAGTAATCGGCGTACCGTCTGCGAAACGTGCCTTCGGGTTCAGGTAAAAGCGCAGGGAGAGGCCATCCGCGCCACGCTCCATTTTCTCGGCGACAAGCCCGTAGACGGTGTAGGGCTCATCCATCGAGCGCGTGGCCAGTGGGGAATAGAGCATGCCGTTGATCTGCGAAACGCCCATGCCCTTGTCAGTGAAGGGCATCAGGTGATCGAACTGGCCGATCTCGATGGCCGAGCGGCGCATGCTGCCGCCTTTGGGCGCGTCCGGGTTCACGTAATCGAAGTGCTTGAAGTCAGCGGGATAGCGCGCAACTTCGCCGTAAACGGTCAGGGCGTGTTGCGGGGCTGCGGACAGCGATTGGGCAGCGCCAACGAAGGTCAGCGTCAAGGCGAGCAATGATGAAAAAACAAAACGCATGACTCGAATCCTGACTGACGTTCGCAAGCGAACGTCAGGGTTAAAGGCGACTGGCTGTGCAGCGGTGACAAAAAACATGGCAGAGCTCATGGCTCTGCATCGCGCTATCTTCTACAGACAAATGGCCGCTTCGCCAAGCCACTGCGCGCATGCCGGGCCACTGTGTCGTTGAAACGGCCACATACAAAAACGGCCCATCCGAAGATGAGCCGTCTGGCACCCGGCGCGGCAGGATCAGTCCTGACGGCTGGTCACTTCCAGCAGGTGATAGCCGAACTGAGTCTTTACCGGACCCTGAACGGTGTTCACCGGAGCACTGAACACGACGGTGTCGAATTCCTTGACCATCTGGCCTGGACCGAACGAACCCAGGTCACCGCCTTGACGGCTCGACGGGCAGCTGGAATTGGCCTTGGCGATTTCTGCGAAATCAGCGCCGCCTTCGATCTGCGCCTTGAGTTCGTTGCATTTTTCTTCGCTCGAAACAAGGATGTGGCGGGCAGTGGCTTTAGCCATGGGGAATAATCTCCTGTGAAAAAAAAGAAACAGCCTACCGGATTCAGTGCGGTATTTCCCGACAAAGTTCCGTCGCTCTGTTTATCTGTAACGCAGACGGTCAACCGCACGACGCAGCAGGCGTTCGGTGCCTTCCCAGCCAAGGCAGCCATCGGTGACCGAAACGCCGTACTGCAGCGTCCCGCCCAATGCCTGGCAGCCATCGAACAGGTGGCTCTCGATCATCATGCCGATCAGCGAGGTGTTGCCTGACAAGCGCTGTTCCAGCACATCCTCGAACACCCCTGGCTGACGCAGCGGGTCCTTGCCACTGTTGGCGTGGCTGCAATCGACCATGATTCGCGACGCGACATTATTCTTGCTCAGGCTCGCCTGCACTTTGGCCACACTCTGGCGATCGTAATTGGGCCCGCCGTGGCCGCCGCGTAGCACGATGTGCGTATCCGGATTGCCTTGCGTCTCGATAATCGCCGGGTGGCCATGACCGTCCATGCCAAAGTGGCGATGCGGATGCGCAGCCGAGCGCATCGCGTCGCTGGCCACCGTCACGCCGCCGTCAGTGCCGTTCTTGAAACCGACGGCCATGGGCAGGCCGCTGGCCATTTCCCGATGGATCTGCGATTCGGTGGTCCGAGCGCCAATCGCGACCCAGCTGAGCAGATCGTCGAAGTAGCCCGCTGCCATGGGTTGCAGTATCTCGGTGGCGATCGGCAGACCCAGGCCCAGCATCTCCAGCATCAATTGCCGCGACAGCGTCAGGCCCTCGGCCATGTCGTCACTGCCGTCAAGGCGCGGATCGTAAGCCAGACCTTTCCAGCCCACCGTCGTGCGCGGTTTTTCGACGTAGGCGCGCATCACCAGCAGCATCTGATCACTGACTTGCGCAGCAAGACCGGCCAGTCGCTCAGCGTATTCAAGGGCGGATTGAGGGTCGTGGATCGAGCAGGGGCCGACGATGACCAGCAGTCGCGAGTCTTGACCTTCAAGGATGGCACGTACGGCGCGGCGATGGCCGGCAACCTGTTCGGTGAGCGCTGCGTCGAGGGGCAGACGCATCTTCAATTCCAGAGTACCTGGCAGGCGTTTCGAGGCGGGGCTGTTGTCCGCCAGTTTGACGGCATGGCTGGACAGATCGGACGGGGTTACGGCAACGGGCGAATTCATGTTCTGGCTTCCTGGGCTGGCGGGACGCTCCCGCGCAGACCCTACTGGGGTGTTCGACAAAGGGCTTCTAGAACCGGGGGTATGTGCTTGCCACCTGGCAGTGACCGAACGGAGGCGGCAGGCTGTCCCGAACGGAGGTGGCTAAATCGCCAGGCAAAATCGATGTCGTTACGGTAATAAGTGGCGTAGTTCATGTCGTGATCCTCGATGCGATGCAGGTTGATTGTTTACGGCTGTTCTGGAACAGACCGTTGAAATACGTGGCCCTGAAAAAAAAACCCCGGTCGGGAAGCCGACCGGGGGTTAGAGAATTCTCTGGTTGGCGTCCCCTTAACGTGGGCGCCGGATGGGTATCAGGCGCGCCAGTGGCTAAACCAATACCCATAATAAGAATTAACGGATGCGCTCACCGAAGCCATCTGCACAGCCACGGCGCGTGCACGGCAAGTAATGCTGGTAGCAACGTCGAGTAGCGGTGAAGTGGACTGCAGCATGGTGGGTCTCCGTAGATTGAGCGCAAGCTTACTTCAGGAAAGCAGGCGTCTTCAATTGGAAAATTCAATCAGCGGGATTATCGATTTTCGCGAACGCAGGCAAGTGGAATCCCGGTAGCGACAGCGAACCGCTCAACGGTTGATGGCATGCGGTATCCGGGCGGGCTATTTTACCCGCAACCCTGTATACCTGAGTGCAGACAACGGCTTTGGCGTTTTGTCCGGGATGCGTTGTCGCCAGGTAGTTTTCACCAGGTAATAATCGGCTATTCTTCACGTGCTTCTTCATGCAGGGCTTCCGAGTTCGGGATCGTCCCGATTTTCATGCCCAGCAGTACAGCTACCTTATGCGCTTCACCACGCCTTCCTTTCTTGCGTCCTGCCAGTACCTGGTAAGTGGTCGCCGGATCAATGCAATTTTCACGAGCGAACTCCTGAACAGATTTGCCCTGTTGGTCCAGCCAGGCCTTGGCTTGTGCGGCGCTACGTATTCCGGGCATAGTTCAAAACCGTTCAAATCTATTCACTTCCGCAGGATTCTAACATTCGTTAGGATGGCTTCGACAGGATCATAGGTTCAAATGAGTGGAATCGGTTGCCGGCTGAGAAAGGAAAGAGAGCGCCTGAGGATGTCTCAGCGTACATTTGGCGAAATAGGAGGGGTCGAGGCCAACGCACAGGGAAAGTACGAAAATGGCGATCGCGCGCCCAAGGCCGATTACCTGGCTGCGGTTGCGGCCAAAGGTGTTGACGTGCTCTATGTGTTAACGGGGACGCGAACGCCGGTGCCGATCGACAATCTCAGTCTTATCGAAGAAAAGATCCTGGGCAATTACCGGGTGCTGGGCAAGGAAGATCAGGACGCTATCAGACGCCTAACCACCACAATTGCCGAGCTTTCGGCGCCATCACCGGGCACTGCAAAGCTTCCTTCAGGTAACTGATACAAGACCGGGACGCGCGCGGCTCCGCCGTCCTGTCGAGATTTTTGCAGCCCTCCCGGATGCGCCTGCCATCATATTGATGTGAGACGGTGTTCGCAGTGCTAGGTCTGCCTCGTTGTTTTTGTTATGGTGATTGGCATTCGTTATGACCGTTGCGCGAGGTGTCTGCTTGATTAAGGTGCTAGTTGTCGATGACCATGATCTTGTCCGGACAGGCATCACACGCATGCTGGCCGACATTGATGGTCTGCAGGTTGTCGGACAGGCCGATTCCGGCGAGGAATCCCTGAAAAAAGCGCGCGAGCTCAAGCCCGACGTCGTGCTGATGGACGTCAAGATGCCGGGTATCGGAGGTCTGGAAGCGACGCGCAAGATGCTGCGCAGCCACCCGGATATCAAGGTCGTCGCTGTCACCGTCTGTGAAGAAGATCCTTTCCCGACCCGTTTGCTGCAGGCCGGCGCTGCCGGTTACATGACCAAGGGCGCCGGGCTCGCTGAAATGGTCCAGGCCATTCGCCTGGTGTTTGCCGGTCAGCGTTACATCAGCCCGCAGATTGCCCAGCAACTGGCATTGAAGTCATTTCAGCCGCAGGTCAACAATTCGCCGTTCGATCTGCTGTCCGAGCGCGAGATCCAGATTGCCCTGATGATTGTTGGCTGTCAGAAAGTCCAGACCATCTCGGACAAACTGTGCCTGTCACCGAAAACCGTTAATACCTACCGATACCGTATCTTTGAAAAGCTCTCGATCAGCAGTGATGTTGAACTGGCTTTGCTCGCTGTACGTCACGGCATGGTTGATGCCAGCGCCTGAACATGACCCAGACATTTGATCCAAGTGCATTTCTCGCGACCTGTAGCGGTCGCCCCGGCGTCTACCGTATGTTCGACGCCGAAGCCACACTGCTTTACGTCGGCAAGGCCAAGAACCTCAAGAAGCGTCTTGCCAGCTACTTCCGCAAGACCGGACACGCGCCCAAGACCGGAGCGCTGGTGTCGCGCATCGCCCAGATCGAAACCACCATCACGGGCAACGAAACCGAAGCGTTGTTGCTGGAGCAGACCCTCATCAAGGAGTGGCGGCCCCCGTACAACATTCTCCTGCGTGACGATAAGTCCTATCCCTATGTGTTTCTGTCCGACAACGCCTTTCCGCGGCTGAGCATTCATCGTGGCACCAAGAAGGCCAAGGGTCGTTATTTCGGGCCTTACCCGAGTGCCGGCGCGATTCGCGAGAGCCTCAGTCTGCTGCAGAAGACTTTCCAGGTGCGGCAGTGCGAGGACAGCTACTTCAAGAACCGCACGCGTCCTTGCCTGCAATATCAAATCAAACGCTGCAAAGGGCCGTGTGTCGGGCTGGTCGAGCCTGAGGTGTATGCCGAAGACGTGCGTCACTCGGTAATGTTCCTCGAAGGGCGCAGCAATGCCCTGAGCGACGAGCTGAACGCGTCGATGGAAAAAGCCGCGATGGCGCTCGATTTCGAACGCGCAGCCGAGTTGCGTGATCAGGTGGCCTTGTTGCGCCGCGTCCAGGATCAGCAAAGCATGGATGGCGGCACCGGCGATGTCGATGTGGTCGCCGCGTTCGTCAACCCTGGCGGTGCCTGCGTGCACCTGATCAGCGTGCGGGGCGGGCGGGTGCTGGGCAGCAAGAACTTCTTCCCGCAGGTGGGCATAGAAGAGGAGGTCGGCGAAGTGATGTCGGCATTCCTGGCTCAGTATTTTCTCGGCGGCATCGACCGTGAGCTGCCCGGTGAAGTCATCGTCAATGTCATCAACGACGATTTCCCTGCGTTCGTCGACGCCGTCGAAGAGCTGCGCGGGGTCGAGATGGTCATCAGTCATCGCGTGCGCGGCACGCGGGCGCGCTGGCAGCAAATGGCGGTCACCAATGCCGAGCAAGCACTGACCGCGCGGCTGGCCAACCGTCAGCACGTTGCGTCGCGGTTCGAAGCGCTGGCCAAGGTGCTGGGTCTCGAAGACCCGCCAATGCGCCTGGAATGCTACGACATCAGCCACTCCAGCGGTGAGGCGACCGTAGCGTCGTGCGTGGTGTTCGGCCCCGAAGGCCCGATCAAGTCCGATTACCGGCGTTTCAATATTGAAGGCGTGACGGCGGGCGACGACTATGCCGCCATGCACCAGGCGTTGACCCGGCGTTACAGCCGCATCAAGGCCGGGGAGGGCAAGTTGCCTGACGTGCTGCTGGTGGACGGCGGCAAGGGGCAGATGTCCATGGCGCGCGACGTGCTCAATGAATTACAGGTTCCTGAGCTCATCCTGCTCGGTGTTGCCAAGGGCACCACGCGCAAGGCCGGTTTCGAAACCCTGTACCTGAACGACTCAGCGCATGAATTCACGCTGCCCGGCGACTCTCCGGCCCTGCACCTTATTCAGCAGATTCGCGACGAGGCACACCGTTTCGCAATCACCGGCCACCGTGCCCGTCGCGGCAAGACCCGGCGCACATCGACC
This sequence comes from Pseudomonas sp. P135, assembly GCF_020312125.1. Lineage (NCBI taxonomy): Bacteria > Pseudomonadati > Pseudomonadota > Gammaproteobacteria > Pseudomonadales > Pseudomonadaceae > Pseudomonas > Pseudomonas sp. P135. The sequence goes on from NZ_JAGPYR010000008.1 coordinate 192,299, forward strand.
CTTGAGGGCGTGGCGGGTGTCGGGCCGACCCGGCGTCGTGATCTGCTCAAACATTTCGGTGGATTGCAGGAATTGTCCCGTGCCAGCATCGATGAAATAGCAAAAGCACCCGGAATCAGCAAAAAGCTGGCAGAGTCGATTTATGCAAACCTGCACAGCGAGTAGAATGCTCGTTCACCTCGTAGCCAGTTGTGCCGATGAATATCCCTAATCTGATCACCGTACTACGCGTTTTACTGATTCCGATCTTCATTTTGTTGTTCTACATGCCTTATCACTGGAGCTACATGGCGGCCAGTGCAGTCTTTGCGTTCGCTGCGGCGACCGACTGGCTCGACGGGTATCTGGCCCGCCGTCTTGAACAAAGCACGCCCTTTGGCGCCTTTCTCGATCCGGTAGCCGACAAACTGATGGTGGCCGTGGCATTGGTGCTGCTGGTTCAGGCGCACGCCAATCTATGGCTGACGCTGCCCGCAGCGGTGATCATCGGCCGTGAAATCGTAATCTCTGCGCTCCGCGAATGGATGGCGGAAATCGGCGCGCGTGCGCAGGTTGCCGTTTCCAACATGGGTAAATGGAAGACGGCGGCGCAGATGCTCGCGCTGGTCATTCTGCTCGGCAACCCGCCGGCCATCACCCTGTGGGTGATTCTCGGCTATGCGCTGCTGCTTATCGCTGCGGGGCTGACCCTGTGGTCCATGGTGCAATACCTGAGGGCCGCGTGGCCGCACCTCAGAACCACTGCAGAAAAAAAATAAGTTTTTGAATCAAAGGCTTGACGCCGCTATCTGAACCGCTAGAATAGCGCCCGTCATCAAGACAATGCGGGAATAGCTCAGTTGGTAGAGCACGACCTTGCCAAGGTCGGGGTCGCGAGTTCGAGTCTCGTTTCCCGCTCCAAACATTGATTCACTAAACCCACCAGGCTTAGTGAATCAGCAAAAAAAGACGCCTAGGCGTCTTTTTTCGTTTCTGCGGTATGCATTCCCGGTTTACTTCTCTGTAGTGGACGTCCGCTTGGCCGAAGCAGGTTTTGCGTCCGGGACCGCACAGCTGTTGCTACTGCAACGGCGGCTGCCGTCAGGGTGGGGCAGCCAGGCAAGGTAAGGGCGCGAGCGGCAGAAAAGCCGGTAGCCCAGGTTAAACACTGGCCTCATGAATCGCCATGACAGCGGCGCGACCCATGCACCCAGCCCGGCCGCTCGCCAACTCCAGAGTGTCGCGTCCAGACCCTTGATCCACGTGTCATCGCTGAATCTGGCGTGCAGTAACGACTCCATATCCTCAAGTGTGAATCCCAGTGAAGTGGCGTCAAAGGCGTCATCACGGATATCCACGAACAAAAGCCGCTCAGGCTTTGCATGGGCGCGCAGGGTTCTGACTTCTCGAGCGCAGAGCGGGCAGTCACCATCAAAGTAAAGCGTCAGCGGCCATTCAACTTTCTTGTACATCGCTAGTAGTCTTGTATAGGTTTTTTACACCTTATGCTCAAAAGACCTTGCTGACAATGGGCGGTGGCGGTCATCCGGGCCTTGGGTTTCGAGTACTACCGATCCAAGGGGGGTTTAGCTCCCACTTACCTGACACGCTCCCTGTCTTTCCAGGTCAATGATCTCGAAGCCATCAAAAGTATACCGATGTGTACATTTTAGATTGACGAGCGCTCTGCAAACGTCTAAAAGTATACACCTTGGTACAGTTTTGGCGTTGCCGGTTTCGCTACGAGCGACGGCAAAGCCCAAACGGAATGAGTCATCTTTCAGTGCCAACAGATAGCGAACGATTGAATGCCGTGCAATGCGGTATCGCCGTTTGTGGATAGCCCGCAACAGGTAACTGAGAGATTTTCACTACAAACAATGCTGTTCAAGCGCGTTGCCTGCAGGCGTGCCTGATGGACGGTGAGCGTTTGAATATCAATAACCTGATCACGCTGGAGAATTGCCCATGCACTACGTTAAACAGATGAAGGTGTCCGTGCTTTTGTTGTTGGGATTTCTGGCCGCGGGGTGTGCCAGCCACGAACCGTCCCCTTACTCGGGCATAGAGTCCTCGCTCGAAATGCGGCCTAACGAGCAGGACAGTACCGGGCGTATACCGTTTAAATACACCACCGCAGTCAACTGGAATAAATACGATCAAATCATGCTTGAGCCCGTGGTGATTTACACGGGAGTGGATGCCCAGTTTTCCGGGCTGGAGCGCAAGGACCGCATAACCCTGGCCAACGACATGACGGTCAAGTTCTCCGAGGCCTTGGGGCGACACTTTCGATTCACCGCCACGCCGGGGCGCGGTACGTTGAGGATTCGCCTCACGCTGACCGGGGCCGAGACCACTGTCGCCGGGCTGTCGACGTTCTCCAGATTCGATATCGGCATGGGCTCTTATAACCTGTTTCAGGCGGCCCGAGATCGTAAGGGGACTTTTACCGGCTCCGTGAGTTATGCCGTCGAGATCTACGACGCGTCCACTTCGCAACTGCTGGCGTCCTATGTCACCCGGCAGTATCCGAAGGTCTATGACATCGGCTCAACCTTCGGAAGTCTGTCGGCGGCGCAGGCCGGCATTTCGAGAGGGGCGGACGAGCTGGTCGAGCTTCTGCTCTCGAAGTAGGCAATGTGGCGTGAAGCCCGGCTTGATAACCGGGCTTTTCGATCTGGAAAATTTCTCATGCAGAAAATGTTATTTTTAAATAATTAGATTTAATTTAGATCAGAAATAATAATATTAGCTTATGACCAAATAGAATTATATTTTCGAAATTGATTCCGTTATGTTTGGTTTCAACAGCCTACCCCTTACCTCGGATGGTACCAATCGTGATCAAGATTCTGTGTGTCATGCCGCCAGCCTGCGCAGTGTGACAGGGGCGCTGAAACGCTGACCCCGGTGCAGAATCGTTGGAAGGGAGTTCAACGTATGTTGCCTGTTCAATCCTGCCGTTGCCTTTACTTCTCTCGCCCTGTCATTGACAGGCGCATCGCCTTGCCACTGCTCCGCACCGACTACTCGCCTCACAGCTAGTTCGTTCAGACCGCTAAGTGCCAAACCCGGCCGCAGGCTTTCCTGCATGTCGTTGATCACTTTTAAAACCGTGCATGCCGCGCCGTCCTCAAGACAGCGGGAGTGTCCGATTTCGCGATTTGGATGTGTGGCTGCGATGACAGCCATGTCTGGAGTGGGTATGAAACAAGCCTTACAACGTGCCCGGGTATCGACTGCTGCAATGGGCTACTGCCCATTGGCCTTGGCGATAGGGGGCATGTTGCTGTCAGGGACCATAAGAGCCCAGGAAAACAACACCGACGACCCGCGTACCTTGTCCACTGTGGTGGTCACCGGTAATCGCGGTGCCGAGCAACGCACGGTCACCAGCAGCCCGGTGCCGATCGATGTGGTCAGCGCCAGACAGTTACAGAGCACCGGCAAGCCCGGACTGATGGAAGCCCTGAGCGCTGTGATTCCATCGCTGACCCTGCCGGAAAAAACCGGCTGGGACGCCAGCGGCATTGCCCGTGCGCCCAACTTGCGGGGTCTGAGCGCCGCCGAAGTGCTGGTGCTGGTCAATGGCAAACGCCGTCACACCAGCGCCACCCTGAACATCAACGGCATCAATACCGGGGCTGCCCCTGCGGACCTGGACCTGATCCCCATCAGCGCCATCGACCATGTTGAAGTCCTGCGCGATGGCGCAGCGGCCCAATACGGTTCCGATGCGATTGCAGGGGTCATCAACGTCATCCTCAAGGCTGACACCAGTGGTACCTCGGTGACCAATGCCGGGCTCGGCTATGACGGCAAGAAGCAGACTGTGCAGCAAAGCCTCAACAAGGGGTTCGAGATCGGCGACGGGGGCATTGTGCAACTGGCGCTGGACGCCCGCAGCCAGAATGATGACAACAAGGCCAGCGCCAATGGTTACAGTTACGAGCAGGCCTATGACCTGGCGGGCAAGTCCACGTATGGCGGCTACGGCACGCCAAAGACTAATCTGCTGACCCTGGGGTACAACGCCGAACTGCCCGTCGATGGCAGTCTGAGCCTGTATTCCTTCACCACGTATTCACGTCGTAAGGCCGAGCAGGGGCAGAATTTTCGTCTGCCGACCATCACCAATACCATTACCACCGGGCCTAACGGATATCCGGCGGGATACACGCCGACCTGGTACATCGATGAAGACGATGTTCAGGCAGCATTGGGCGGCAAGGGCGCCGTCGGCGAATGGGATTGGGACCTGTCCAGCACTTATGGGCGCAACGAAGCCGAGCAGGGCACTACGCACAATCAGAACCCGTCCCTGGGTGAAGCCACACCCAACCGCTTTACTTCCGGCACGTGGATATCCACCGAACTGACCACCAATCTGGACTTTAAGCGCGGCTTCGACATCGGTCTGCAAAAGCCTCTGGATGTGTCCTATGGCCTCGAGCATCGGCGTGAGACGTACGAGGTGCAGGCCGGTGACTATGAATCCTATGCCAATGGCGGCTACTGCATTGCGCCGGGCAACTGCGCGTCTTCCGGAGCGCAAGTCACCAACGGTATTTCCCCTGACGAAGAAAACAGCGCCTCGCGTAACAGTGTCGCCAGTTATGTCGACGTGGGCTTCAACCCTGTACCGGACTGGTACGTTGGCAGCGCATTTCGCTACGAGCATTACAATCAGGGCGTGGGCGCGACCCGCAGCGGCAAGCTGACCACGCGTTACGATTTCACTCCCCAATTCGCCGTACGTGCCACTGTCAGCAATGGCTTCCGTGCGCCGTCTCTGGCCAACAGCCTGTTCAGTGCACGCTCGACCACGTATGGCGTGGTGGACGGGGTCTATCAGTCCATCAACTACGGCGTGTTGCCGACCGGGTCGGGGGCCGCGAAGGCGCTGGGCGCGGAGGACCTCAAACCGGAGCGCTCGACCAACTTCAGCCTGGGTTTCACGCTCACACCGACCGAGCGCCTCACGCTGACCGCCGACGCCTACGTGATCAATTTGCGTGAGCGCATCACGCTGACCGGCACCTTGCTGGGCGATGAGGTCACGCAGGTGCTGCTCAACAATGGCATCGACTCGACGTCGGGTGGCCAGTACTTCATCAACGGTGCCGACACCCGTACCAAGGGGTTGGACCTGGTCAGCAATTACAGTCAGGACCTGGGGCCGTACGGGGCATTGAAGTGGACGGCGGCGTTCAACTGGAACCAGACGAAGATCCTCAGCTACAAGGAATCCACCTCGATTCTCGGTACGTCCTATGAACTGATGGACCGCGAAGCGCGCAATCTGATCACCGGTGTGCAGCCGCGCACCAAGCTGATTCTGGGCGGTGACTGGAGTATCGAGCGCTTCAACCTGAATCTGGCGCTGACCCGCTACGGCGCTTACAAGGAGGTCAATTCCTCAGCCAATCGTGATCTGGACCGGGTGTACGGCACCAAATGGATCACCGATCTGGACCTTGGCTACAACCTCAGCAAAAACCTCAACGTCGCCGTCGGGGCCAAGAACCTGTTCGACGTCTATCCCAAAAAGCAGGGGATTCCCAGCAGCACCATGGTCAGCAGCTACGGCACCTATTCGCCCTACGGTTTTACTGGCGGCTATTACTACACCCGGCTGACTTACGCCTTTTAAGGCCAGCACCTGACAACTCAATATTGCGTGCGAGGAACCACCATGCCCATTGTCGCCAAACCCTATGACTTCATTGATGAGCCCAGTCATTATCCGCTTCCTCAGAGCCGCGTAGCACCGCCGCCGATAAAGGCGTTGCAGGTCGTTCCCGCCCGGCATCCCGGTCGCTGGATCGGGTCGATATTCGCGGCGCTTGTGCTGCTGGCCATTGTGCACTCGCTGGCGACCAACCCGCGCTGGGAGTGGGGCGTTTTCGGCCAGTGGTTCTTCTCGCCATCGGTGCTGCGCGGCCTTGCGCAGACGCTTCTGTTGACGTTGCTCAGCACGCTGTTCAGCATCATTCTCGGCACGGCGCTGGCGTTGGCGCGCCTGTCCGGCTCGCCGCTGCTGGCGGCACTGGCCTGGGGCTACATCTGGTTTTTCCGCTCGATGCCTGCGCTGTTGGTGTTGATCATCCTCTACAACTTCGCCTACCTGTACGACCACATCGTACTCGGGGTGCCGTTCACCCAGCTGGTCTTCGCCGAGTGGTCGACGGTGGACGTGCTCAGTCAGTTCACCGTTGCGGTACTGGGCTTGAGCCTGATGCAGTCGGCCTATACCGCAGAAATCATTCGTGGCGGGCTGATCGGTGTCGATGCCGGTCAGCATGAAGCTGCTGCGGCACTTGGCCTGCCTGCGTCGCGGCGAATTTTCCGGATCATTCTGCCCCAGGCGTTGCGCTCGATTCTGCCTTCGGGTTTTAACGAGATCATCGGTCTGGTCAAGGGAACATCCATTGTTTACGTGCTGGCCTTGCCGGAGCTGTTCTACACCGTGCAGGTCATCTACAACCGCACCCAGGCAGTGATTCCGTTGCTGATCGTGGCCACCGTCTGGTACCTGATCATCACTACGGTGCTGACCAGTGCCCAGTATTACGTCGAACGCCACTTTGCCCGTGGCTCGGCACGTGTACTGCCGCCGACACCCTTGCAGCGCCTGCGCGGCTGGCTCCATGCCAGCGCTTCCGGGGAGAAGCACCATGAGTGAGGCCTCCACGCCAGTGCGCGCAGGGCGCATTCAGATTCAGGGCGTGGGCAAGCGCTTTGGCAGCCAGCAGGTGCTCAAGGACATCGACCTGAGCATCGAGCCGGGCAAGGTCACGGTGATACTCGGTCCTTCCGGTTCCGGCAAGTCCACGCTGCTGCGCACTATCAACCACCTGGAAAAGATCGACAGCGGGTACATCACCATCGACGGTGATTACGTTGGCTATCGTCGCAAGGGCGACCTGCTCTATGAACTCAAGGAGCGCGAGATTCTCAAGCGGCGGATCGAGGTCGGCTTCGTGTTCCAGAATTTCAACCTGTTCGCGCACCTCACTGCCTGGGAAAACATCGCCGAGGCGCCTTTGGCCCACAAACGCTGGAGCAAGTCCGAGGCCCGGGCCAGGGCAAGTGAACTGCTCGCCAGGGTTGGTCTGGCAGACAAGACAGATGCGTACCCGCGCCAGCTTTCCGGTGGTCAGCAACAGCGTGTCGCCATCGCCCGCGCGCTTGCGCTGGACCCCAAGGTCCTGTTGTTCGATGAGCCCACCTCAGCCCTTGACCCCGAGCTGGTCGGCGAGGTGCTGGACGTCATCAAGGGCCTGACGCAGTTGGGCGTCACGCTGGTGGTGGTCACTCATGAAATCGGCTTCGCCCGTGAGGTGGCAGACCATGTCGTGTTTCTCTGCGAGGGCCGACTGATCGAGCAGGGGCCGCCGGAACAGGTGTTCCATCAACCTCGACATCCTCGCACGGCTGCCTTTCTCGGCAAGGTGCTATGACTTTCCCGCTATCAAGGAGTGACCACTGATGTTCATCAATAGCGCCCGTGTGGCCTTGCTGACGCTAGCTGTCAGCGTCGCCCACAATACGTTGGCGTCGACCGCGCAACCGGTCGATCTGAGTCCCGACCGGCCACGCATTCATGTGCCGCGTAACGAGGCGGCCATCGCACAGATCCCGGCGGGCTTCAAGTTCGCCCAGCCTGGCAAGTTCACCGTGGCCGTCTCCGGTGTTGCGGGGCCACCGTTGGCGCTGCTGGCCAACGACGACAAAACCACTATCGGCAGCGAGGCCGATACCGCGCAACTGGTAGCGGATAGCCTGGGCTTGCAATTGAACGTGGTGCAGACCAGTTGGGAGGACTGGCCGCTGGGCGTCAGTTCGGGAAAATACGACGCGGTGATCAGCAATGTCACAGTCACTGAAGCACGCAAGAAACGCTTCGATTTCGCCACTTACCGTCAGGACGTCCTGGGCTTCTACGTGAAAGCCAACAGCAAAATCAGCGAGATAAAACAGGCGTCGGACATTGCCGGGCTGAAAATTATCGTCGGCTCCGGCACCAATCAGGAAAAGGTTCTGCTGGCGTGGAACGAAGCGAATGAAAAGGCCGGTATCAAGCCTGCGCTGTTGCAGTACTTCGATGATCAGGCGGCCGCACAACTTGCCATTCAGTCGGGTCGCAGTGATGCGCTGTTCGGGCCCAATTCGATATATGCCTATTCGGCCGCGATTACTGGCGGCATCAAGCGGGTAGGCACGGTTAATGGCGGCTGGCCGCTGCAGGCGGATATCGCCGTGACCACGCGCAAGGACAACGGCCTGGTCAGGCCGATTCACACCGCCCTGGAAGGAGCGATTGCCGGCGGCCAGTACGAGCAGGTGCTCAAACGCTGGGGGCTGGATGTGGAGCGCGTCGACAGGTCGTTGATCAACCCGCCCGGCTTGCCGGACTGAAGCGTTGAAGGGAGCAAACGATATGGGACTGACACGACGTGAAGCGCTTTCCAGTATCGCTGCCGTGGGCGGCGAGACCGCCGTCAAGGATGCGCTTGCGGTACTGGGGCTGGGGCCTTCATCACATCGACGGCCACAGCCTCTGAAACTCGGCGACGGTCTGGGGCAGGGCACGCGCGTGCTGGTGCTGGGGGCAGGCATTGCCGGGCTGGTCACGGCACTGGAACTGAAGCGCGCAGGTTTTGCCGTGCAAGTGCTGGAAGCCCGTGAGCGAGTGGGTGGCCGTAACTGGACGCTGCGCAACGGCGATCGGGTGGAGTACAAGGACGGCCGCTCACAGACCGCAAGCTTCGATTCAGGGGTGTATTTCAATGCCGGTCCGGCGCGCATTCCCAGCCAGCATCGGACGTTGCTCGACTACTGCAGTGAACTGGGTGTGCCGCTTGAAGTACTGGTCAACAGCAGCCATGGAGCACAGGTACGCCCGGACCTGCAACGCCCCGCGTTCACTGTCGGCCAGGCGATCAATGACGCTCGCGGCCATCTTTCCGGTTTGCTGGCCAGGGCGGTGCAGCGCGACGCGCTGGACGATGTGTTGAGTGGCGAGGAGCGTCAGCGGCTGTTGGCGTTCTTGCAGGTGTATGGCGACCTTTCGCAGGAGCTGGCGTACGAGGGCAGCCTGCGCTCCGGCCATCGGACGTCACTTTCTCATCCGGGAGCCTTGCCGACCAGTGCGCAACCGGTGGCGCTGGATCGCTTGCTGCACCCCGAATTGTGGGGCGCACTGCTGCACACCGAGTTTCCCGAGTTTTCCGCGACCATGTTTCAACCGGTCGGTGGCATGGACCGGATCACCGACGCCTTTTACCAGCGCCTCACCGACCAGGTGCAACTGGGCGCGAAGGTACGGCAGATTCGTCAACTGGAAGACGGCGTGGCAGTTACCTATCACGACAGATACAGCGGTCGCGAGCATGTGGTGCGCGCCGACTATCTGGTGTCAACCCTGCCACTGCCCTTGCTGGCCAGACTGGACACCGATTTCAGTGACCCGGTCAAGGCGGCCTTGCTCAGCACCCGCAACGATCAGGCGACCAAGGTGGCCTGGCAATCTCCGCGTTTTTGGGAAACCGACTACCGCATCTACGGCGGGTTGTCCTGGATCGACCATCCGGCGCGGCTGTTGTGGTATCCCAGTAACGATTTGAACACCCGTGAAGGTCTGCTGGTGGCGGGTTATGTCACCGGGGAGGGGGCCGCTGCGTTCGGTGCGCAACCGTTCGACACACAATACGCTGCTTCCAGAGAAGCGGTAGAGCTGCTGCATCCGGGGTATTCGCGGCAGTTGCGCAACCCGCTGGCCGTGTCCTGGGAGCAGATCCCTTACAGCGAAGGCCCTTGGTTGCAACGCGAACATTTTCCGGCCGCTGCCAGTGCGTTGCTGGACGAGCCCCATGGTCGTGTGTACTTCGCCGGTGACGGGCTGGTGCAAAGCGGAGTCGGCATCTGGCAGGAGTCGGCGGCCAACTCGGCGCGACATGTGGTGGCGCAACTGGCCGAGCGAGTGAGGCAAGTGCGGCAGATTTCGACCCTTGCCGCGTCATGACGTGCAACTGCACGACCCCGTCGTTTTACGTAACCCTTATTCCTGAATATCCATTGAAGGAGAGACACCATGAGCGACAGCATTCAACGCACCAGCGTCGGCGATTTTCCGATCTCGCAAACCGTGACAGTGCCAGCCTCGACCAGCCTGGTATTCGTCAGCGGCACCTTGCCTGACCTCGCCGACCCGAAGGCTCCGGCGGGTACGCCGGCAGCCTATGGCAACACCGAAGTACAGACCGTTTCGGTATTCAACAAACTGCGCAGAATCCTTCAGCAACAGGACCTCGATCTGGGCGATATCGTACAGTTGCGGGTATTTCTGGTCGGTGCCGAGGAAACCGCCGGCAAGCTGGATTTTGCCGGGCTGCAGGCCGGTTACACGCAATTTTTCGGCACGCCGGAACAACCTCTCAAACCCGCGCGCACGGCGTTGCAGGTGGTGGCGCTGCCATTGCCCGGCGCGTTGATCGAGGTCGAAGCGATAGCGGCCAGACCGGCTTGATCGCGCGCTGTCAGCTCGCGTGTCGGGCAGCGATCAGCGCCGCCCGGCGCGGGTACTCACGTCCACCCACACCGCCAATACCAGAATGCCGCCCTTGACGATCATCTGCCAGTAACTGTCGACGTCGAGCATCGACATGCCGTTGTCGAGACTGGTAATCACCAGTGCGCCGAGCAGGGCGCCGTAGACAGTGCCTGAACCACCGCGCATCGATGTGCCGCCGATGAAGCATGCGGCGATGGCGTCGAGTTCGCCCATGTTGCCTGCCGAGGGTGAGCCGGCGGCCAGGCGTGCTGTATTGACCAGCCCGGCGAACGCGCACATCACGCCCATGATGCCGAAGATCCATAGCTTCACGGCCTGTACGTTGATGCCGGACAGGCGCGTGGCCTCCATGTTGCTGCCGACGGCGTAGACGCGGCGTCCGAATACCGTCTGGCTGGTGACGTAGCTGAATACGCCGAGCAGGACCAGCAACAGCAACACTGGAACAGGGATTCCGTCGTAGCTGTTGAGCACATAGACAAAGCCGCCCAGCACGGCGCCGATCAACACCACACGCAACACATCACGAATCAGCGAATGCGCTGCCAGGCCGTGCAGTGCTCTGTTGCGCCGTTGTTTCCAGGTCAGGAACAGCGTCAGCGCCAGCAGCAGAATCCCGAGTCCGGTGCCCACCGCGTGCGGCAGGTAACCTTGGCCGATATAGACCAGCGACGGTGACACCGGGGCGATGGTCGTGCCGCCGGTGATCCCCAGCAGGACGCCACGAAACGCCAGCATGCCACCCAGCCCGACGATGAACGAGGGGATCCGCAGGTAGGCAGTCATGTAGCCATTGGCGAGGCCGATCATCAGGCCGCACAGGGCCACCACACTCAGGTTCGCCAGCAGCGGAACGTGGTAAACCACATCCAGAATCGCCGCCAGGCCACCGAGCAGGCCAAGCAATGAGCCCACCGACAGGTCAATCTCGCCGCTGATGATCACCAGCACCATGCCGCAGGCCAGAATCCCGGTAATGGACATCTGGCGCAGCAGGTTGGACAAGTTGCGCGGGGTGAGGAAGCCGCCCTCGGTCTGCCAGCTGAAGAACAGCCAGATAACGGCGATGGCAATCACCAGCGCGAGCATTTTGTAGCGGGTGAAGAACTGTTTGACCTGGTTCATCTACGCGGTCTTCCGGGCATTATTGTGAGGGGTATCGGAGTGGCTGAGTGCAGCGGCGAGGACCTGCTCCTGAGTCAGGTCATGGTTGATGAAGTCGCCGCGCAACTGGCCGTCGCCAATCACCAGCACACGGTCGGACACGCCCAGCACTTCGGCCAGCTCCGAAGACACCATGATGATCGACACGCCCTCGGCTGCCAGCGCGCCCATCAGCTTGTAGATCTCGTACTTGGCACCGACATCGACGCCGCGGGTAGGCTCGTCGAGAATCAGAACGCGCGGGCGGGTGAGCAGCATCTTCGCCAGCACGGCTTTCTGCTGATTGCCGCCTGACAGGCTGGTGATCGGTAAAAACGGGCTGGCGGTCTTGAGGTGCATGCGCGAGATTTCCCGGTCGATACTGCCCAGTTCGGCTTCAGCGTCGATGCGGGTCATGTTCGAGTAGCTGTCGAGGACCGCGAGGGTGATGTTCTGGCCGACGCCCAGGTCCGGAATGATGCCCTGGCGCTTGCGGTCTTCAGGGACCATGCACAGGCCGGCGCGGATCGATTTGAGCGGCGTGCGCGTGTCGATCGCCTGGCCATTCAGCCACACTTCACCGCTGTACCGACCGGGATAGGCGCCGAACAGGGCGGAGACCAGTTCGGTACGGCCCGCGCCCACCAGCCCGGCGATGCCGAGGATTTCCCCGCGCCTGAGGAGGAATGACACGTCGTCGACGCGCTTGCGCCTGGGGTTATCGACGTCGTAGCAGGTGATATGCCGCGCTTCGAAAATCACCTCGCCGACATCATGCGGCTCGGTGGGGTAGAGGTTGCTCATTTCGCGTCCGACCATCTGGGTGATGATCTTCGGAATGTCCATGTCCGCCATTGCAGTGGTGGCGATATGTTTGCCGTCGCGGATGACGGAAACGGTGTCGCACACGGCGGCCACCTCATCGAGTTTGTGCGAGATGTACACGCACGCGACCCCCTTGGCCTTCAGGTCGTGAATGATGTCCAGCAACACCTCGATTTCGGAGCGGGTCAGGGCCGAGGAGGGCTCGTCGAGAATCAACAGGCGCGCCTTCTTGTTCAGCGCCTTGGCGATTTCCACCAGTTGCTGGTAGCCGCCGCCATACTGCGAAACCGGCAGCGCCACGTTCATGTCAGGCACTTTGAGTTCACGCATCAGCGACTCGGCGCGGTGCATCATGGCCGGGTAATTCATGCGCCCGCCGGGGAGCGTCAGCTCGTGGCCCATAAAAATGTTTTCGGCCACCGACAGGTCCGGGACCAGCGTCAGCTCCTGATGGATGATGACGATCCCGGCCGCTTCAGTTTCACTGATCGACTGTGCCTTGAGCGGTTGGCCGTCCCACAGGATTTCGCCCTCCCAGGTGCCGTAGGGATAGACCGCCGACAGGACTTTCATCAAGGTGGATTTGCCCGCGCCGTTCTCGCCGCACAGGCCCACGCACTCGCCGGGCTTCACTGTGATATCGATGCCGTTGAGCGCTTTTACACCGCCAAAGGATTTGACGATGCCGTTCATTTGCAACAGGTAGTCAGACATGGCGCAGGGCTCTACGAAGGTGTGAAGGCTTGCCCTGAGCGGCGACCCGGCTAAACCGCAGGGTCGTGCTCTGGCTTTCAGCGACGTATCAACGATCGAGGCTCATTGCCCGTCAATCTGCGCCTTGGTATAGAACCCGTCTTTCTCCAGCAGGTCGATGTTGTCCTTGGTCAACGCTGTAGGCGTCAGCAGGATGGTGTCGACTTGTTTGCTGCCGTTGTCGTATTTCGAGCTGAAATCGGGTTTCTCATTGCGTGCCAGTTGCACAGAGAGCTTGGCGGCTTCCGTGGCAATCAGTTTCAGCGGCTTGTAGACAGTCATGGTCTGCGTGCCATCGATGACCCGCTTGACCGCCGCGAGGTCCGCGTCCTGACCCGAGATAGGGACTTTGCCGGCCAGTTTCTGTGCGGCGAGGGCCTGAATCGCGCCGCCGGCAGTGGCGTCGTTGGAGGCGACGATGCCATCGATCTTGTTGTTATTGCGGGTCAGGGCGTTTTCAACAATGCTCAGGGCCTCGGTAGGGTTCCACTCCTTTACCCACTGCTGGCCGACGATCTTGATATCACCTCTGTCGATAGCCGGTTGCAGCGCCTTCATCTGGCCTTCGCGCAGAATCTTGGCGTTGTTGTCGGTGGGCGCGCCGCCCAGCAGGAAGTAATTGCCCTTGGGCGCTGCTTTCAGCACGCCGTTGGCCTGCATCTCTCCGACTTTTTCGTTATCGAAGGAAATGTACGCGTCGATATCGGCATTGAGGATCAGCCGGTCATACGACACCACCTTGATCCCGGCCTTCTTGGCCTCGGCAACGGCGTTGGTCAGCACGGTGGCGTTGAACGGCACGATGACGATCACATCGACGCCGCGAGAGATAAGGTTTTCTATCTGCGATATCTGTTTCTGTTCATTGGCATCCGCTGATTGCACGAAGACCTTGGCGTCGAGCTTTTCCGCCGCCGCAACGAAGTAATCACGGTCGCGTGACCAGCGTTCCAGACGCAGGTCATCAATGGAAAAACCTATTTTCGGGTGCGCAGAGTCAGCCATCACCGGCAGGGACAGCAAGGCCAGCGCGCTGGCGAGCAGCGTACGTTTGAGGGTGTTCATAGGGTGCGTCCTTTTATTGTTGTTTGAGACACTGCTTGACTGTGGGTGATACCGATAAAACTGTAGAGCGTTGCCGGACGTCGCGTATGAAGATTTGTCGCCTGAATGTCACGGGGCGACGTCCAGCTACGCCAGTCAGGCGTAGATAAAGCGGTTGACCACGCCTTCAAGCAGTTCCTGACGGCCACTGACGGCCTGCGGGTTCAGCTCGTTGGCGAAGGCGTGTTCGGCGAGCGAGGCAAGGCTGAATTCGCCTGCCAGTACCGATTGTCCGAAAGGCTGCTGCCAGCCGGCGTAGCGCTGATCCTTGAAGTGCTGGAGTTTATCGTTCTGCAGCATGGCGGCGGCACGCTCCAGCGCCAGGGCGAGGACGTCCATCGCGGCGACGTGGCCGTGGAACAGATCGATATCGTCGAGGCTCTGGCGACGCACTTTCGAGTCGAAATTGAAACCGCCATTGGTGAAGCCACCAGCCTTGAGGATCTCGTAGGTGGCGAGGGTCATCTCTTCGACGCTGTTGGGGAACTGGTCCGTGTCCCAGCCGTTCTGTGGGTCGCCACGGTTGGCGTCGATGCTGCCGAAGATTCCCAGCGAGACCGCCGTGGCGATTTCGTGGTGGAAGCTGTGCCCGGCCAGCGTGGCGTGGTTGGCCTCGATATTGACCTTGATCTCGTTTTCCAGGCCGTACTGCTGCAGAAAACCGAACACCGTGGCGCTGTCGTAATCGTACTGATGCTTGGTCGGCTCCTGTGGCTTGGGCTCGATCAGCAAGTCACCCTTGAAACCGATCTTGTGCTTGTGTTCGACCACCATGCGCATGAAGCGACCGAGCTGTTCGCGTTCACGCTTGAGGTCCGTATTGAGCAGGGTTTCGTAGCCTTCGCGACCGCCCCACAACACGTAGTTGGACCCTTTGAGACGCTGGGTGGCATTCATCGCGCTGAACACCTGGGTCGCGGCGTAGGCAAAGACTTCCGGGTCCGGGTTGCTGGCAGCGCCTGCGGCGAAGCGTGGGTTGCTGAAGCAGTTGGCCGTGCCCCACAGCAGTTTTATGCCGCTCTGTTGCTGATGGCGTTCCAGGTGATCGACCATGTGCGCGAAGTTGTGGCGATACTCCTTCAGTGAGGCGCCCTCCGGTGCCACATCGGTGTCGTGGAAGCTGTAGTAGTCGATGCCGAGCTTGGAGAAGAACTCGAACGCTGCTTCGGCCTTGCCGATGGCCAGTTCCATCGGGTCACCGGACCCTTGCCAGGGGCGCTTGAAGGTGCCGACACCGAACATGTCGGCGCCCGGCCATACGAAGGTGTGCCAGTAGCAGGCCGCCATGCGCAAGTGCTCGCGCATGGGTTTGCCGAGGACCAGCTTGTCGGCGTCATAGTGGCGAAAGGCGAGAGGCGAGTCGCTGTCAGGGCCTTCGTAGCGAACCCTGTCGACGTCGGGGAAGTACGGCATGAGCATTTTCCTTATTGTTCTTGGCGGTGTCTGGATACTAGCAACGGCCCTGCGTGCGCTGATTATGAAAATCGTCAACGCACAGTGCGATTTTGAGTGTTGAGATTCGCCGGTCAGCGGCCTAGTCTGTGGCCAACGGCGTCGTGCTTATCGAATCGGCATGAAAACAATGAAAACCGTACCTCCCGTTCACCGTATCGCGCTGTTGTTCAACGGCAGCAAGATTTATGATCGCGGCATCATCAGCGGTATCGGCAACTACCTCAGCAGCACCCGGGTGTCCTGGGACCTGTTCCTGGAGGAGGATTTCCTCTGTCGCCTGAAAGGCATCGAGCGCTGGCAGGGCGACGGGATCATTGCCGATTTCGATGACCCGCTGATCGGCGAGGCACTGGCCGGGATCAAACTGCCGGTGGTAGCGGTGGGTGGGTCCTATCAGGACGAGCGCGCCTACCCGAAGGGTATTCCTTATGTGGCGACTGACAATCACGCCTTGATCAAGGCGGCCTACGAGCACTTGATCGAGGCCGGGCTGACGCGCTTTGCCTGCTTCAGCCTGCCTGAAGCGCAAGCCAATCGCTGGGCGCAGGAGCGCGAGCAGGCCTTTCGCCGCCTGCTGCAGCGCGACGGCCTGCACGCCGAGGTCTATCGTGGCCTGGGCACCAGCGCGCCGCTTTGGGACAGCGCCGTAGAACAGCAGATCGCCTGGCTGCAAAGCCTGCCCAAACCGATCGGCATCATCGCCGTGACCGATGCCCGCGCTCGTCAGCTATTGCAGGCTTGCCTGACCGCCGGAATTGCCGTCCCCGAACAGGTGGCACTGATCGGCATCGACAATGATCCGTTGACCAGGACCCTCACTCGCGTGCCACTGAGTTCGGTCGTTCAGGGCACCGACACCATGGGCCGCACCGCCGCACGTCTGCTGCACCAGATGCTGCACGGTATGCCGTCCTCGGGTACCCACATTCTGATACCGCCGGATACTGTCAACGTGCAGGCTTCGAGTCTGCATCAGCCTTTGGGTGACCCCTATGTCATGCAAGCGCTGCTGTTTATCCGGCAGTACGCGTGCCAAGGCATCAAGACTGCACAGGTCGCCGCCTACGTGGGCGTTTCGCGCTCGTCACTGGAGTCACACTTTCGCCGCGTAAGGGGCTGTAGCGTGCATGACGAGATCCTGCGTTTCAAACTGGCCGCCGCTGCGAACGGACTGGAAAACACCGGGCTGGCCATTGCCGAGATCGCCCGTGATTGTGGTTTTCGGTCTGCGCAATACCTGCACACCGTGTTTCGTCGCGAGTTCGGCTGCACGCCGCGAGAGTACCAGCAGGGTGCCAATGCGGCCGTGCAATGCTCAAGTGCCTGACAAGGTCAGGCAGCCACGACCCTGATCGTCCAGAAGTCGGTAGACAGATTTTCATCCAGCAGATAACTGTAGGGCAGGGTGAAGTAGCCTTCCATGCCCCAGCCAGCGCCCCATGAGTTGCGCAAGATGAAATGCTGATGGGCATCGTTGTAGCCCACTGCCAATACACAGTGCCCTCCCAGCATTTTTTCGTGAGGACCCGGCATTGGGGCATGCCCGGTCTTGGCAACTTTCTTGCTTTCAAAGCTCTCGTAGACGGAAAAACCAATGACAAACGGATAACCTGCCGCCAGGCAGCCTTTCATCTGGTTGAGGTTTTGCGCAACTTTCTGATAAGACACCGCCTTGTACTTTCTTGCATCCTTGTAGCAGGCTGCCGGAGGTTTGACAGCGAACTTCTCAATATCATAAGGCCACTCTTTCTCGGGGCAATCACCTTGCTTCACTACACTTTTAATGCCGTGCCGGATCATCGCGCCGCTGTCCGAATCGACGGTATGTTCAATAACCCGTTCGTTGTAATAGATAAACAACCGCGAGGGTTCGAATGCCGGCGTCAGCTTTTGCTTCATGCGATCAAACTGAATCGCTCCGGCAATACCGTTTGCGGTGCAACTGCCCAGTTGGCCCTGATCGTATACAGGCGGGCAATGGGGGCGCAGGTCAACCCTGTGTGGAAGCGCCGCCAGTGCGGTGGGCGGGGCGGCATACAGATGATCGCGATGATCAGGCAGATCGCGAATCCATCCATACTGTTTGACGGTATAGGTCATTTCGTATCTCCTTGTAAGGCACGGTCAGGAAAATTGATATCGCTCATGTAAGCAGGTTTTTTATAGGCGTGGATTAAAATTCATTTAGTACATAGTGTGCTATGAGTTGGCCGGGCAGGCTTGGTTGGCCAGGGGTGTTAGTTGAGTAAAAACCATTTTAATCAGTTCATTACATGGCCTTATGCAATGGACTTACACCTCTTTTTGCGCATGGCACGGACCAGGGTTTTTATTGGAAGTGGCGAAACGATACCACTTGGGCGGAACCTGTCCTGCACCCTGATAAGCGTACCAACGGGTACATTTAAATTGACAGCGTGCGGTGCACGGGCTAAAACATACTCCTTGGTACAGTTATGGGCGAAACGTCACTCGTCGCATGCAAGATGAGGGGGTAGGGGGGATGGAGACGATGAAACTGCATGAAGTACTGACTGCTCACCTGCGTATCGATAAGCCGCAAGCGCTTTGCAACCCGCAGCGGGGGCAGCGCAGCAGCGGTGAGATACTGGGAGGAGAATTTAACGGCGATGGATTGCAGGGGCAGGTTCTTCCGGGAGGCAGTCTTTTTCTCGTGCCCCAGGATGACAGCCTTGCACGATTCAGCCTGTACTACACCTTGCTGACTGACGATGGAATAAAGATAGATGTCGTTGGAGAGGGGCTCGTGGCCTTCGATGAAGCGGACCGCGCACCATTGGACGAATCGCGCTGTCGGTGCACGTGCAGCAAGCAGTTCAGCGTTGCTTCCGGTACGCATGATGACCTGCAGAGAAACCTGTACGTCGGCAGAGTAAATATACACGCCGGGGATGACAGCATGCGTGTCAGTATTTTTCAGGTTAACGAGATATAAAGAGCCTTCACAGAAGCGGGCAGATGTGAAAGCACGTGTTGGCTTTGTCTATCGAGGCGCAACCCTTGTCGTCGACACCTGTCGGGCCCGGCGCAACGAAATTTAAATTATTTTTTCTATTGATGTATAGAAGCAGGGCTTGATTCGTTTGCACCCGGAAGAGGGGGGGGCTTGTCAGGCCTGAGGGTGTGGGAGCTGGTTGCTCAGGGTACTCGGCAGCACAAGCAAAGCATCGTGAAAAGGCTTCATCCGGGGCCGTTGAAGCATGTTCATTACATCCCGATCATTTGTCGAAGTCGCCAGTTCACAGGGGTTTGAAGTGCTCGAAATGTTGTCTCCCGACA
This sequence comes from Pseudomonas sp. P135, assembly GCF_020312125.1. Taxonomy (NCBI): domain Bacteria; kingdom Pseudomonadati; phylum Pseudomonadota; class Gammaproteobacteria; order Pseudomonadales; family Pseudomonadaceae; genus Pseudomonas; species Pseudomonas sp. P135. The sequence continues at coordinate 211,437 of NZ_JAGPYR010000008.1, forward strand.
AGCAGCTCGAGCGTTACTGTCAAAGGCGTGAGGAGGGTCTGTCGCTCACGCCGAGTATCTATCTGGTTTATTCGGTTAAGGCGTGAACCTTACTGGCTGACAAAAAAGCTCAGTCCTTTGCTGATCGCACACTCATAACTCACCGGCGTACCCACTTGTTGATAGCCAGGAACATTCAGCGTGGTCATGCTGAATGTGGCTGTGCCGTTCGAGCGTACCTGATAGCGAATGAATTGCTCGATGGGCTTGTTATCGCGATCGAGGCTGAAGTGAGTGTCCGAAAACGCCAGGGTGCCGTCGGGGGTGATGCGGTAGGCATCGATGCGTTTGCCGCCTTTGGTTTTGGACGGCTCGGCACCGGCGATCGAGGATTTGCATTGTCCCAGGTCGATCACCACGGCGACCGATTCTCCGGTATTCAATGCCTGGGTAATGGCGGAGTAGGTGGGTAGCGCGTCGCCTGCGTGAGCGAGGCCTGGCATTGAAAGAGCAAGCAGTGCAGCGGCGTAGGAATGTTTCATGGCAGCTCCAGGAAGTCAGTCTGAAGGGGGAAAAGACCCGTCCATCTCGCGATTATCGAGCGTCGCGAAACCTACCATAAGCTTCGATTCAGGTGGGCCCACGATAGCAGTGGCACCTCTCTGTTCAGAGCATCTTCATCCTTTGCCCTGTTCTGCCGATAGACATGACGGAGTTAATTTATTCACCGGTCACGGGAAGGGGATTGAAGATGCTGAGACAGCTGAAAATAGCCGCGCGGACCTCCGCCTGCTTTGCGTTGATGGTGGTGCTGGTGTTCGGGCTTGGTATTTTCAGCATTCAGCAATTGCACGGTATTCGTGAGCAATCGCTTGAAATAGAAAACGATGCGCTTCCCGGGATTGCGCTGGGTGACGATATTGCCCTGGCGGTCGAGAAAACCCGCACGACGGTGGCCAAAATGCTTGCCGCTCATGATATGGCGCAGGTGACTCTGGCTCACACCGAGTTCCTTGACAGGAAGGCCGGGTTCCAAAAGGCCGTAGAGGCCTACGACCCGCTGATCACCGAGGATGACGAGCGCGCGCTCGTCGAGGGGCTGAAGAGTACTTATCAGGGCTACATCGAGCGTGCCGAGAAGGTCTATACGCTGATCAACGAGAATCAGGCGGAGGCCGGAAGGGCGCTGGTCTGGGGCGAGATGAAGGCCATGGCGGAAGGTATGGAAACGGCGCTTGGCAAGCTGGAAAAGATCAATGATGACTCCGAAGCCGAATCCAGCGCAGCAGCGACGTCGGTGTATGAAAACGCCCTGATCGTCACTCAGGGGGTCATGTTTCTGACGGTGTTGCTGACGGTATTGCTTGCCTGGCGTCTGACCAAAAGTCTGGCAGTGCCGATCAGTCAGGCGCTGCACAGCTCGGAAACCATTGCCGCGGGCGACCTGCGTCCCAGCGCAATCAACCGTGAGGGCACTGATGAAGCGGCCCTGTTGCTGCAATCGATGGAGCGCATGCGCGGCAATCTGAGCCAGACCCTGAGTCAGGTGGGCGATGCCGCTCACCAGTTGGCGTCGGCCACGGAAGAAATGAGCGCCTTGATGGTCAACAGCAACGCCGATCTGGTGGTGCAGAACAGCGAAATAGAAATGGCCGCCACCGCGGTCACCGAGATGAGTCAGGCGGTCGATGAAGTCGCGCGTAATGCGGTGACCACTTCGGTGGAATCCAGAGCCTCTTCGGTGTCGGCCCGCGAAGGTCAGGAAGAGCTCAATCAAACCGTCAAATCGATCCTTGAGCTGACCCGAAATGTGGGCACGGCGTCGGTCGAGGCGCAGGCGCTGGCAACCCGCACGCTGGATATCACCAAGGTGCTGGATGTCATTCGCGCGGTGTCCGAGCAAACCAACCTGCTGGCGCTCAACGCTGCCATTGAAGCGGCACGCGCGGGCGATGCCGGACGGGGTTTTGCCGTGGTCGCCGACGAGGTGCGCGCGCTGGCCCACCGCACCAGCGAATCGACGCGCGAGATCGAAACCATGGTCGGGCACATCCAGCAGGGCACCAAAAGTACCCTGCTTGCGCTTGAAGTCAGTACCGAACAGGCGCAACGCACCAAACAACAGGCCGAGTCGGCCAATGCCGTGCTGGCCAGCATCGCCAGCTCGGTGATGGTTATCGATGAGCGCAATACGGTGATCGCCAGCGCCTCCGAGGAGCAGGCACTGGTTGCGCGGGAAGTGGACCGCAACCTGGTGCGCATCCGTGACTTGTCGGCACAATCGGCGGTGCGCACCAGCCAGACCGGCAGCGCCAGCCAGTCGCTGGCCGAGCTGGCGAGTGACCTGACGATCACCCTGGGGCAATTCAAGCTCGGATAACACGCGCCGATAGCAGGCCTGTTCCCGCATCGATTCGCTGTTGTCCGTGCAACAGCGAATCGACAATGTGTTTGGCGCTGACGCCGGCAAAGCCAGGCCACTCCGCGCAAACGCCATCTGGCGCAACAGCTTGAAAGCGCCTGGCGCAGGGCTTCACGCCATCGCCAGGCGGCGCACAAGGCTTTGGGCATGACCTGTGCACTGCCGATCAGGATTGTTTTCCTGAGCCAGCGGAGCCACCCGAATGCCTGATGCCGTCCCGACCCCCAAGACCAAACGCCTGCATGCAATAGGGCGCACCCTGGTGCTGAGCCTGTTGGCCACCAGCCTCGTCGCAACCGCGTATGCCGAGGACAGCGACGTGCCTTCGCTGGCGGGCAAACGCATTGCGATCAGCATGACCGGCACCAGTCACTACTTCGATATCAAGGCCTTCCAGGCGCAGGTGGATGAGGTCAAGCGCCTGGGCGGCACGCCCATCACGCTCGATGCCGGTCGTAACGACAAGAACCTGGTCAATCAATTGCAGACCGTGGTCACGCAAAAGCCCGATGCAGTGATCCAGACCCTTGGCACTCTCAGCGTTATCGACCCCTGGCTCAAGCGCATCAGCAAGGCGGGGATTCCGCTGTTCACCATTGATGCGCCATCGCAATACAGCCTCAACAACACAACCTCCGACAACGTTGCCACCGGCAAGGCGCTGGCCGGGCAACTGATCAAGGACGCAGGTGGCCAGGGTAACGTGCTGGTGTTCAATGGCTTTTATGGCGTACCGGTCTGTGCCATTCGTTATGACCAGCTCAAGTTGGCGCTCAAGGATCATCCGCAGCTGAAAATCATCGAGCCGGAGTTGCGCGATGTCATTCCCAACACGGTCCAGGACGCCTATTCGCAAGTCTCGGCGTTGCTCAACAAGTACCCCAAAGGCAGTGTTTCGGCGATCTGGGCCGCGTGGGACATTCCCCAGCTTGGCGCCAGCAAGGCGCTGATCGACGCCGGCAGAACCGAAATCAAGACCTACGGGGTCGACGGCACGCCGGAAGTGCTCGAGCTGATGCGCCGCGAAGACTCGCCGGTGGGGGCCGTGGTTGCCCAGCAGCCTGCATTGATCGGCAAGACCGCGGTGCAGAACGTCGCCCGTTACCTGGCCGGGCAGCACGATCTGCCAAAGGAGACCCAAGTGCCCACCTTGCTGACCACGGCCGCCAATCTGCCGGATGTGCAAAAGCTCAGAGGCGATAACTGACGCGGGAGATCGATCATGGGATCAGCGATTACAGACGTTGCGGCGGTGGCGGTGCCACCGGCCTTGCACCTGAGAGGTATCAGCAAGCGCTTTGGGGCCACTCAGGCGCTGGACGGCGTCAACCTGCGGGTCGAGGCCGGAACGATTCACGGGCTGGTGGGGGAAAACGGGGCGGGCAAGTCGACCCTGATCAAGGTTCTCGCCGGTATTCATCGTGCCGATGCCGGCCGTTTGAGTATTCATGGCCAGCCGTTCGACAATTTCACGCCGCGTCAGGTCGAGGCCGCAGGCGTGCACTTCATTCATCAGGAGCGACTGCTGCCGGGCAGCTTCAGTGTCGGCGAAGCCTTGTTTTTCGGGCAGGAAATCAAGCGTGGCCCCTTCCTCGATCGCCGCGCCCAGGAGCGCGAGGCAGCAAGGCTTCTGGACGATTACTTTGCCATGCGCCTGCCCGCCGGGGCGCTAGTACGCGATCTGGACAGCGCCCAGCGGCAGATACTGCAGGTCACTCGTGCGTTGCTGGCCAGACCGAAGGTGCTGGTGTTCGACGAGCCGAGTGTGTCACTGGTCAAGCAGGAGGTGGACCGCTTGCTGGACATCGTCCGCCGCCTGCGCGATGAAGGGCTGACCATTGTCTACATTTCACACTATTTGCAGGAGATCGAATCGCTGTGTGATCAGGTCACCGTGCTGCGTAACGGACGCGATGTGGCGGTGCTCGATCCGGCTCTCACCAGCACCGCGCAGATCGCCCGGCTGATGGTCAATCGCGAGGTAGGCGAGCAATATTTCCGTGCCCGGACATTACCCGGCGCGCCCGTGCTTCAACTGCGCGGACTGGGGGCAGGGCGCTTCTACGACGGCGTTGACCTGAGCGTGCGGCGTGGCGAAGTACTGGGCCTGACCGGGCTGGTCGGCTCGGGTGCCAAGGAGCTGCTCAAGAGCCTGTTCGGGCTGCTCAAGCCGGATCGCGGCGAATTGCTCTTGAACGGTCAGCGGTTGCAGCTGAAATCACCGCGTGACGCAGTACACCATGGCATCGCGCTGGTCCCCGAGGAGCGCCGCACACACGGCGTGGCACCGGCGCTTTCGGTGCTGGAGAACATCACCCTGGCCAGCCTGGGGCGCTTCAGCCGCTGGGGATTGCTCGACGCTGCGGCGCAGGCCGGGGAAAGCCAACAGCTGATCGATGAACTGGCAATCAAGACCTCAGGCCATGATGCGCCGGTGCACGCGCTCAGCGGTGGCAACCAGCAGAAGGTTGCGCTGGGCAAATGGCTGAGCCGCCATTCGACGTTATACCTGCTGGACGAGCCCAGCGTGGGTGTCGACATCGGCGCCAAGGTGGAAATCTACCGGTTGATTACCAAGCTTGCCGAGGGCGGCGCGGCGGTGCTGGTGCTGTCGTCGGACTTGCCGGAACTGATCGGCATCACTCAGCGCATTGTGGTCCTGCACAGAGGACGCGTTGCAGGCGAATTCGACTCATTGAGCACAGACAGCGACCAGTTGCTGGCCTGCGCCACGGGCGCCACTGAAAGCGACCATGACAGCCAATCATTCCCTCCGGAGGCCCATTATGTCCGCGCTTGATCTATCCGTTGCGCAGGCTGACGATCCAGCGCAACGCTGGCTCGTGCAACTGGCGCAGCGCGGTTCGTTGCTGGTGTTTCTGGCGATTCTGCTCGGCTTTGCCGTCAGTGCGCCGAACTTTCTCAGCCTTGGCAACATCAGCAATGTGTTCGCCCAGTCAGCAACGCTCGGCATACTCGCGCTGGGCCTGACCTGTGTGGTCATCGGTGGTGGTTCCAATGTGGTCAGTGGCGGCCTGGACCTGTCGCTGGCGGCCAATCTCGGTCTGTGTGCGGCCGTTTACAGCAGCCTGAACAACGCCGGGTTCGATGCCTGGCAAGCGATTGGCCTGACGCTCGGCTGCGGCCTGCTGGTCGGCGCGTTCAACGGTCTGGCGGTGGTGTTTTTACGTTTGCCGCCGTTACTGGCGACGCTGGCGAGCATGAACCTGATTGCCGGTCTGGAGCTGGTGCTGACCCAGAACACTGTGCTGGCGACCGACTCGGCATTGCTGGACAGCCTTGCGTCCGGCGTCTGGCTGGGTGTTCCGGCGCTGGCCTGGGTGCTGCTGGGTGTCGCGACGGTGTTGTGGCTGTTGATTCAGCACAGCGCGTTCGGCCTGCGTCTTTACGCCATTGGCGAATACCCGCAAGCAGCCGAGGCTGCCGGGTTGAATCTGCGGCGCTATGTGTTTGCCAGTTACCTGATTGCCGGTGGCTGCGCTGCGCTGGCTGCATTCTGCTCCGCAGCGTTTTTCAGCGGCAGCACGACCGGTTCCGGTGACATGCTGCTGTCAGTGGTGGCTATCGCCTTTCTCGGCGTGGTGTTCTCGCGGCGTCTGACTGCCAATATTCCCGGCACCCTGTTGGCGACGCTGCTGCTGGGCTTTCTGATCAACGGCTTTCAATTGCTGAACATTTCCAGCTTCTGGGTCAACGGCGTGCAAGGCGTGTTGATTCTGCTGGTGGTGGCATTTTCCGGGGCATTCGGCCGCCGGGAGGGTGAACAATGAATACGCTGACCCTGACGACCTCTTCGACGCTGATCAAGGTGCTGCCGCGCCTGTTGCCAGCGGTCCTGCCGCTGTTGGTGCTGATCATCCTGCTGTTTTTCGCGATCAATGCACCGGGCTTTCTGAGTTGGGGCAATCTGTCGAGTCTGGTGCTGAACAACTTTGTGTTGCTGGCCATCGTGGCGATCGGCATGAACTGGGCTGTTGCGGCTGGCGGTATCGATCTATCGGTGGGCACGGCGCTGGACTTTGCCAGCCTGGGTTTCGTGGTCACCCTGAATGGCGGTCATGGTCTGGGCGCGGCCGTTGCGGTGGCTATGCTGGCAGGGGGCATCGCCGGGGCGTTCAACGCGATGCTGATCGCCGGGCTGCGTATTTCGCCGTTCCTGGCGACACTGGGGACGCTGTTTATCGGTACCAGCGTGCAGCAGTTGTTATCCGACGGTGGCCAGCCGATCTATATCGCTCAGGGCGCGTTGCCGGGTATCAGCGCTGTGCTGATCCTCGGCGTGCCATTGCCGCTGCTGGTGGTCGGCGTGCTGGCAGCGCTTTACGGGCTGATCCTGGCGCGCGGACGTCTGGGGCGGGAAATCCTCGCGCTGGGCACGCAGCCGCAACTGGCGTATTACTCGGGCTTGCCCACGCGACGCATTGCCATGCAGGTGTTTTTCGCCAGCGCGCTGGCCTGTGCGGTGGCGGGTATCCTGCTCAGCTCCACGGTTAACGCCTACGTACCGATGTCGGGCAACGCTTACCTGATCAATGCCATCGGCGCCGTGTTCATCGGTACGACGCTCAGTCGTCAAGGGCGTCCGAATATTCCGGGCACACTTTTGGGCGTGCTGTTCATCAACGTGATCGCCAATGGCCTGTTGCTGATCGGCTGGAACTTCTATTGGCAGCAGGTTGCGACCGGGGCGCTGATCTTTCTGGTGCTGGCGTTCAGTTTTACCAGTCGCCACCTGCTGCGTAACGCGGCGTAAGTGTGCCTCAAGCGTTGCCTTTACCGCTGCCGATCTGCCAGACAAACGGCGGCTCGGTGCCGTTGATGCGCCAGTCACCGACAATGCGCGCCTTGTAGATCAGCGGATTGTGCGAGGCGGCTGTGCGCGCATTGCGCCAGTGGCGGTCCAGCGCCTTGTTGACGCTGACACCTGAAGCGCCTAGCGCGTTGAACAGATCGCTGGTAGCGCGCAGCACCAGTTCCGAGACGATCACCTGGGCCTTGGCGGTCTCGATTTCGGCGGCGATATTGGCGTCTTTTTCCCGTTGTGGGTCATTGCCGAAGCGCGCCACGTAGGCACGTTGCAACGGCTCCGCGGAGCGCAGCGTTGCGGCCTCGGCGGCGTAGACCTGGGCAGCGATCTGACCGACCACTTGCTGCACCTGCGAATCCTGGCTGACGCTCCCGGCGTTGCCATGGCTGAAGACGCGTTTGCGATCGCGCACTTCCTGAGCGATGTCGCGTTCGACAGCTCGACCGATACCGGCCAGCACCGCCAGCAGCACCAGTTGATAAAACGCGGTCTGGTATTTGAAGCGTTGCTCGAACGGTATGACGTGTGTGGCCGGCAGCGGCACGTTGTCGTAGACCGAGGTGCCGCTGCCGGTGGTGCGCTGGCCGAACCCGTCCCAGTCATCACTGTGACGCACGCCGGCATGCCTGGCGTCGACCACCGCGATCACATCGGCGCCAGTATCGGAGCGCTGAGCATAGACGTCGATCCAGTCGGCAAAGATGCTGCCGGTGCTGTAGTACTTGGTGCCGTTGAGCACGAAACCATCGCCTTGCGGGCTGACCTTGGTCATCACATCGCCGATTTTCACCGCGCCGACTTCGGTCCAGCCGTTACCCACCAGATCCCCGGCGACAAAGCGCGCAAACCACTGGTCACGGTCAGCGCCGGGCGGTGCATTCAGACGGTCCTCGACAAAGGCGAAGTGCGCACGCAGGGCTTGCGGAATGTTCGAATCGGCTTCGGCCAGCTCGATCAGCAGTTGAAACAGCTGGATGATCGAAGCACCTGCACCGCCATATTCGATAGGCACACGCACAGCGCCGAAACCGGCTTTCTGCAGCCAGGCAATCGGTTCATGGGGCAGGGCGCGGGCTTTTTCGCGTTCGACGCTGCCAGCGCCGATCTCACGGAAGATCGGGCGAAATCGGTTGGCCAGGGTTTCGTAATCGGTCCCCAGCGAGAGCGGGTTCGAGCCGGTTGTTTGAGTCATGCAGTACTCCTGAGCGCGAAGACATCGGCACACGGGCCGGTGGAAGGTTCGCCGGACTCTCTGCATGCTTTGTGCCTGAATGTAACTAACTGATTTTAGTGATTTATTTATGGGGCGATGGTTTTCTTGTTGATCAGCCAACAGTGGCATGACTGCTGTTTGGCAAATCCCACCGCGTCGTCAGCCACGTCGGCAGCTCGTCAGCCCTGAAATACCTGTGTCTGCGCTGGATGCGCTGCGAGTGCGCCGCTGTTCGGCCAGCAACAGCGTTCGAACATTTTGCGCTGCAGGGTGCGGCTATTCATGTGGATTGCTTCGCAACTTATTGCTTTTAAAGGTAAATATTTTTAGGCACGGGCTGTGCAGTGTTCAGGGTCAAGCGTGTTGAGTGTTTTCAACCTGTCGCCAACGAGCAGGAGCCTGTCCATGAGTTTCCCTTCCTCCCTTGCAACTGCCGCACCTCCCGCAGCGCACGTCATTGGCTCGGACGCCGAAGCCATTGAAGTGGCCAGGGCACTGGCCGGTCGCTTCGCTGAAGAAGCTTCAGTGCGTGATCGCGAACGGCGTCTGCCAGTCGCCGAGCTGGATGAGTTCTCCGCCAGCGGCCTGTGGGCCATTACCGTACCCAAGGCCTACGGCGGTGCGGGCGTTTCCTATGTCACCGTCGCGGAAGTGATCAAGCTCATTTCTGCCGCCGACCCGTCACTCGGGCAAATCCCGCAGAACCATCTGGGCGTGCTCGATATTCTCTTGCAGACCGGCACCGAGGCGCAGAAGCGCTACTACTTCGGCAAGGCGCTGGCTGGCTACCGCTTCGGCAATGCGTTCTCCGAGTTGAAAAGCAAGAACGCCGGCGCCTTTCAGACCCGGATTCGCTTCGAGGGCGAGTACGCGGTACTGGACGGCGAAAAGTTCTACTGCACCGGCGCCCTGTTAGCGCACATCGTGCCGGTTTCCGGCGTCAACGAGCAGAATCAGGCGTTCATCGCCTTTGTCGAGCGCGACACCCCGGGCCTGACCATCATCGATAACTGGGACGGTTTCGGGCAGCGCACCACGGCCAGTGGCGGGGCGGTGTTAAAGGCCGTTCGCGTACCCTCGAGTGCGGTGATCCCGGCGCATCGCGCTTTCGACGAACCGACGGCCAATGGGCCGATTTCGCAGATCATTCAGGCGGCGGTGGACACCGGCATTGCTCACGGCGCGTTCGAGGAAACCCTGAAGCACGCACGGCTGGCCCGCCCATGGATCGACAGCAAGCAGGATTTCGGCTGGCAGGACCCGTTCAGTATTGCCGCCATCGGCGATTTGCAGTGGCGCTTGCACGGCACCGACGCGATCCTCGCCAAAGCCGGGCAGGCCATCGACCATGCCCTGGCCGAACCCAGTGAGGCCAGCGTCGCACAGGCCTCGGTGATCGTCGCCCAGGCCAAGGTGCTGTCGGCGCAGATTGCCTTGCTCGCCAGCAGCCAGCTGTTCGAACTGGCCGGCACCCGCTCGGTGCCCGGCAAACTCAATCTGGACCGTTACTGGCGCAACGCGCGGACCCACACGCTGCATGACCCGGCGCGCTGGAAATACCACCTGATCGGCAATCAGGTGCTCAACGGTATCGCACCGCCACGTCACGCCTGGAACTGATCAAGGAGTACGCCCATGACGCATCCCGCAATTACCGCACAACTGGCGGTCGCCACCGAAGACCTCGATCAGGCGCGCCAGGGCCTGCAAGACACCCTCGATTACCTGCGTGAGCATGGTCGGCCGTGGTCGCTCAGTGGCCTGCAGCGCATCATCGATGAGCCCTACGTGATCAGCAAGGTCGGGGATCTGCAGATTCGTCTGGACGTCGCCGCCGCGCTGCTGGAGCGCGCCCGGCGGCTGGACGGTTCGGCCGAGCAACGCCTGATCGCCAGCAGCGAAGCGGTCATTGCCAGCGCCGATGCTTTGCAGGCGGTGGGCAATATTCAATACGAATTGACCGGGCAGCGCCCGTCATTGTCAGCCCCGGCCGGTCGCGAGCCGCTGCGCTGGCACTATCAGGTTATCGGCAATCAACGCCTCAACGGCGTGGTTCCGCCACAGCTTCAGGAGTAAGTGTATGTCCCGCCAAATCCGCCTCAACGCGTTTGACATGAACTGCGTCGGCCATCAATCGCCGGGCCTCTGGGCGCATCCGCGCGACCGCTCCTGGCAGTACAAGGACCTCGAATACTGGACCGATCTGGCGAAAATCCTCGAGCGCGGCAAGTTCGATGGGTTGTTCATTGCCGATGTGCTGGGCATTTATGACGTGTATCGCGGCAACGGCGAGGCGGCGATTCGCCAGGCCACCCAGGTGCCGGTTAATGACCCGTTGCAGCTCATCCCGCCCATGGCGCTGGTGACCGAGCACCTGGGCTTCGGCCTGACGGCGTCGCTGTCGTTCGAACATCCTTATCCGTTTGCCCGTCGCCTGTCGACGCTGGATCACCTGACCAAGGGGCGCGCAGGCTGGAATATCGTCACCTCGTATCTGGAAAGCGGCGCGAAGAACCTGGGCCAGAAAACCCTTACCGAACACGACGCGCGCTACGACTACGCAGAGGAGTATCTGGAGGTTTGTTACAAACTCTGGGAAGGCAGTTGGGAAGACGGCGCGATTCTGCGTGACCGGGAGCGCCGTGTATTCAGTGATCCGAGCAAGATTCACGAGATTCGCCATGTCGGCAAACACTTCCAGGTGCCTGGCATCCACTTGTGCGAGCCGTCGCCGCAACGCACGCCTGTGCTCTATCAGGCCGGCGCTTCAAGCCGCGGCAAGCAGTTCGCCGCCGAGCACGCCGAATGCGTTTTCGTTGCAGCGCCCTCGAAAGTGCTGCTGAAAAAGACCGTGGCCGATATCCGCCGGCGCACCGCAGAGGCTGGCCGCGACCCGTCCAAGGTGCTGATTTTCAATTTGCAGACGGTGATCCTCGGCGAGACGGATGTCAAGGCCAGGGCCAAATTCGAGGAATACAAAAGCTGGGTCAGTTATGAGGGCGCAATGGCCTTGATTTCCGGCTGGACCGGTATCGACTTCAGCCAGTTCAAGCCCGATGAACCCTTGCGCCACGTTCATACCAATGCCATTCAGTCGGCCGTCGAGACCTTTTCCACGGCAGATCCGAATACGGTATGGACGCCGCAGGCCCTGGCCGATTGGGTCGGCATCGGCGGCTTCGGCCCGCTGTTTGTCGGCAGTCCGGAAACCGTGGCCGATCTGCTGCAGGAGTGGGTTGAAGAAACCGACGTCGATGGATTCAACCTGGCTTACGCACTGACCCATGAAACCTTCATTGATGCGGTCGAGCTGTTGGTGCCGGAGCTCCAGAAGCGCGGCGTCTACAAGACCGAATACGCCAGGGGCACGTTGCGCGAGAAGCTGTTTGGCGACGGGCCACGCCTGGAAGCAGGCCATCCGGGTGCCGGATTCCGCGACCTGGCTGCGCTGCATCGCAACCGGCAGACGGAGAGTGCCTGAAATGTGATGACTGTCGTCGCGCAGGCGGCGCGGCGCAGATTCGTGACGCGGCGCGTCACGACAAGCGTTCCCACGCGGGAGCGTGAGGAACGATCGTCCTGTAACTATCGTACCCATGCTGCGCACAGCACCGGTCACAACTCCAGCTTGTAACCCACCCCGTACAGCGACTGGATCGGGTCCTGACCCGGGCAGGCCTGTTCCAGTTTGCGGCGCAGGTTGCGGATGTGGCTGTCCACGGTGCGGTCGGTCACTACGCGGTGATCCGAGTAGAGCCTGTCCAGCAAGTGGTCACGGGAGAAGACCCGGCCCGGTGAGCGGGCAAAGGTCGCCAGCAGACGCAGTTCCACCGGGGTCAGGTCCAGGGTGACCCCGTTGAACGAGGCCTGGTAATGCGCTTCGTCCACCTGCAAACCCTTGGGCGTGTGCGGCTCGCTGGAAGAGCTCCGACGCAGGATGGCTTTGACGCGAGCGACCATCTCCCGTGGGCTGAACGGTTTGCAGATGTAGTCGTCGGCACCGAGGTCCAGGCCCAGCAACCGGTCGATTTCCTCGACGCGTGCGGTGATCATGACAATGGGCACATCGCTGAAGCTGCGCAGCTCCTTGCAGATGTCCATGCCATCGCGGCCAGGCAGCATGATGTCGAGCAGGATCAGTTGTGGCGCGTTCGCTCTGACAGCAGGCACAACGTCCAGCCCGTTACTCAGGCAGTGGGTCGAATAGCCGGCCGCGATCAGGTAGTCGCGCATCAGCGACGCCAGCTTGGGCTCATCTTCGACAATGAGAATCAGTGTGTCGAGGCTGGCAGCGGTCATGGGCGCAGGTGTCCTGGCAGGCACAGGGTCAGCCAGAGGCCGCCTGTGGGCGAGTGGTCGGCGCTCAGGGTGCCGCCGTGGGCGAGGGCGATGCTGTGACAGATCGCCAACCCCAGACCCGCACCGCCGCTGGCGCGGTTACGCGAGGTTTCACCGCGATAGAAGCGTTCGAACAGTCTGGGCAATTGCTGCGGGTCGACGCCGGGTCCGGAATCCATCACATCGACGCGCACCTCATCGCCCTGCAAAGCGGCACGCACATGCACTGTCCCCCCGGCATCGGTGTAGCGCACCGAGTTTTCCAGAAGGTTGCCGATCAATTGCTGCAGGCGCCCTGGGTCTGCATGCACCGGCAGAGCTCCGCCAGCAAGCTCCAACTGCAAATGCAACTGACGGGCTGCGCAACGCTCTTCGAACATGTCAGTGATATTCGTCAGCAGCTCCGCCAGGTCACAGTCGACCTTGCGGTAGGTCAGGGCGCCCACATCCGCCAGGGACAGCTCATACAGATCATCCACCAGCTTGCTGAGCATGCCGACTTCGCCCTGCAGGGACTTCATCGATGCCTGATCCAGTGTGCGCACGCCATCCTCGATGGCTTCCAGTTCGCCACGCAAGACCGACAGCGGGGTGCGCAGCTCATGGGACACATCGGCCATGAATTCGCGGCGCATCTTCTCATTGCGTTCCAGGGTGTACGCCAGCTGGTTGAAGTCGCGCGCCAGTTGACCCACCTCGTCGTTGGAGGACACCGCCACGCGGCTGGCGTATTCACCTGCGGCGAGGCGATGGGTTGCTGCGGCCACCCGCTTGACCGGGTCGAGCAGGGTGCGCGCGATCCACCAGGCAATCAGCACCGCCAGCAGCAGTGACAGCACACCCATCGCCAGGCTGGCGCGCAACTGATACTGCTGAAAGCGCTCGCCACCGGCTTCGCTGACACTTTGAAAGGGCGTGACCGCCATCCAGCCAACGACGTTGCCGTCGACTTCCACCGGGCGCATGAATTCATCGTCATGGACCCCTGGGAATCCCATCACCAGGTTCTTCTGCGCATCCAGCAGCGCGATCCGGAACACCGCGCCGGTCAAGTCGGAAGTAGGCGGCGTCGCCAGCCCGGGGATAGCGAAATCCTGTGCCGGTTCCGGGCGCATCACTTCGAACCAGCGATCCTTGTTGTCACGCATGAATTCCCAACTGCCTTCGCGCGCATAGGCAGCGGCCAGCCGTGGCAGGACCGGCGACATGCGTTGCATGGCCTGTTCGTTGAGGTAGCCCAGAAAGCCGCGGGCAAAACTCCAGTTCGCGGTCAGGCCCATGATCAGGATTACTGACAGCACGCTGGCCAGTACCGCGACAAACAGTTTGGTGGAGATGCTCGATTTCATGAAGGCCCGGGTTTTACGTGAAGACGGCGTCCATTTAGGCCTTCGTGACAGCAAGTTTCAAGTCAACGCGGCAATCTTCAATTTTCCTGCACATTTGCCTCGCACTCTGACGTTAGGCTTTCGCCACAACGTCCTGAGGCAATCATGTCGAGCAAGATTTTCGCCAAATACCTGATGACTTTGACCTTTGTCATCTACGCAGCCCTTATCGGTCTTCTGAGCGGTTGTTCTGACGGTGATTCGCCGCCTGCTGCGGAGAAACCGAGCGTGTCGGTGGTCACCGTCAAACCGCGCAGCCAGTCGCTGACCACCGAGCTGGCGGGACGCACCAAAGCGTTCATGGTTGCCGAGATACGGCCCCAGGTCAGCGGCATCGTGCAGCAGCGACTGTTCGTCGAAGGTGCCGAAATCAAGGCTGGTCAGCCGTTGTACCAACTCGACAGTGCGACCTACCAGGCGGCTCTGGCAGAATCGCAGGCCACGCTCGCCAAGTCCCGTGCCACGCTCAAGTCCGCACAGGCCACCGCCAAACGCGATGTGCAGTTGGCCAGGATCGACGCCATCAGCCAGCAGGATAAAGAAGACGCCGAGGCCAGCCTGCTGACTGCCGCCGCCGAGGTGAAAGTGGCGGAGGCCGATGTGCAGACCGCACGCATCAATCTGGCCTACACACGGATTACCGCGCCCATCAGCGGCCGCATCGAGACCTCGACCGTGACCCCCGGTGCATTGGTGGTGGCCCAGCAGGACACCGCGCTGACCACCGTTCAGCAGCTCGACCCGATTTACGTCGATGTCACCCAGTCCACTACCGAGTTGCTGCGTCTCAAGCGCGACCTGGCCAGCGGCAAGCTGCAAACCAACAGCGACGGGGAAGCCCGCATCACCCTCAAGCTGGATGACGGCAGCACCTACAACCAGGATGGCCGCCTGCAATTCAGCGGCGTCAGCGTCAATGAAGGCACCGGTACCGTGACGCTGCGTGCCAGCTTTGCCAATCCGGAGCGGTTGCTGCTGCCTGGCATGTACGTGGTGGCGGTGCTGGAACAGGCGCAGGATCAGAATGCGATCCTGATACCGCAAAAGGCCGTCACCCGCAGTGCCAGTGGCCAGACCACGGTGTTGCTGGTGGTTGACGGCAAGATCGAGCAGCGGGTGATCAGCGTCGACCGCACGGTGGGCAACCAGTGGTGGGTGAGCAGCGGGCTCAAGGCCAATGATCAGGTGGTGGTCGAAGGCGGGCAGAAAACCCCGGTCGGCACCGAGGTGAGCGTGCAGAACGCTGATAACGCCGATTCGCCAGCATCTGGTGCTGCGGCCACTGCCGCTACCGTGAAGGAGGGCTGAACATGGCTCGTTTCTTCATCGATCGGCCCATCTTCGCCTGGGTCATTGCCATCTGCATCATGTTCGCCGGCGGGCTGTCCATTAGCCAGCTGCCCCTTGAGCAATACCCCGATATCGCGCCGCCGACGGTAAAAATCTCCGCCACCTACACTGGTGCATCGGCCAAGACTGTCGAAGACTCCGTCACGCAGGTCATCGAGCAGCAGATGAAGGGGCTGGACCGGCTGACTTACATGTCCGCCTCCAGCAGCTCTGCGGGCAGTGCGAGCATCAGCCTGACCTTCGCCGCAGGCACCGACCCTGATGTGGCGCAGATGCAGGTGCAGAACAAGCTGCAGCAGGCCGAATCGCGCCTGCCGCAAAGCGTGCAGAGTGAAGGCTTGACGGTGACCAAGGGCAGTTCCGACTTCCTGATGCTGGTCGCCCTTGCCTCCGACAACGAAAGCGTCACCGGCACGCAGATTGGTGATTACATTTCCAGCACGCTGCTCGATCAACTGAGCCGTGTGGATGGTGTCGGCGACGTGCAGACCCTGGGTTCGGGGTACGCGATGCGTATCTGGCTGGACCCGGCCAGGATGGAAAAGTATTCGCTGATGCCCTCCGACATCAGCTCGGCCCTGGAGGCGCAGAACACCGAGGTCTCGGCAGGTCAGTTGGGGGCCTTGCCCGCAGTTGAAGGTCAGCAACTGAATGCGACCATCAGCGCCCGCAGCAAGCTGCAGACGCCCGAGCAGTTCGAGAACGTGGTCGTCAAATCTTCCAGTGACGGCGCTGTTGTGCTCTTGCGCGATGTGGCGCGGGTGGAGTTGGGCAGCGAAAGCTATGACATCAACTCGGCGCTCAATGGCCGGCCGGCGGCCGCAATGGGTATTCAACTGGCGTCAGGTGCAAACGCGCTGAGTGTTGGCGAAGCGATCAAGGCCAAACTCAAGGAACTGGAACCGTTCTACCCCGCGCAAATGCAGCTGAAAACAGTCATTGCCTATGACACCACGCCATTCGTGAGCCTGTCGATCAAGGAGGTGGTGAAGTCGCTGGGTGAGGCGATCGCGCTGGTGGTGCTGATCATGTTTCTGTTCATGCAGAACCTGCGTGCCACGCTGATTCCGGCGATTACCGTGCCGGTGGTGCTCCTGGGCACGTTCGGCGTGCTGGCGCTGTTCGGCTATTCAATCAACACCCTGACCATGTTCGCGATGGTCCTGGCCATCGGCCTGCTGGTCGACGATGCCATTGTGGTGGTGGAAAACGTCGAGCGGGTCATGGGCGAAGAGCACCTGAGCCCGCTGGAGGCGACCCGCAAATCAATGGATGAAATCACCAGCGCGCTGATCGGTATCGCGCTGGTGCTGAGCGCCGTGTTCATTCCGATGGCCTTTTTCAGCGGTTCCACCGGGATTATCTACCGGCAGTTTTCGGTGACCATCGTTTCAGCCATGCTGCTTTCGGTGCTGGTTGCAATGACCCTGACGCCGGCGTTGTGCGCAACGATGCTCAAAGCCTCGGATGCGCAACTGCATGCAAAACGGGGTGGCTTTTTCGGCTGGTTCAACCGCACGTTCGACCGCAGTGCCGACCGCTATCAGCGAGGCGTGAGCGGAGTCATCGAACATCGCGTAAAGGGGCTGCTGGTATATGCGCTGGTGCTGGTGGTCATGGCGGTGGGTTACGTCAGCCTGCCCACGTCGTTTTTGCCGGATGAAGACCAGGGCGCGCTGATGGCGCAGATCCAGCTGCCGGTGGGCGCTACCGACAGCCGTACACAGGCGGTAATGAGGCAGTTCGAGGCTTACATGCTCAAACAGCCGGAAGTCGAGGCGTTGATCAGTATTTCCGGGCTGGGGATGGGCGGTAACAGTCAGAACACCGCCAGGGCGTTCATCAAGCTCAAGGACTGGAGCGAGCGGTCCGGCAAGGAGCAGGGTGCGGCGCAGGTAGCACAACGCGCGACGCTGGCCCTGGCGAGCATCGGCGACGCCAGCGTGTTTGTCATGCAGCCTCCTGCGGTGCGCGGCCTGGGGCAGAGTTCGGGGTTCGACGTGCAACTCAAGGACCTCGGCGGTGTGGGGCATGAGGCACTGGTGGCGGCACGCGAGCAGTTTATCGAGCTGGCGAGAAAGGACTCGAGCATGCTGGGCGTGCGCAGCAACGGCCTGGACGACACTCCGCAGTTGAAAGTGACCATCGACGACCGCAAGGCCGGTGCACTGAGCCTGTCCACCAGCGACATCAACTCGACCCTGTCCACAGCGCTGGGCGGCAGCTACATCAATGACTTCCTCAATCAGGGGCGAGTGAAGAAAGTCTACGTGCAGGGCGAGGCCGCTTCGCGCATGCAATCAGCCGATCTGGACCATTGGTTCGTGCGCAACAGCAATGACGAAATGGTCCCGTTCTCGTCGTTCGCCAGCAGCAGCTGGAGCTACGGTTCGCCCCTGCTGGAGCGTTACAACGGCAGCTCGTCACTTGAGGTGGTGGGCGATCCTGCGCCAGGTGTCAGCTCGGGTACCGCGATGGATGCCGTTGAAGCCATCATCAAGCAACTTCCCGAAGGCATCGGTTACGAGTGGACCGGGCAGTCCTATCAACTGCGCCTGTCCGGCTCCCAGGCGCCGATGCTCTACGCCATTTCCGTGTTGTTCGTGTTTCTCTGTCTGGCCGCCTTGTACGAGAGCTGGTCGGTGCCGTTCTCGGTCATGCTCGTGGTGCCGCTGGGTGTGGTCGGCGCGGTACTGGCGACGCGGATCAGTGGCTTGAGCAATGACGTGTACTTCCAGGTGGGCTTGCTGACCACGGTGGGCCTGGCGGCGAAAAACGCGATCCTGATCGTCGAGTTCGCCAAGCATCTTCAGGAACAGGGCAAAAGCCTGCATGAAGCGACCCTTCTTGCCGCCCGGCAACGGCTGCGTCCGATTCTGATGACTTCGCTGGCGTTCATGTTCGGTGTGCTGCCGCTGGCCCTCAGCAGCGGTGCAGGCTCGGCCGGACGTAATGCGATCGGCACGGGCGTACTGGGCGGCATGTTCAGCGCCACCGTGCTGGGGATTTTCCTGGTGCCGCTGTTCTTCGTCGAAGTACGTCGCCGCTTCAGTCGTTCGTCAGGCAATGATCCGGCGGCTCAACCCACATCTACAGGTGAAGCATGATGCGTCTTTTCTGGCCTTCGCTGGCCGTCACGGCGCTGCTTGCGGGCTGCGTCAATCTGGCCCCGGACTATCAGCGCCCTGAAGCGCCGGTCTCAAGCCAATGGCTGCCGGGGACGGCTGGCCAACCGGCCGCGTCGGGCAGCGTGCCCACGGACGTCGAATGGCAGAATTTTTTCATCGATAACCGCCTGGTGCGCCTGCAGACCCTGGCGCTGGTGAATAACCGCGACCTGCGCCTGGCCAGCCTCAACGTCGAGAAAGCGCAGGCGCAATATCGCATCGAGCGGGCGGCGAGCCTGCCGACCATTGATGCCAGTGGCAGCGGCACGCATACACGCACGCCGTCATCGACCTCGATGACCGGAAAGTCGTCGATCAGCCACGAGTACAGCGCGCAGTTGGGCTTGAGCAGCTATGAGCTGGATGTGTTCGGGCGTATCCAGAACCTTCAGGACGAAGCGCTCGAGGATTACCTGGCGTTGACCGAAACCCGGCGCAGCACGCAGATCAGCCTGATCGCCGAAGTGGCGACCGGCTGGCTGACCCTGGCCGCCGACAACCAGCTTCTGAAACTCGCCGAAGACACGCTGGCCAGTCAGCAGAAAAGCTACGAGCTGACCAGAAGCAGCCATGCGCTGGGCGGTTCTTCCGGACTGGAAGTGGCTCAGGCGCAGACAACGGTCGAATCGGCGAGGGGCGATGTCGCGCAATATAAAAGCCAGATTCTTCAGGACCGTAACGCCTTGCGCCTGCTGGTCGGCAGCGATCTGCCGGAGGAGCTGCTGCCCAACGCCGACATGCAGTCGGTGGCGCAATTGGTGCAGGTGCCGGATGGCCTGCCTTCCAGCCTCCTGCAACGTCGCCCGGACGTGCTGAGTGCCGAACACAAACTTAAAGCCGCGAACATTGATATCGGTGCAGCGCGTGCGGCGTTCTTCCCCAGTATCACCCTGACTGCCAGTGCAGGCTCTTCCAGCACCAGCCTGTCAGGCCTGTTCAAGTCCGGAACCGGCGCGTGGAGCTTTGCGCCAAGTATCAGCGTGCCGATTTTCGATGGCGGCGCCAATCGGGCCACGCTGGACTCGGCCAAGGTCGAGAACCAGATCCAGATTCAGACCTATCAGCAGACGATCCAGACCGCATTCAAGGAAGTGGCCGATGCCTTGGCGGTGCGCAGCACGCTGGATGAGCGGCTTGCCGCGCAGCAGGCCTACACCGATGCCAGCCGCAGAAGCTACGAACTGGCCGACGCCCTGTACCGCGGCGGATCGCAGAGTTATCTGGAGGCGCTCGAGTCGCAACGCTCGCTCTACAGTGCCGAGCAGGACCTGATTTCCCTGCGCCTCACAGAGCAGAGCAACCGCGTCACGCTCTACAAGGTCATGGGCGGCGGATGGAATCGGTGATGGTTTTTTTCTACTGGCTTTTGAATAATCGCCAGGCTTAAACGTTTTACCCTTACGCACAGTGCGGCCATTTATGGGTTCGCACTGTGGTTTTGATCCTTCATGAACAGGAGTTCTCATGAAACCCTCCCAGCCGAAGTACGCCCACGCCTTGTTGCTGCTGGTCACTTCACTCAGCATTCAGACACCGGCTCTGGCCCGTATGGCATCTTCTGCAACCACCGACAACACGTCCCGGCTTGCAGTGGTCAAACCGGTCAGCAGCTGTGCTGCACTAAGCAGCGTGGAACTCAGTGATATCGGCGGGCAGGGCAGTCGTGTGCTGGCGGCCAGTGAATCGACGCGTGACGGTGTTGCGGTATGTGCCGTGGAAGCCCGGCTGGCGCCCGAGATCAACTTCAGGCTCGAGCTGCCAACCGGTACCTGGGAGCAGCGCTATCTGCAAGTCGGCTGCGGCGGATTGTGTGGCAACGTCAACTCGACCGTGCGCGCCGCTGATGGCTGCACATCCCTGAGTGCTGGCGGATTCGCGGTGGCTTCAACCGACATGGGCCATCGGGCGGCAGACGAGCATTTTGGCGACGACCCGCAAAAGCGTGCCGATTTCGCCCATCGTGGTGTGCACCTCACTGCGCTGGCCTCGAAGAAACTGATCGCCGCGTTCTATGGCCGCAAAGCAGAATACGCCTACTTCAGTGGCTGCTCGGACGGCGGCCGCGAGGCGTTGATCGAAGCACAGCGTTACCCGGACGATTTCGACGGCATCATTGCCGGAGCCCCGGCGCTCAACTTTCAAGTGCAGAAAACCCTGTATCACGGCTGGATGGCGCGCTCCAACCGCGGCGCGGACGGCAAGCCGATTCTGCTCGCTTCACGATTGCCGTTGCTGCACAAGGCTGTACTCGACCAATGCGATCTGCTGGACGGGCAGATCGATGGCCTCATAGCGGATCCGCGTATCTGCCACTTCGACCCCGCGGCGTTGCAATGCAAGGCATCTGCTGACCCCGCCACGTGCCTGAGCGCAGCGGAGGTGGCCACGGTCAGACGCTTTTACGAAGGCCCGAAAGACGCCGCCAGTGGCGAGCGGCTGACCCTGGGCGGCCCGCAGCCGGGCTCGGAACTGGCCTGGGCTGGCGTGTTCGTGCCGGTCAGCGCCGATCAGACGGTGTACAGCGAAAAGGCGGCGCTGGAGGCCATTCGCAATGTCGTGTTCGAGAAGAACCCGCCTGCAAGTTTCGATTTGAACGCGCTGGACTTCGACAAAAAAACCTTTGACCAACTGCGCCCGCTGCATGCGCTGTACGACGCTACCAACCCCGATCTTTCGCCATTCGCCAGCCGCGGCGGCAAGCTGATCCTCTGGCACGGCTGGGCTGACCCGAACGTCTCACCGCTCAACACCCTGGCGTATCACGAGGCGCTTGAAGCCGAGATGGGCAAGACCC
The DNA here is from genome assembly GCF_020312125.1 of Pseudomonas sp. P135. Lineage (NCBI taxonomy): Bacteria > Pseudomonadati > Pseudomonadota > Gammaproteobacteria > Pseudomonadales > Pseudomonadaceae > Pseudomonas > Pseudomonas sp. P135. The sequence goes on from NZ_JAGPYR010000008.1 coordinate 232,916, forward strand.
GCACCGAGGCGTTCTCGAGGCTGTACATGCTGCCCGGCGTCTATCACTGCGGCGGCGGGGAAGGGCCAAGCCTGGTCGATCTGCTGACACCGGTCATGGCCTGGGTCGAAAAAAGCCGGGCCCCGGATGCCATCGTTGTCAGGCAGGCAGGCCCCGACAAGGCCGGCAACAGGCAGAGACCGCTGGCACAGTCACTGCCGGCGTCCATGGTCAAGGAAAACGTGGGCAATCGCGGACGCACCCGCAAGGTCTTCCCGTACCCGTTCATGGCCGAGTACGACCACAAGGGCTACGCGAAAAACGCAAACAGCTACCAGCGCGCCCAGCCGCTGACTACGGAAAAAACACCGCAATGGATGGGCAGCGGGTTCTTCAAACCGTATACGTCCCTGGAACGTCAGGCGCAGTAACGATTGCACGGGTACAGCGTAGGCGAATTATTTTCTCCTCGTTCTTGACATGGCATGCGAACCAGTACAGAATTGCGTCCATTCCTGAGCGAGGAATTGAAAAAAACCCTTTAGATTCAATGGGTTGGAAGCCAAAGAAATACAGGTTTCCCGCGAAATCAAAATACGTTTGATGTTCAAGTGAAGCATCTTTCGTTTGAGGCCGAGTAGCAAAATGGTTATGCAGCGGATTGCAAATCCGCCTACGCCGGTTCGATTCCGACCTCGGCCTCCACTATTCAAAGCCCCGCAGATTAACGTCTGCGGGGTTTTTTATTGAGCGCTGGAAAGTGAGGAGTTCCGAAATCTCCTCATGTTGAAGGCTGCGCAACGGCCCTGACCCTGCGCTGCACGCACTTCGTTATCTCCTGGCTGAAGTGGCCCGCCGGTATCAAGGCTTTATCTTGCGTCCAGCCATATGTTGCAGATAGGCCATCAGCATCTGCAAGTCTGCATCCGGCAAAACCGCTTCCGAAAACGCCGGCATCTTCGCCTGCGGCCACTGACGCAAATCCTGAGGGTTGCGAATGTAGAGCTTGAGGAAGTCCATTCCCAGATACTCGGTCGGGTTGTAGGGAATATTCAGATCAGGCCCAAACTGTGCGTCCCCCGCGCCGTTCAAACGATGACAAGCCAGACAGTTTTTCTGAAATAGCGCGAACCCTTGATTGACCGGATCATCAATCTTGAGCGCAGGATCCGGCAACAGAGCAGGGAAGCGCTCGGCAACGGGAGCCATACGCTTGATGCTGGCCACTTCAAATGGCCATTGCTCCGGGCTGATATTTCCAGCCTGAGGGTCCGTCCATACCAGGTAGAAAGGCCCTGCACTGGGCTTGTCAGTGGCCAAAGGGGGCCACGGATGGGCAGGGTCTTCAATCGCCAGCCAGGCCCGTGCGCCTTTATCGTTGAGTAAGGGTGCAGCGGCCAGCTCTGCGGCAAACCCGTCCAAAGCGACTGCCTGCAGGTGGTCGCCGGGCTTGACTCCTGTCAGCAGCGCAGTCAGAGGTACGGCGCGATAGACCATGTCCTTCTTGTAAGCAACATCATTTTTAACGGTAATGACTTGCAGTTGAGGATGGGTAAGCAAATCTTCCGTTTGCCAGGTGCGACTGTTCTGCCCCAACTGCAGGTCCAGTTGAGCCGCGGACACCGGCCCGCTCAGCAACAGAGCTCCGACTAAAATAAGTGCTTTCAAAGGATCTCGCTCCTTATCGTGAACGGCGAGAAGTCTGGCACGACCACACGGACGTGAAAAGCGGGCTTGCTCATTTTGAAGGCTATGCGAAGCCTGAACAGGGCTACAGGCTCTTTGTTCGCATTCTGCCCGTGGTCATAGCAAGGGTAATTCGCTCGGGAATTACCCCTACCGTGCGATCGTTATCCGCTGAAACTGGCTTGATAGGCGATTGAAAGCTGGCGTGAGTTGCTGGAGTGGTCTATTAATTTTATGTGTGTCTTAACGAGGGCTCAGCCTTGGTCGGTAGAATTTCTGATTCAGAACTTCATGAAATGCGGATTCGCAAGTTGCAGAACGACATCGCTGATTCAGAGCGCCTCGGGATGCAGGTGAAATTCATGCACCTGTCCGCCCTGACGCCCACCAGTCGGGAGCAGCATATCGAACGACATGGCGAGTTGTTCACGGGGCAGCAGATGCTCGATTGGTGGGCAGAGGGGGATAACCGCGTGCGCTGTCGATGCGCATGCACCCCGGTACTTCTGGACAGGCAGGGCAAGCCAATGACGCCTGACCTGATCGCGAATGCCAAGCAGGCGCTGAAGGCCTTCAAGCTTTCCTGAGCTTTCGTTGATGCTTTACGCAATGGACGAGTGGGGTACCCGTGTACTTTGCTCTTGTCGGGGAGTGGAACGCGAGGGGTTCCAAAACCTGGCTCAGCCGCTATTTAAAGCGGCTTGCGTTGATGTAGCCGTATTGGTTTTGCTGGTAAATCGTGTAGGGCAGGAGCAACGTATCCGCGATGCCTGATAAGCCCATGTCCAGTAAAACCCACTCAGGCGCATTGGTCTTCTGATAAGCGCTACTCTGTTTGGGCTCGGCGTTCAATTCACAGAAATCGAGCATAACCCCGCTGTAAACGCGCGGAATAGAGGAGCAACTTGATTTCCAGTCAGTGAGCTTTTCACCTGCGACGGAATCGGGTCTAAACGTGGTGTTGATTGTTCCGCACCCCGTCAAGGCAAGTGCCAGCAGTAGCATGCCATGGGTTTTTCGATGAAACCTGCCTGACGGTTTTTGCTCTACGAAACTTGGCTTCATAACAACGTTCCTTGTATTTTCGATGCGTTTAGGACGGCGGTTCAGGCGCATGAGGCACATACGTTGTAATGCCGCGTGAATGGTGCACAGTTCTTCCTTGCAGATGCTCTGGAGACAGACAGCACGATTATTGCTTGGCATGGCTACCCAGCCTGTCAGGCTCAATCGAGGTAAGTCCCATGAGCAAACCCCTTGTCCGCTGGCCGATCAATCCGCTCAGAACGGCGGTCATCGTTGTAGACATGCAAAAGGTATTTTGTGAGCCCAGCGGGGCGTTGTACGTAAAAAGTACTGCGGACATCGTCCAGCCTATCCAGATGCTGCTGCAAACCGCACGGGCTGCTCGGGTGACGGTGGCTTATCTTCGCCATATCGTGCGCGGCGATGGTTCTGACACCGGGCGCATGCGCGATCTTTATCCGAATGTGGACCAGATACTGGCACGGCATGATCCGGACGTTGAGGTCATCGAAGCGCTCGCGCCTCGGCCCGGTGATGTGATTGTCGACAAGCTGTTTTACAGCGGCTTTCATAACACGGACCTGGACACTGTGCTGCGTGCGCGGGATGTCGACACCATCATCGTCTGCGGTACGGTCACCAATGTGTGTTGTGAAACCACGATCAGAGACGGCGTGCATCGTGAGTACAAAGTCATCGCGCTGAGCGACGCCAATGCTGCGATGGACTACCCGGACGTCGGGTTCGGCGCTGTTTCAGCTGAAGAAGTTCAGCGAATATCCCTGACGACGATTGCCTATGAGTTCGGTGAAGTAACGACGACCGCCGACGTCATCCAGCGTATTGCAAGCGCCTGAAAAAAGCGGGGCGAATGTGCGCAATCCTGGCCCGTTTTGTCATACCTGTGCATTCAAACCATGCGTTCTGTTTCAGACCGTTTGATCCGGCTTTAACCGTCGAAACAGCTAACTGCTTGTATGAACGATGAATTCTTCCAGTGGCATGCTTTCTGCTCCTGCCTCGCTGACCTTCACCCTTGTCGGTGAGCCTTTCCAGCAGCGTTTCAGCGAGAGGAAACAGCCGTATGACTCTGCACTATGTGCCCATTATCAACCTGGCTCCCTATTTTTCAGAAGACCCGGACGGCAAGGCTGCCGTAGCCAGGGCAGTCAATCAGGCGTGTCGGGATATCGGGTTTCTGGTCATCACCGAGCACCAGATTCCCGGAGAACTTATCGAAAGGGTCTCGTGTTTGACCCGGCAATTTTTTGATTTGCCGCTGGCGGAAAAGCGCAAGGTTGATCGGCCCAGCCCGGAAATGGTGCGTGGTTACAGCGCCGTGGCCGAGGAGAGCCTTTCCTATTCTCTGGAGGAAAGTGCGCCGGGGGATCTCAAGGAGTCTTTCTCCATCGGGCCGAGCGATGTGCCGGATGAAGATTATTATCACAATGCTCAGGCGGGGTCGCACTTCGCACCGAATGTCTGGCCTGCGCAAGACCTGCTGCCCGGATTCAAGGAAGCTTATCAGGCCTATTTCGATGCCATGAGCGAATTGGCTCAATCGTTGATGCGCTTGTTTGCCCTGGCATTGGAACTGGATGAGTGTTTTTTCGATGACAAGATCGACCGGCATATCAGCATGTTCCGCAGCCTGAGTTATCCGGATATCAAGACTGAAGTCGAGGCTGGCCAGTTACGCGCCAGTGCGCATACCGACTACGGCAGTCTGACTATAGTGCGCCCTGATAACGCGCTGGGCGGCTTGCAAGTACGTAATCGCCAGGGCGAGTGGGTCGATGTGCCGTATGTCGAGAATGGTTTTGTGGTCAACATTGGCGACCTGATGATGCAGTGGACCAACGATCAGTGGATTTCCACGCTGCACCGAGTGGTCAATCCACCGATGACCAGCGAGCAGGACAACCGCCGACAGTCTCTGGTGTTCTTCCACCAACCGAACTACGACACGTTGATTCAATGCCTGCCAGGTTGCCTGCAGCCTGGCGCCACGCCTCGGCATGCGCCGGTTACATCAGGCGATCATTTGCTGTCCAAGTTCGTCAAGCAGACCACTTTTGGCGGCAGCAAGGTGGCCTGACATGAGCACACTTTCATACGTCAACGTGTTCGCGCAGGACATCGTCCGCCTGAGCACCTTCTACTCGAACCTGTTCGGCTTTCGCGAAATCGAGGCCATCAGGTCACCGATCTTTCGCGGACTGGACACCGGCAAGTCCTGTATTGGTTTCAACGCACTGGATGCGTACGAGCTGCTTGGCCTGGAGGCGTTTGCAGGCAGCACGGGGTGCAGGTTCTTGCTCAACATCGACGTGTCCGACCAGGCCGAGGTGGACCGACTGGTGCCGCTGGCGGTAGCGCAGGGCGCAATACTGGTCAAGGAACCGTACTTGACCTATTACAACTGGTATCAGGCCGTGCTGCTGGACCCCGAGCAGAACGTCTTTCGCATTAACGTGATGCGCTGAAAAGTTGCTGTCGAGCATGGAGTGGAGAGGGGGCTGGCGCGGCCAGACAGGCTCCTCTGTTTCAGACATTTATCGAAAAATCTACTGGCTGAACTGCTAGCTATCCCGTCCGTGAAAGCAGGTCTTCAATTGTGCAACAGGCAAGGCATGCCTGATTCAATAATTGAGGATATGGACATGAATGAATCTGCTAGCGCACAACCCAGACACGGTATGGTAACCAGTCCCGAATCCCGTGGTTCTTATGCCATATCCAAAGGGCTGTTGCTGGAGTGGGAGGTGGTCGCTATGGAAGGAGGCAAAAACTTTCCAGACGAGACATTTGGTCTTGCGCACGACTTCCCTGGCGTCGATGAGCCTATTAATCTCGATCCGCCTGCGTCAGCGCCGCCGCTTGCCAACCCGCCACCAGACGGACTCATACTGAGCGGGGGGCAAGATGATCGGCGTAAATGCTTGAACCTGACGGATGTCGGGATCATTGAGGAAATAACGCAAAAAGGTCATGGTGCGGCTGAAAAGTGGCCTCGGTTGAGCGTTGCGGGTGGAGACGAGTTTGAAGTTAGATGGGCGTACCATGCCGTACATGTCACACGCGGCTACCGGTGGTTTATTACCAAAGACGGCTGGGATGAAAGCAAACCCATTACGCGGGAAGCCTTCCAGGGAAAGAACTACGTCAGTGATAACCACTTCAAAGCGGACGGTCAAGACGGATTGATGTGGAGCGATATCTCGCCGTTGAGTCCTTTTGATAAACACCGGGATGAGCTTCAGCCCGCAGAGATTACAAAAGCAACATTACCCAGCGATAAACACGGACATCATGTCATTCTTCTTGCCTGGATCGTCGCCGAAACCGATAAAGCGTTTTATCAGGCGTTTGATGTCGATTTTGATGTGCCCGTGTCTGGAAAATGAGGCGGTAGATGTGAAGGGCAGGGTGCAAGCGTCCAGCGAAGCGTTGGCCATGCTTGTTCTGCATAAGGAATAGATGATCAGAAAGCCCGGCTTCAGCGCCGGGCTTTTTTGTGCAAGCCAGGCCTGAGTATCGCCTACTGACTTGCGTACGTAGCCGATCACTGGCTCAAGGGTTCTTTGCGCACGATGTCTGCCCCTGCACTTAACGCGCGCAGCTTGCCGCTGGCGACATGACGAGGGAGGGGGGCCATTCCGCAGTTGGTGCACGGATAGAGTTTGTCGGCATCGACGAATTGAAGCGCTCTCCTCAGCGTGTTGGCGACTTCCTCAGGCGTTTCAATGGTATGGCTTGCCACATCAATGGCCCCTACCATCACTTTCTTGCCTCGGATGAGTTCCAGCAGATCCATAGGGACGCGCGAGTTGTGACATTCCAATGAGATGATGTCGATGCTGGAATTTTGCAGTCTGGGAAAGGCCTCTTCGTACTGCCGCCATTCCGAACCCAGCGTTTTTTTCCAGTCGGTATTCGCCTTGATGCCGTAGCCATAGCAAATATGCACGGCCGTTTCACATTTAAGCCCTTCAACTGCCCTTTCCAAGGTGGCGACGCCCCAGTCGTTCACCTCATCAAAAAACACGTTGAATGCAGGCTCATCAAACTGAATGATATCAACCCCGGCAGCCTCCAGTTCTTTGGCCTCCTGGTTGAGGATTTTGGCAAACTCCCAAGCCAGTTTTTCACGATTTCTGTAATGGGCATCGTAGAGGGTGTCAATCATCGTCATTGGCCCGGGCAAGGCCCACTTGATAGGCTGTCTGGTTTGCCGGCGTAGAAATTTTGCGTCTTCAACAAAAACCGGCGCTCGGCGAGCGACAGCGCCCACGACCGTTGGCACGCTCGCATCGTAGCGGTCACGAATTCTAACGGTCTCGCGCTGTTCAAAATCGACGCCGTCGAGATGCTCAATAAATGTAGTTACAAAATGCTGGCGCGTTTGTTCACCGTCGCTGACGATATCAATATTGGCCAGTTGTTGTTCTTGCAGCGACAAACGTAACGCATCTTGCTTGCCTTCAACCAGTTCTTTCCCTTGCAATTTCCACGGTGACCAGAGCGTCTCAGGTTGTGCAAGCCACGAAGGTTTAGGCAAACTGCCAGCAGTGGAGGTGGGCAAAAGTTTTTTCATGAAAAATCAACCTTGGTTTTTAAATGATCAAAGAATACAGCTTGCGGACCACTGATCCAGAAGGGGCTGATAGGGTTTGATAAAGTGCTCTTCAACAAATTTCCCTTGCTTTATAGCCAGCTGACTTCGCTCCTCGCGGTCGTACACAATGCGGGTCAATGAGTAATCGTTATTTTTCAAGCTAGGCTGATAGATTTTTCCTGCCGTTGAATTTGCGTTATAGATCTCAGGGCGATAAATTTTCTGGAAGGTGTCCATCGTGCTGATGGTGCTAATAAGCTCCAGATTGGTGTAGTCATCCAGCAAATCGTCCGAGAAATAAAACGCCAGAGGCGCAACGCTGTTCGGGGGCATGAAATAGCGAACCTTTAAGCCCATTTTCATGAAATATTCATCCGTCAACGAGTATTCATCCTGCTGGTATTCATACCCTAAAACAGGATGCTGATTCTCGGTCCGGTGGTAGGTCCTGGCGCTCGATACACTCAGGCAGATAACAGGAGGTTTGTCAAAATGCGCTTTGTAGCTGGTTGAATTGACAAAGCTTTTGTAGAGCTTTCCGTGCAGATCTCCGAAATCTTCTGGCGTGCTGAGCCCGGACTGGTTTTTCTTGTGCTCTGGTAATCTCACGCTGAAATCATAGTCTCGCACGTAGGAAGAGAAGTTATTTCCTACCATTCCGTTAATATGCGTATTGGTTTTTCGGTCAATGATCGTTGTCTTCAAAACCTCAATTAACGGAATAGCAGAGTGATCACCTTCAGCATCGATATTCATTTCCGCAGAGACAATGTTCAGCGCCAGCGTATAACGATCGCCTTTAGGGTTGTCCCAGTGCGCCAGGGCATTGAAGCGATTGTCGATCATCTTCAAGGTATTACGTAAATTCTCTCGGCGACTTTTTCCCCTGGCCAGGTTCGCAAAATTAGTCGTGACTCGGGTAGTGTCTGAGGGTGAGTAATTCTCATCAAAACAAGTACACTTGATAGAAAATGTGAATTCTTTTTTCATCTAGGCTTGGCATCCTTCCTTACGAGGCAACGCCCGGATAGGCGTCTTGCCCCTTTTAGCGTTGACTGATGTCTGTGTCTTCGATCAGCAGCCGTTATTCTGCTGAGGGTGAAGAGCTGTAGGGATTTTAGGTCGGTTGCCTACATGAACAAAAACGAATTGATTTCAATAAATCATTAGTCACGCTCATGATTGCCCTAAGGGTATGCAGGTCTCTGGGAGGGGGGATCGGTCAATATTCAGCGTGGTCGATGCTGATGGTGAGTGATTCTCGATGTCTGCATGGACAGACAGATTTTGGCGAGGTCATGGAAAGCACCACAAGTCAGGATGAGGTCTGCGGCCCGCGCAATTGATGTATCGATCGCCCAAGCCCAGTCTCACGGCTTGGCTTTTCCATGCCTGCGATTTACTCAGATCCCTCGGGACGTCTGGTTACCAAGTTCAGCGAGGGCCTTATTCGTACCTATTTTCCCTGTGCAACAGTCGGCTTAGTGTCTTTTACGCGTGATGGCGCTTTGATATTGCTCTGGTGTGTGTTAATAAATCCTTTCCGAGGTTTGGAGGGGAGATTCACATGAAACCCGATTCACTTAGGATTAAGCATTTATTGAACCTGCTCCCGAGTTACGCTGCTTCTAGCGGGATTCATCTTGATGATCTTCTTGAAAAGTGGAGATCATCCAGTGGAAATATGACGAGACCCCTAGAGGAAGCTGAGTTTTTCTATCTGGCAAACCGCTGTGTTGATTCAGGCCTTTTTTTAGTTTCTAGGGATTGGGTTATCCAGATAACTCGATCCGGTCAAGATTATCTCGATCCCAAGACGAAAAAATTTGGTCGGGTTAACTGAGCCATTTTCTTCTGACAGGGCTCGCCCTACTGGCGGGTCTTTTTTATGTCAGGGGTAAAGAGGGATCCGAGCGACCTTGGCCCAGACAAAGCTACTTGGCTGACCGGGCGGTACAGGCACAATCCTGCTGGGTGACTTCTTGTGGTTGAGAAAAGCCCTCTCCAAGGATGCGGCCGATCGCGACATGGACGTGCCGATATCGACACCGTCCGCAGGCTTAACGAACTGATCGACTCCGAACTGGTGATCCGCAAAAAAAGGATGGAGGGGCTTTGGTGTAGTCGCTGATCGGTATTCGCTCCTGGATGTATTCGCATGGGATGACAATGCTGTCTGGGGGCGATGTGATTTCAGACCAGACTCGCGGCGTGCAGTCCTCGCGCCTTAAGTGAGGCGGAAGATCTGTGCGCAAGCACATAGGCATCTGAATGCGCTATTGTCAGATGCCTACTATACACACACGCGTTCTGATCAACTTTATTCAGGTCTTGAACTTATTGACCAATACTCCAAATGAGGCGGCAAGTCGAGAAAGCTCTGCACTCGAGGCATTGGTTTGGTGTGCGCCAGTTGCAGTCTGAGTGGAGATATCTTGAATATTAACCAGGTTTCGGTCCACCTCTCGAGCTACGTGAGCTTGCTCTTCGGCGGCGCTTGCGATCACGAGATTTTTCTCATTAATCATTGAGACCCCTTCGGTGATTCTGTCTAGCGCGTGACCTGCCTGAACCGCTTGATCACGGGTTTCTCCTGCAAGGCTCCTACTGTTATTCATAGAGATCACTGCTTCATCCGCACCCGCACGAATTTGGGCCATCATAGCCTCAATGTCTGCGGTCGATGCCTGCGTTCGGTGCGCAAGGGCGCGCACTTCATCGGCGACTACCGCAAAGCCGCGACCCTGCTCGCCAGCCCTGGCTGCCTCAATTGCGGCATTCAATGCCAACAGGTTGGTTTGCTGGGCTATGGACTGAATAACTGCGAGAACGCCTGTGATCTCATTGACTCTCGTGGCGAGTACCGTGACCTTTTCAGTCGATTGAGAAATCTGCTCTGCCATAGTATTAACCGATCCAACGGCATTCTTTACTTGATCACGTCCTTCAATAGCACTGCGGCTAGTTTCTTCAGAGGACTCAGACGCGCCTGAGGCATTGCGCGCTACCTCCTCAACCGCTGCTGTCATCTCGTTAACCGCCGTAGCGGCTTGCTGGATCTCATCGTTCTGGCGTATCAGTGCTTTGGAGCTCTCCTCCGTAACTGCATTCAACTCTTCTGACGCAGAGGCCAGTTGATCAGCCGCATTGGCAATTTCTTTAACAGTATTTCTTAGGTTAACTTGCATCGTGCTTAGTGCTGATTGCAGTGTGCTGATCTCGTCATTCCCGGTGACATCAATTTGTTGAGAAAGGTCGCCGTCGGCCACTTGTTTTGCGGTCCGTAGAGCCCCCAAAAGCGGTCGAGTGATCGAGCGTGTGACCAATAAGCCCAGAATAATTGCAGCAACAAACGCGATCACTACGCCTATGCCCAATGAACCGTATGCGGCGCTCGAAGTCTTCGCGGCTTCTATTGCGACGTCATCACTCTGGCGCTTGTTAGACGCTACCATTATCTTTAACTCATCGTTTGTTTTCTTGTAGGCAGGATCCACCTCTTGTGCGAATATCTTGTTCGCGCTTTCAAGGTCACCTTTCGCCGCTAATTCGATCACGCGAGAGGATGCGTTAATGTACGCTGGCCAGTCTTTTTCAAACTGATCACCTGCCGCTCTTTCATCGTCTTCCAGAGGCGTTTGCCGATATGCATTGAAAAGTTGTTCTACTTCTTTTTGATTGTCTGCTAAGGACTTCAGCGTCTCGTCATATTTGGCTTGGTCTGCCTTTGCAAATTTATACAGCAGTGCGCGGTGCAAGTCGCGATAATGCGCTATCGCATTTGAGCGTGCATTACTCGTGTTGTACACAGATACGAGGTTGTTATTGACGATCCCATCTACGCTGTTTTTGAGGCCTGTGATACCCGTGTATCCGACAAGGCCGACACCTAGTGTGACAACTGCGCATACCACAAACGCAGAAATTAGGCGCGTTGATAACATAGTGCCGCGTAAGAGATTCATCGTAGTGTAGCCTTCCTTGATTTCCCTATCCGAACTAGAAGGGTAATGCAATCGTATCGGCCAGTTACTGCCGTTCCTTCAGTGGCTGGCGACAAGCGGTTCAACCCTGCACCCGTTGTTCAAGGCAACTGTCGTTAAAACGCTGTCAAGCCACGCGCCGATCAGTATCGCTGCCCGAGCAGTGTTTACCGGGAGCGCGAGTAGTTTGGCGAGCAGTCGCCAGAAGCAATTGATCATGCTGCCACTTGGTGTTGAGCTGATATGCGCCACGGATCGTTCGCTTGAGTGAGAGCTACCATGGGCGGCGGGGTAACGCTTTTGCCGCACATGTGGACCTGCTGCGGTGACCAGAGCCAAGGTTGGTACCGATTCGCCCGCGCCGCTGACGCTCTCGGTCCCGTAATAACTGATCAGGAACGCGGCAAAGAGTTTTTTGGAATTGCTCGTCATGGGCTGGCCGTTATCCATAACGATCAGCCTGGAGGTGCGGATCCTGTGTCCTTCCTTTCTGGTCATAATGCGGTCAATGACCACCTTCAGCTCACCTGTAATTTCAATCCTCCTTTTTGCATTCGTCTTGCCTTGCTGAACCCATAGCCGGCCGTCGCGTATATCGCGCTCATCCATTTTCAGCGTGTCCGCGATCCGTTGCCCGGTCAGATAGAATAGGTCCAGAGCATCGCGCAACGGCTGTTCTGCGTGGCTGTAAACCAGAGCAAACATTTCGTCCTCGATGTAATGGTCTCGCCCAACTTCCTTGTGACCCTTGACGCCCGCGCACGGGTTGGCCAGCGCCGTGTAGCCAGCGCTCCTCGCAAAATTCCATATAGCACTCAGTAGCGCCTTCTCCCGGTTTGCTCGGACAGGAGCCGCCTTGCCTCGCTGGCGCAGGTACTGCACGACGTGTTGAGGTTCGATCGCTTCCAGCGGTGCTGGCGGATCGTCGAAGAACTTCAGAAGTTGCTTCAGCTCCCTGGCATTGTCTTTCTGTGTTGCCGGGCTTTTGGTGGGCACGACCTCAGCCATGTACTTTTCCGCGACATACGCGAAGGTCAGAACCTGCTGTACGAGGGCCGATGATGTTCGGCTCTTCTCCAGCTTGGCGTACTCGACGATCGCGATGCCATAGTCAGAGCCAGGTGGGATTTCCTTTCGCGGTGAACCTCCGATGTCATAGTAGTAATAGACGACCCCGCTGCGCTGTTTACGCTTTCTGAGGCGTGTGACGCTGTCGGGATTAATCGGCTTTCTTCCCATTTATCCCACCAGCCCTGGCTGCCATTTAGGTTTACCTATAGTCGTGGTGGTCACGGCTTCACCAGTCAGCGCCGATGCGATCACACACGGCCAGCCACTTCTTTTGATCGTGTGCCGAATCCCGTTTCGCTTTAACACGGTTATGGTCCAGGCAGCCAGCAGGAGCTGGGGCAGCACCAAGGAGAGGTCATGGAATGCACTACAACGGCGGATGAGGTTTACGGCCTACGCAACGCCAGTCTCGGCAGGCGGGCGGTGGACGGCAATATCTGGTCAGGCACAACGATGATTTTCAGAATTATCGATGACCGGGTCTACTCAATGCACGAGCAGTATCTGGGCCGGCTCAAGGTCACAACCTGGATCTCCAATTCATAACTTGCAAACCAGTTGTATGCGGGAGAGCTTTCGTTCTACTCCTTTAGGCCAAGCCGGGTTCTTCCCGATTCCACATTCATTCCGAACGATTGAGAGGGCACTAATCTCAGGTAAGACTTAGTTTTTGCTGAGATCACGGCTGACATAAACTTTACCGTTAGAGATTTCTGGTTTCCGGGTTATACTCCCGCTCTCCAAGAATGGAAGGAGAATGGCATGGGTATTTGGCGGTTGGTTGCGGGCTTAATTATATTATTAACAGGTTTGGTGCTGGCGGGGATGGCTATTTATGATGCTCGTTATTGGGCGGCTGCAGATTATTTTATAGCTGGCATATCGTCGGCAATATCAGTTGTCGTTTGGGAGGCGGGGATTTCAACACTATCCTTAACGCCCACTGTTATAGCTATGGTTTTTACTATCATCTCTGTCATTGACGTGTTTAGTTCAAGTCACGTTTTAAAACAGGAGGAAGTAAAAGCTCAGATAGATTTTTTTGAAATTATCCTGCAGTTACACACTGATCCTTCGGGGCTTGATGAGGATGAGAGAAGTCTAGCTGGTAAGGCTTTTTTTGCATGAGGGATGCAAAGTAATCGAGATTTTCTTGATTTGACGATGAATGCGAACAAGGCGCTGAGGTTGGGGCCAAATGCCACTTTGGTTGATGGTGTTGATTCAGCTTTTAATCCTGCCAAGTCAGCGCGATGCCTGGACTACTTTGATGAGCTATACAAAACATAGCCAATGTTATTTTTAAACTTTGTCAAAAAATATCCATGGCTGTTGAATAAAGATAAAGTATAAATCTAAGCCGTCCTAACGCTCGTTCGTAATGGTGGTTTGTCTCGCCCTCTATGCTAATTATCTTGCGGCTTGTGCCCGAGAAGCAGAGTAGTTGATTTGTATGAGTAAGTGTCCTGTTATAATCCTCTCTTAGAAAGTTGGCATTATGCGGCGCATGCTTTGCCTTGTACTGCGCACCATGGATCATTAGCCCTTGCTAGTGCAGCCATCGCCGGCGGGCTGACGCTGTTGCCGCACATGTGAACCTGCTGAGTTTTAGTGAACGGTTTGCCGTCGGCGCCGTGGGTAATGACGTAGTCGGCTGGGAAGCCCTGAGCCTTGTACAGCTCGGACGGCTTGAGCATCCGCAGACAGATGTCTACGATCACGTAGGGCGTGCCCTTGACCATCACGGTGACCAGAGCCAAGCGATCCTTGGTCGTGATGGTTGGTGCTGGCTCACCTGCACCGCTCACGTTCTCGGTTCCTTAATAGCTGATCAGGAATGCGGCGACGCGTAGCGCGCCTTCCTCATGCTCAGGGGACAGCTTGAGGGATACGACAGAGCTTTTACCGCCGCCACCGGCCGTAACGGTAGGCGCAGGCTCATCCAGAGGCTGGCCGACGCTGGCACCGAACTGCCGCTCCATGAACGCTGTGACCAATCCGTGGTGTTGCCCGCCGGCGCTGACGGTGTACAGCGGATCGTTCACGTCCCGTGCATCACAGTTGCCGCGTAGATGCACCAGGTTTGCGGCCAGAAGGGCGTGGTGCAGACCTGTTGTCAGGGTTGGTACCGGGCTTTCAAGGTTCGTCGGTCCGTGGCCCGTTGTGTTGGTGATCAGCGTTGCTGTCACCAGTTGCTGCTGGCTGCCAGTATTGGTGATCGTCGTCATGGGCTCGTCAGCGCCTTTGGCGTGGGTGGTGTTGAAGCCACCGTTCATCTGAGCCATGAATGCCGTGGCCACCGCTCGGTGGTTCTGAGTCATCAACGTGCCCACCGGCTGATCTGCTGCTACTGGCTTGCCTGCATAAACTGGCCCGCCAGCACCCACCAGTATCGAGCTTGTGAGCGCTTGCTTAACGCCACCGGCAACGACCGTCCCTATGTTCAATCCCCGGCACGCGGGGCTGTTGGCCTTCCCGCTCGCCGTAACCAGACTGGATCAGGGTAGGGCTGATCAGCGTCAGTTCGCCGCGGTTTGCGCACGTCACCGTTGGCAGCGGCTCAAGTTGGATCGTTGATGCGATCGCTGCCTTGGTGTGTCGCTGGCGCGATGACTGGGAGCGCCGCCTTTGGGATATGAAGTCACCGTGCGCAGCGGCTCGTTGGCCGATTGCACCGTCTCACCGGACCAGTTCGCGATCGGGATGATGAACGGGGTCGGGTTGTCGATGACGAACTTCTTCATGCCCTTGGCCACCCGCCGTAAGGTGGCCGGTGCCAGGTCTTTCTTGCGGCCAAATATGCTTTTGCCCAGGTCGGTGAAATCGATGCACTCGGCGGCGGTCTTCCAAGGCTTCTTGCCTTTGGCGGGGCGCTTGGCGTGGGTCGGCTCTGGCCACACGATCGGCTGTCCGTCGCAGCGGGCAATCATGAACAGGCGTTCCCGGCTGGTCGGCGCGCCGAAGTCGCACGCTCGGATCACACGCCACTCGACGGCATAGCCCAGGCGCTCCATCTAGGCCACGAACACCGCCCACGTCTGGCCGCGCCGGGCAAAGTCTGGCACCAGAAACTGCTGATCGACCGGTACAACCTCACCAGGTGCGGCAATGCCGCCGCCCAGCTTCACGACCCGCCCGGTCGACTTGCAACGCTTGGCTCCCAACGCCCCCCATTGCAGGATCTGCTTTGCGTTCTCCAGGCTGATGACGCGGGGCTTCTTCTTGCCTGTCCACTTCAAGCCGATCCAAGACAGGTTGCGGATCTCGCGCTTGGCGGCTGCCCGCCAGCGGCCTGGCTGTGGTGGGTGCAATCCGGGCTCATGTCGAACCAGCCCACGGCCTTGCCGCCGCATTTCGCATCCGGATCGCCGTCGAATACATCAGTCGTGAAGTGCTTCGCACCCGGGTGATTCACGGTGTGCATGCTGATCGCTGCCGGGCTGTGATTCTTGACCACGCTGACGGTGCGCCCAAGGCCCATTTACAGCCCGGTACTGGCGCCGCCTCCACCGCAGAAGAAGTCCACAACGATCTCATCGTCTTGCGGATTGAAGCCAAGGCCGTACTGGGTTTTGAAATCGAATGGGTGTTTCTTCTGGTGAGCGGACATAGTTCATCCTCGCCGGGGTGGCGTGAGTCGTTAAAGAGGTGCGAAACTGTAGGAAGTGTCGGGTTTTTGTATCCGTCTGAAACGTGATGTTCAGCAAGTATTAGGGAGTTCTAGCATGGACGGTTTTGAGAGTTTGTGGCCTTTTCCTGGACCCGTAGTGGCAGCTTTAATCGCGGGCTTTATTTCTTTCGTAGTGACCGTGCTAGCTAAGGATCAGAAGACCTCTGAGTTTCGACAAGCATGGATTGATGGGCTGAGAACCGATGTTTCGGAGTTGGCTGGAACTGCTTTCGCCATGTCGTCGGTGTTGCGGGTAAAGCATAGTCTTGGTGAGAATACGACTAAATATATTCTAGAGCGCCACGACGACTTTTTAAAAATGGAGGCTCTTGCCACAAAGATTCAACTTCGCCTAAACCCTAAAGAACATATAGAGCTAATAGCGCTACTAAAAACGTTCTCGGACCCTGACGGAACACAAGATGATAACGATAAAAATGTTGCGAATATTGTTAGCGCGATTCACGTTGAGTTAGGCTTGGAATGGAAGCGAGTTAAGAGAGGGGAACCCTCATTCAGGATTTTGAAGTGGCTGTCTTTCAGCACTATACTTGCCGGTGCCGTAGCTGGTTTAATAGTGGCGTATCGCTATTTCATACTGTAGGCGTTGTGCATACGCTTGCAAGCATGGCGTCTTCGAACACGTCCATCTGCGAAGCGCCATCCAGCCAAGCGGCGTCGATCCGGGCGCGTGCCAGTGCCGCGTATTCCGGGTTCAGCTCGCAGATGATCGACCGGCGACCTTCCTGCATCGAAACCAGCGACGTGGTACCGGCACCGCCGAATGGGTCCAGTACCACGCCACCGCGCGGCGCGCCGGCCAAGATGCAGGGCCTGATCAGGTCGGGCGGGAAGGTTGCGAAGTGGGCACCCTTATAGCCCACCGTTGGCACTGACCAGACGGAGCGCTTGTTCCGCACATCCAATGGGTAATCGCTGTCATCCAGATCAGGTCGATGAGTTCCGACTGTCTGGCCTGGAATCACCTGCTCCCGCTTCGAGTCTTCCCGCTTGAAGCTGTCCCGCCTGCTGCGCACTGCTTTCATCGGCCCATTTGTTTTGCCCGGCACTCGATCACTTCCCGCTTGATCGTCAACGTTCTGAGCTAGGCGGGCGATAGAGCTTATTGCCACCGGTTCCTTTATGGCGTCCTGGTCGTAGAAGTACCGCCGCGACTTGCTGAGCAGGAACAGGTATTCGTGAGCTTTCGTGCAGCGGTCGCGCGTGGACTCCGGCATAGGGTTTGGCTTGTGCCAGATGATGTCTTGCCGCAGATACCAGCCATCGTCCTGCAGCGCGAAGGCCATACGCCAAGGCATGCCCATCAAGTCTTTAGGCTTGTACTCGGCGTGGGTTGTCGCTTTCGATTTCCGCTGGCTCGCCATCACCTGGCGCTGGCTGATCGTCGAAACACCAACGCCCATGTCGTCCCGGCCATGCGCGCCCCAGCTACCGGCATAACTATCGCCCATGTTCACCCAAATCGTGCCGTCAGCACGCAGCACCCGGCGCACCTCGCGGAACACGTCGACCAGGCGGGCGATGAACTCTGCAGGGGTTTCCTCCAGGCCGATTTGGCCTTCTACGCCATAGTCACGCAGACCGTAGTAGGGCGGACTGGTCACGCACGTATGTACGCTTTCATCTGGCAGCGTGCGCATCATGTCGATGCAGTCGCCTACCAGTATCTGGTGGAGCTGGCTCATAATTCATTCCGAAGGGTGGCGTAAGTGGTCGAATCAGGCTATTAATCCCATGCCAAATAACTGCTCAAACGGGATATGCGTGAAAATACGTTCAGTAATTCGCTGCATTTTGGAATCGGTGGTTTTTCTAGCTTGCGCAGCTTTTCTAATTGTGGCTTTGATTTTGACTATGGCCTTCGGATTCGGTCTATCAAAATCAGAGGCTGCTTCCTGGGTGCAGGCGATAGGGGCAATAGTCTCGATTTGGGTTGCGTGGTGGATATCTGCCATTCAAGGACGGAGAGCAGCGCGCTTAGAGCGCCAGAAGATCTTAGCGAAGTGCGAAGCAATCATAGGTCTGTTGAGAAGTTTGAAAGCGGTCGTCAAGCCGGATGAAGTGGAGAACGATGGAACAAAAGCAAAAGTGCTAAAGCTCGGGCTAGAGCGAGCATCAAAAATAATGGATGCGATCGATATCTCGTCGTTGCCAGATCCCGTCTTCGTCGATTCGGTCTTCTCTGCACGTAAGGAGGTAGAGACATTGATGGCAAAGCTCAGTGGTGCGCCTTACTTAATGTCTGTGAATGGCTTGGGAGTACCTGACAGACAGAATATATTGAAAAGGCTTGACGCTCAGATTGATAATTGCATGGACGCGGTGAAAAGGCTGTGACTAGCTACATGGGATCGATAATTGGGACGTGGGAAATTATCAATCGTTTTCATCAGGAACTTTCACGACTACCTATTTTGCATTTCGTCGATAGTCGTGGAGTTAAGTCATGGATAATTTGCTGAGTGTGGGCTATAGATGATGATCGGCATAAGCCAAAAAACGGAGTTTGTATGAGGCGGAAATTGGAGTTTTGGGGTGCGTTGGGAACAGCCTTTTATTTGACGGTTATGATCACTGTCGTTGCTTTAAAGCTTGATGACTTCATCAATCTGAAGCTTAACGAACTGGGGGATTTTCTTGCTGGCGCTTTTGGTCCTATTGCATTCCTATGGCTCATCCTGGGGTTTCTGCAGCAAGGCAGAGAGTTAAAACTCAGCACAGATGCCCTGCAACTTCAGGCTGAAGAATTAAGATACTCTGTAGAGCAGCAATCAATAATGGCTGCGGCGGCCATGCAGCAGATTGAAGCACGAAAGACTGCTTTAGAGATGCAGAAACGTGAGATTGAGGAATCTATCTCTCCCATATTTAGGTTTGTAGCAGGGGCACGCTCTGGCGCTGACGGAGGTTTTACTCGAACCTCTACTCAGGTCGTAAACGAAGGTCGCGAAGTGCGCGATGTTTTGGTGACGTTTGAACCGCCAATCTCTGACGTGGGAGAAGTTGTGATTGGCAAGATACCAAAAAATTCTCCATCGCAGAATATCGTATTTTTGTTTAGCACTGACGAAGCTGGTGTTGAGGGGAGTTGTAAGGTGCTCTACCGGAGAGAGGACGGAAAGCGTGTCCGCGAAATATTTCGCTATTGGATTCCCGTTGATAATCCATTCGTTTTCATCGAGCGATGCATTCCGTTTGTCAGAGAATTTGTGGAGCCCTAATCTAATTTTATTTTAACTTATACTCGCTTTAATACCTCTCGTTAACAAGCCAGCGCTGCTTTCCGCGCCACAACCTTAAACTTGGTTTCGTGGCGCGGAATATCTGCCATTAGGGCGCAAAGCGGCCTGGCGCCAGCAGAGCTGCGTCGCCCACCTTCGCCTAAAGCACCGACTTGAACTCATGCGCGAGCTTCTCGCGCTGCACGCCCCGCTTACCCAGCGCAGTTGCATGTCTTTAAGCGAAGCAATAGGGCGTTTAGAGCAATAGGTGAGGGGCGATTCAGGCAGCGGAGTGCTTGAGCTGGTTAGTGAGCTGGGTGGGGAGGTTGCGCAGCGTCAGCGTGCCACCGGCCTCGTCGAACTTGATCTTGTCGCCCAGCAGATGAGCTTCAAAGCTGATCGACAGGCCTTCGGCCCGACCGGTGAACCGCCGGAATTTGTTGAGGGTCTTCTTGTCCGGCGGCAGGGATTCGGAAAGCCCGTAGTTCTTTGCCTTGATGAAATCGTAGAAGTTCTTCGGGCGGTCTTCGTCGATCAGGCCTGACAATTCGTCGAGGGTAATGGGCTCGCCCAGTTTTGCTTGCGCCATGGAGTAGCTGACCAAGGTGCTGGTCTTCTCGCGAGCGGCCTCGTCGGCCATGTCCTCGCTCTCGACAAAATCGCTGAACGCCTTCAGCAACGTGCGCGTTTCGCCCGGGCCGTCGATGCCTTCTTGGCAGCCAATGAAGTCGTGGAGGTAATCATTGATCCGGCGACCCTGCTTGCCCTTGAGGTACGAGATGTACTGCTTCGACTGAGGGTTGTTCTGCCACTCGCTCACGTTGATGCGCGCGGCCAGGCGGATGTGGTCGACGTCGAGGCAGTTCACCGTCATCAGCGCCAGTTCTTCGGTCATGGTCACCGCTTCGGTTTCCTGCACCAGAGCGATAACCAGGTAGTCGGTCATGCCTTGCTGGTAGTGGCAGAAAAGGGCGTGCCCGCCGGTGGTTAGGTTCGACTCTTCCATCAGCTTGGTCAGGTGCTCGACGCCGCTGGCGCTGAATTCCAGGAAGTCGATATCGCCGGCCAGGTAATTGCCAGCCAGCCGCTAAACGGGAAAGCGCCCGACTGTGGGTGGAAAAAACCCCATCCCTTGCCGGCGGTTGCGTTGTAGCTTTCGTTGAGCTGACTCATCAGATCGTCGCGAACCTGGCTCTCAACCTGCTCGGCAGCGCCCAGGAACAGAACGGCCGGGCTGCAGTCAGGCTTCTTGTCGATTTTGTGGATGACGCTATGACGTACAGGCATTTCGTTTACCTCGGGTAGGCTCCGCCCTCCGGTAGCCGGTGGTGGCAGATTTGTTGGAGGTGAGCTATAGATGATGACCGGCATGGAGCCGGATCAAAGGAGCAAATGATGCGAGTTAGCAGTCAGTTCACAGAGGGTGATATCGACGCTGTATTGGGGGCTGGTCCTGCTGGAGGCTGGGATATCGTTGCCTTGAAAGTCAAAGGCAGAGAGGTTCCAGCAACACGCAAAGGCGAGTTTGAAACCGAACAAGAGGCAAAGGATACTGCTATTGCCAGAGCTAAGGCTTATGCCGAATCAGAAGGCCTCAGCCTGAGGAGGTAATATCTCATCACCCGGATCTTGCTGAATCATCAGCATGCTCTTGCGATGAAACTTCAGCGCCACGATATTCGACACTGTGATTTCGTGGCGCGGGACCTGAAGAAAATGCAGCGCTTTAACCGGGCCGAGCGCATGAAGGTGGTGAATCATCAAGGTCATGGCCTCGGCCTCGGCCTGCTCCTTAATCTCCGCCCACTCCATCAGCTCAGCCAGCGCCTGCTTCGTGCCGGGCCGCACTCTGAGTCGCAATTCCTCTTCCCCGGCCTTCTGCCGCTTGAGCGCCGTCCTCTCGTCTCGCTGTTTCTGGGTGAGGGCCATTTATCAGCTCCGTGTAGCCGCTGGGCGCCAAGTGAATGTGATGCTGGCGCCTGCCGTGGCGGACCTCGTATTTGCAGGCGCTTCATTTCGCCCGGCTGCTGCTGGGGTAGTCCAGGCTGTACTGCTGAACGATTCGCTTGATGACGGTGCGGTTGATCCCGGTCAGCTTTTCGGCTTTGAAGTGGCTGACGCCCAGGTCGCGCATTGCCTCCATACGCTTTAGCAGCGCCAGGTCCTCTTCCTCCTCAACATACTTCCGCTGATCCGCGCTGTTGTAGCGGGGCTTGCGGGGTGGCGGCTCTTTACGTGGAGGGCGGGGCGCTACCTGAAACGACCCAAGGTCGCGCACCGTTCCACCGCTGCGCTGAAACTCGTTTAAGGCCTCGGACAGCTCGGATGACTTTGACTTTGCGCGGTTGGCTTGGATGGTACTCAGTTCGGTAGCGATCATGCTGCCAACTGCGTGATGGTTACTCCGTCCATTTGGGAGTCAGCGCCTTGGATGTGCACCAGATCGTCCAGCGCGCCCCAGTTTACGGTGAGGACCGAGCTTGGAGTCTGGCCTTTACCAGCGCATGAAGATCGGCGGCGGTGACATTCGCTTCAAGCTTCGTCGGCTTGGGGGAAGATGCTACGGTAGACATCTTTGGTGATGCCTGTTCGACCGGTATGAGCGCCGCAGCGGCTTGTGGTGCGGTCGCGCTGGCTTTCACTTTTTGAGCACCGGTATCTCTCTCGACTTTTGCGGCAGCGGCAAGCTTTCCAGATTGGCACGGTGCAGCTCCAAATCGGAGGCATCACGCAGGCTTTAGTCATACGTAATAAAGGCGATCGACGACAGAGGCGCAGGTCTTGATCACTGCGTCGACAAGCTGCGTCTGGTGATCCAGCACACAATTCACCAGATGGATTTTTGTGCGGCGACACCGCCGTCGTTGTAGGCAGGCAGTCCAATAAACGACTGTTTTTCCGAACCAAAACAAAAAGGGCCTACCCGGCAAAATGCCCGGTAAGCCCTTTATATATGTGGTGCCCCGAGCCGGGGTCGAACCGGCACGTCCAAAGGACGAGGGATTTTAAGTCCCTTGCGTCTACCAATTTCGCCATCGGGGCGGTAGCGCCAAGAGCAGGGAATATATACACCCGGCCCCTATGAAGCAAGCTTGAAAGCGTCCCGAACGGTACAAGACGCTGCTTTTTTGCCTGTCAGAAATGCTTGGCAAATCATGAGGCTACGAAATTTTATTGGTGCAAAGGCTGACGTGCCGTGATCCGGCGACTCAGGCTTTGCTGTCTTTCACCACCGTATCCTTCACCACGGCCTCGACCTTGTCAGCCAGTATTCGCAGGTAGCTTGCCAGGGCGACTTCTTCCAGGCGCAGGCCTTTGCGTTGTCGGGAGCGGGGGAGTTTGGCCAGGTTGCCGAGCAGGAAGCCTTCCAGAACCGCCGGGTGGATGTAGCATTTTCGGCAGATGGCAGGGGTGTTGCCCAGTTGTTTCGAGACTGCCTTGACCATGTCGACGATGTGCCGTTTGGCGTCGGCCTCTGGCTCCCAGTGCAGTTTTTGCAGCGTTGCCAGTGCCAGCGCACTGGCAGCCCAGGTTCGGTAGTCCTTGGCGGTGAAGTCCGAGCCGGTGAGGCTTTGCAGGTAGGCATTGATGTCGGAAGAGGTCACCGCGTGGCGCACGCCGTCTTCGTCCAGGTACTGGAAGAGGTTTTGTCCGGGCAGTTCCATGCAGCGTTTGATCACGTTGGCCAGACGTCGATCCTTGACGCTGACTTTATGCTCGACGCCGCTCTTGCCGCGGAACTCGAAGAGGATTTGGCCGCCTTTGACTTCAACGTGCTTGTTGCGCAGGGTGGTCAGGCCGTACGAGCGGTTTTCCTTGGCGTACTGGCTGTTGCCGATGCGGATCAGTGTTGCGTCCAGCAATGAAATGACCGTCGCCATGACTTTTTCCCGGCCCATGCCCGGCTGAGCGAGCTGTGCTTCGATCTGCTTGCGCACTTTGGGCAGCGCATGGCCGAACTCGATCAGCCGCGAGTATTTGTCCTGATCACGTATTTCGCGCCAGCGCGGATGGTAGCGATACTGCTTGCGCCCGCGGGCATCGCGGCCGGTGGCCTGCAGGTGGCCCAGCGGATCGGCACAGATCCACACTTCGGTGTAGGCGGGCGGGACTGCCAGTGCGTTGATGCGCTTGATCTCCGACTCGTCCTTGATGCGCTGACCCTTGGTGTCAAAGTACGCGAATTTGCCGCGCAGTACCTTGCGCGTAAGGCCCGGTTGAGTGTCGTCTACGTAATGCAGTTCACTGGCGGGCTGGCTGATGGCAGTCGAGTCAGGCATGGCTAAGTTCCAAAGGCAGTTAAAAACACTGACCTCGGGCTTTTACGGTGGTGCCGTTTATTTGCTGCGTGGCTGTTTTTTTCGAAAGGTCAGGCCAGCACCGCGACCGCCTTGATCTGCGCCCAGAGCGACTGGCCTCTGTGCAGGTTCAGTTGGTCGCTGGAATAGCGAGTGATGCGTGCGAGCAGCGGCGTGCCGCCAGCGTCCAGCTTCACCAGAACGTGTGCCGAATTGTCGGCCAGCGCTTCCTCGATCACCGTGACCGGCAAGCGGTTGAGGATGCTGCTCTGGTAATCGGGTTGCAGGTTGAGGCTGACATCCCGGGCCTGGACCTTGATGCGCAGCAGGGTGCCGACCTGCATCTGCGCGTGGGCGACGCGCATGCTCAGTTTGCTGTCGGGCAGGGTTACGGTGAGCAACTGGTAATGCTGATCATAGGCGCTGACCGTGCCTTCGATGACCACGCCTGCATCACTGCCCATCGCCAGAGGAAGGTCCAGCCGCGCCAGGGTTTCGTGGATCGGACCGCTGGCCAGCACGGTGCCTGCCTCGAGCAGCACCAGGTGGTCCGCCAGGCGTGCGACTTCATCCTGAGCATGGCTGACGTACAGCATGGGGATGTCCAGCTCGCGGTGCAGGCGCTCCAGGTACGGCAGGATTTCACTTTTACGCCGGGTGTCCAGCGCCGCCAGCGGCTCATCGAGCAGCATCAGCCGCGGGCTGGTCAGCAGGGCGCGGGCGATGCCCACGCGCTGGCGCTCGCCACCGGACAGCTTGTCAGGGTTGCGCTGCAGCAGGTGATCGATGCCGAGCAGTTCGCTGGCCTGCGGCAGTTGAATGCGGCGCTGCTGGCGCGGGATACGTTTCATGCCGAACTCCAGATTGTCCCGCACCGACAGATGCGCGAACAGGCTGGCTTC
Organism: Pseudomonas sp. P135; assembly: GCF_020312125.1. Taxonomy (NCBI): domain Bacteria; kingdom Pseudomonadati; phylum Pseudomonadota; class Gammaproteobacteria; order Pseudomonadales; family Pseudomonadaceae; genus Pseudomonas; species Pseudomonas sp. P135. Next base: position 257,391 of record NZ_JAGPYR010000008.1, read on the forward strand.
CTGAAACACATAGCCGATCGCCCGCTTGTGCGGAGCCAGGAAAATACCTTTTTCGGTGTCCTGCCAGACTTCATCGTGAACGCGGATGAAGCCCTGATCGGCTTTTTCCAGGCCAGCGATGCAGCGCAGGCAGGTCGTCTTGCCCGAGCCGGAAGGCCCGAACAGCGCGGTAATGCCCGACCCAGGGAGGCTCAGGTCGGTACGGACGGTGAAATCCGGGTAGGCCATCTGCAGGCGAACTTCTATAGGCGACGCCATAACTCAGCTCCATCCCGTTCTGGATTTGCCACTGGAATAAAGCGCCAGCAGCACCAGAAAGGAAAAGACCAGCATCGCGCCGGCCAGCCAGTGCGCTTGCAGGTACTCCATGGATTCGACGTGATCGAAGATCTGCACTGACACCACACGGGTTTTCTCGGGAATATTGCCGCCGATCATCAGGACCACACCGAACTCGCCGACCGTGTGCGCGAACCCGAGGATGGCCGCGGTGATAAAGCCCGGCTTGGCCAGGGGCAGAATCACGTGAAAAAAGGTGTCCCAAGGCCCCGCCCGCAAGCTGGCTGCGACCTCCAGAGGGCGCGTGCCGATCGCTGCAAACGCGTTCTGCAGCGGCTGCACGACAAAAGGCATCGAGTACAGAACCGAGCCGATCACCAGGCCGGCAAAGCTGAAGGTCAGTGTGCCCAGTCCCAGGCCTTGCGTAAGCTGACCCACCGCACCGTTGGGGCCGAGCAGCAACAACAGGTAAAAACCGATAACGGTTGGCGGCAAGACCAGGGGCAGGGCGACGACTGCGCCAATCGGCCCCTTTAGCCATGAATCAGTGCGCGCCAGCCACAGCGCAACGGGCGTGCCGATGATCAGCAGGATGACAGTGGTCAGCGACGCCAGTTTCAGCGTCAGCCAGATCGCCGCGATGTCGGCACTCCCCAGCGGCATTTACAGCTGGTATCCGAAGGACTTGATGATCGCGGCGGCTTTCGGGCCCTTGAGGTACTCGACCAGCGCCTTGGCAGCGGCGCTGTCCTTGCCTTTGTTGAGGATGACTGCGTCCTGCTTGATCGGGTCATGCAGGTCATCCGGTACGATCCAGGCCGAGCCGCTGGTCAGCTTGCCATCCTTGTAGATCTGCGACAGGGCCACGAAACCCAGCTCGGCATTGCCGGTGGACACGAACTGGTAGGCCTGGGTAATGCTCTGACCTTCGACGATCTTGGCTTTGGTGGCCGCGGTCAGGTCCAGTTTGCTCAGTACCTGAGTCGCCGCGAGACCGTAGGGGGCGGTTTTGGGGTTGGCGATGGACAGATGTTGATACTGATTGGCCTTGAGTACCTGGCCCTTGCTGTCGACATAACCATCCTTGGCCGACCACAACGCCAGTGTTCCGACCGCGTAGGTAAAGCGCGAACCCTTGACGGTGTCGCCTTCCTGCTCGAGTTTTGCCGGCGTTGTGTCGTCGGCCGAGAGGAATACCTCGAACGGCGCGCCATTTTTGATCTGCGTATAGATCTGACCGGTAGCGCCAAACGCGGCGACGAGTTTGTGGCCGGTGTCCTTCTCGAAGTCAGTGGCGATCGCCTGGATCGGCGCGGTGAAATTGGCCGCCACGGCGACTTGCACTTCGTCGGCAGACGCATGGGCTGCGGCAGAGGCGGCAAAGGCCAGCACGGAGAATTTGAGAATGGCGCGCAGCGTGGTCGTTCGCATGAAGCAGCTCCTTGATGATGAAAACGCACGCCATCGGGGTAAGGGCGTTTCGCTATATAAATAAATATATAGCGTCAGCCTGTTGTTCTGAAAGCACTGTTTTATCGCGGAGACAGAATTTTCAGCGCATTTTCAGCCAGTTGCCGCGTCAGCTCGGTGGCTCCCAGCCGATGTTTGATACCGACTGCCTGGCCTGCCCAGAGGTTCACGAAGTCACTGCTGCCCAGTTTCTCCGCCTGCGCGCGGAGCGGCATCAAGGCACCGCCCGCCAGCGGAAACGCCGGGGCGAGCGGGCTGATGGGGCCGGCTTCGCGCATGATCCGATTGACGATGCCTCGCGCCGGACGCCCGGTGAAGAGGTTGGTCAGAGCGGTCTGGCTGCCCGTGGCATCGTGCAGCGCCTGACGGTGCAGGGCGCTGACGCTGGCTTCCGGGCAGAACAGATACGCGGTCCCGACCTGTACCGCCGAAGCGCCCAGAACAAATGCCGCCGCGACACCGCGACCGTCTGCGATACCACCTGCGGCGATGACCGGGATGCTTGTGGCGTCAGCCATTTGCGGGACCAATGCAAAGGTACCGACCTGGGTGTGCAGTTGATCGCTGAGGAACAGCCCCCGATGGCCGCCTGCTTCGTAGCCCATGGCAATCACCGCGTCGCAGCCGTGTTGCTCCAGCCAGATCGCTTCCTCGACCGTGGTGGCTGACGAGATGATCTTTGCACCCGTGGCCCGGACCCGATCGAGTAACGATGGCTGCGGAAGGCCGAAATGGAAACTCACCACTTCCGGCCTCAATCGTTCGATCAGCGTGCAGCTGTCGCTGTCGAAAGGTGCGCGGTTGGAGACCGGTGTCGGCGCATCGAAATCGGCACCCAATTCCTCGTAATAGGGCTTGAGCGACTGCTTCCAGCGTTCGGCGCGCTCGGCATCGTGGGCCGGAGGCTGATGGCAGAAGAAATTCAGGTTCAGCGGAGCGTTACCGGTCTGCTGCCTGAAAGTCGCTACTTCCTGTTCGATTTTCTCAGGGGTGAGCATGGCGCAGGGCAATGCCCCCAAGCCGCCAGCCTGAGCCACAGCAATGGCCATCTGCGATCCGCTGGCGCCCGCCATGGGGGCTTGCAACAGCGGCAGTTCGACGGCAAACAGTTCAGTGATGCGGCTATCTGGCCATTGACTCATGTGTTTCTCCGGCAGGCATTCAGGCAATGCTCATTGAGCGCGCGAATGGCGTGAATGGCAAACGCCACGTCGAGCGTCGACAAGCCGGCAGGGCCATTCGGTTGACATAAAAAACGATCGGTCTACTATTCGGGCATGACTCAGCCAACCACCTCGCTACCCACTCCCTTACTCGCCAGGCCCCGGCGTCCCGGCCGGCCGCCAAAGGTTGATCGCGATAACCTCGAGACCCGCGAGGCGCTGCTGCGTCGCGGTCTGGAAGTGCTCACCGAGCAGAGTTTTTCGGCCACGGGGCTGGATTACATCCTCAAGGAAGTCGGTATTCCCAAAGGCTCGTTCTATCACTACTTCCCCAGCAAGGAAGCCTTTGGCCGGGCGGTGCTGGATGAGTACGCGCGCTATTTCGCGCAGCGGCTGGACCGTTGGTTGCTGGATGAAGCGCTTTCGCCACTGGAACGACTGGTCGGCTTTGTACAGAGCGCCAAGGGCGGTATGGCGCGACACGACTATCGACGCGGTTGCATGGTCGGCAATCTGGGCCAGGAAATCAGTCTGTTACCGGACGGATTTCGCGAGGTACTGGAACAGACGCTGCTGGACTGGCAGTCGAAACTGGCGGGTTGCCTGAGGGCTGCACAGTCAATGGGCGAGCTGGCTGCAGACGCTGATTGCGATGAGCTGGCCGCGTTTTTCTGGATCGGCTGGGAGGGCGCAGTGCTGCGTGCCCGGCTGGTCAAAAGCGCTACACCATTGAACACGTTCATTGCCGGCTACCTTCGTGGTTTACCGCAATGATTTCTCTTCAGGGTTATTTAAAGACGATCAGTCTAAATTGGAGGCGCATATGTTCAAGGGCATCTTGATCGACAAGGATGAGACGGGCTACCACGTCAATCTGACCGACATCGACGAAGCGCGGCTGCCCTCGGGCGACGTGACGATCGACGTGTCGCACAGCACGCTCAACTACAAGGACGCGCTGGCGATCAACGGTCAGAGCCCGATCGTGCGCAGCTTCCCGATGGTGCCGGGTATTGACCTGGCCGGTACGGTTGAAGCCAGCGATACCCCTGAGTTCAAGGTCGGGGACAAGGTTCTGCTCAATGGCTGGGGCGTAGGCGAAGGGCATTGGGGCGGGCTGGCGCAAAAGGCCCGGCTCAAGAGCGAATGGCTCATTCCTTTGCCAGAGGCCTTCACGCCGGCGCAGGCGATGGCCATCGGCACGGCGGGCTACACCGCGATGCTCAGTGTCCTGGCATTGGAAAAGCACGGCTTGACCCCGGACCACGGTGATGTGCTGGTCACCGGCGCCAATGGTGGGGTCGGCAGCTTTGCCATCGCCATCCTGGCCAGGCTCGGCTATCGGGTCATTGCTTCCACCGGGCGGGCCTCGGAAAGCGACTACCTGCAGCAACTCGGCGCGGCACAGATCGTTGACCGGCAAACCCTCTCGCAGCCTGGGCGACCGCTGGCCAAGGAGCAATGGGCGGCGGCAGTCGACTCTGTCGGCAGCCATACATTGGCCAACGTGTGCGCCGGTATTCGTTATCGGGGTGTGGTGGCGGCCTGTGGCCTGGCGCAGGGCATGGAGTTTCCGGGGTCGGTTGCGCCGTTCATTCTGCGCGGTGTCACGCTGGCGGGTATCGACAGCGTGACTCGCCCGCGCGCGGATCGGCTGGAAGCCTGGTCGAGGCTGGCGAGCGACCTGGACATGTCGTTGCTGCCACTGATCAGCCGTGAAGTCGGCTTGAGCGAGGTGATCGACCTCGCGCCGCAATTGATTGCAGGGCAGGTTCGTGGGCGGATCGTGGTGGATACTGCACGCTGAGTGAATCACGGCGCGTCGGCACTGGCACACTCTAGCGCGACTAGTGCGCGATGAACTTGCGTCGTGCCGAGCCCGGTTTCGCATAATTGCAACGGCGTGCGACCGCCGAATGACGTGTTGCGGGCAACCAGCCATTGGCTGGCACGCTCGGGCGTTGCAAACACCTGCAGGGCGTGGCTGGCAATCATCGCCACACGGTCCAGGCGTTCGGAGGCTACCAGGTCCAGTGACTGTTGCTGGCGCTGGCGCCGTTCGAGGGTTGAAACCGATGCGTTGAACAGCGCTTCCATTTGCCTGGGGGCAAGGGCCAGCGCGTCCCGCACTGCACGGATCCAGCGCGGTGCAAAGCCTGCCTGAATGTTCGTCAGGCGTTCGGCTTCGCTGCGCTGACTGAGCTGATGGGTCAGCAGCCAGAAACTGGCCGCCGCTTCACCGCGGCCAGGTGTTTTGCGGGCAGAGGACGGAATCAAGGTGCGTGCCGGCCTTCGATGGCGGAAAGGACGGCCAAGGCTATCCCAGGTGACGCGTCGTTCAAGCAGCAGGATGTTACCGGGCGTTGCCTGAGGATAATGGTGGTGCGCTGCAGCGCAGGTGTCGCACCAGAGCCCTCGTGCTAAAGTCGCTCGCCTGAATACGAATGAAAAGCGCCGTGGCTGTTGGCACGCGCTTGCACCAGAAAAGGCGTCGCTTTCTATGCCGCACGACCCTCACACCGATAAGGACGCACGCATCGTCAGCCAGCCTTCGCTGCCCGACGTCAACAAGCCACTGCGCCTCTACCTCGATCGCCTGGCACCTTCAAGCCGCCTGACCATGACCTACGTTCTGCAGGATGCAGCAGACCGGTTGGGCATGGCTGACGTCGATATTCATGATATTCCCTGGCACACCCTGCAACCTGGCCACGTTACCGCGCTGGTCGCAACGCTGCGTCAGGATGACTACGCGCCCAATACCACCTCGCTGTATGTGAACGCCATTCGCGGCGTGATGAACGAAGCCTGGCGACACGACCTGATCAGCCACGATCAACTGCTGAAAATCCGCTCGATCAAACCGGTCAGCGGCACGCGGCTGATCAAGGGCCGCAACATCCGTCGCACGCTGATTCGTGAGCTGATGGAAGCCTGTGCTGCCGACCCCAGGCCGCAAGGGCGTCGCGATGCCGCGATCATTGCCATTCTGTATGGCTCGGGGATGCGCAAGTCCGAGTCGGTCAACCTCGACCTTTCCCAGATCGACTTCGCCGAGCGCAGCCTGCGGGTGCTGGGCAAAGGCAACAAGCAATTGATCAAATACGCCCCCGAATGGGCCTTCAGGGCGCTGAACGACTGGCTGGAGTTGCGCCGGTCGTGTCTCCAGCCGGGGCAGGGCGACGACCCGTTCCTGTTCAACCGGATTCGCCGTGGCAGCCATATCACCCGCGACAGAATCACCAAGCACGCCATTTACTTCATCGCCAAGCAGCGCGGGCGCCAGGTGGGCGTGAACATCATGCCCCATGATTTTCGACGTTCGTTCATCACCCGGGTGATCGAAGAGTTCGATCTGTCGATTGCCCAGAAACTCGCGCATCACACTCACATCTCGACTACCGCCAGCTACGACATGCGCAGTGACAACGAGCGGCGCAATGTTGTGGACGGGTTTGATCTTTGAGCAAAAAAAAGCCACCTCGCGTAAACGGGGTGGCTTAAAAGATCTAACCAAAGGAGTGATGAAGCAGAGCAGAGATTCACCGGCATCGCGACGCGGATTCGCGGGGCCGGGAGAAATGTTCGTTCATCGCCGGCAACGTTAACACCGGCGTTCCCGATTCAGTTATCAGCGTTATCGATAGCCGTCATTGGCAAAAGAAATAGGACGGCGGACGGGGCTGCGGATCGCCATCCAGAAAATGGATAGTTCGACCCTGAGCTATCCGGCAATCGGATAGCCAACAATTGGCAACAATTTCATGCTTTGCCGCACTTGAAACGTACGGGACTGAGCATGGAAAAGTTCGATATACACCGTAAAACCCGATTCGACTCGCTGGTACACGAGTACGGACTGGATGGCAGCCGCCTGCTGCCGTGGGAAGGCTACCCGATGCCGTTCGCCGGCGGCTGGTGCGTGGTCCGTCCGGGCACCTGCAGCGAAGCACACACCCAGATCGATCAGGAAATCTTCATTGCCATCAAGGGCAGTGCGCGTCTGGTTATCGGTGACCGGCAAATGGATTTCACCGTTGGCGATATCGCCGCCATTCCGAAACACACCAACCATTACGTCATCAACGATTCCGCCGAGGACTTCCACTTCTATGTGGTCTGGTGGGACATGAACTACGTGAACGCATTTGTGGCGCAGCACAGCGAGACCACGGGGTGCCTCGATGAGTAAGTTCATCGTCACCATCACGCCCCCGACCCCCAACGGCGATTTGCACATAGGCCATATCGCCGGGCCGTTTCTGGCCGCTGATGTGTTTACTCGCGTGCAGCGTCAGCGTGGCCACGAGTGTGTGCTGGTGTCCTACTCCGACGACTACCAGTCCTACATGCTGCGCAAAGGGCTGGAGCAGGGCGTCGACCCGGTCGAGCTGGCCAGGCGCAATTCCGACCGCATCGAGGCCTCGCTGGCGGCCATCAACATACAGCCCGATAACTGGATGCGCCCGCACGACAACCCGTGGTTCGCCGAAGCAGTGGGTGAAGTGTTCGGTGCGTTGCGTGATGCCGGCGCGATCGAGTGTCGGGATTCCAGCGAGCCGTATTGCCCTGATTGCGACGTCTGGGGCTACGAGGCCTTTGCCCGGGGCAACTGCAATTACTGCGGTGCCGAGTCCGATGCCAGTCAGTGCGAGAACTGCGCCCAGGCCCCTGACGCCGAGTTGATGACAGACTTGCGCTGCAAGCTTTGCAGTCAGCCCTCGCAATGGAAAAACGTCCATCGCGCGTTTCTGAAACTGGCCGGGTTCAAGCCGCAGTTGCGTGACCGCCTGCTGGGCCAGTCATGGCGCAAGCCGCTCGACAGCTGGTTGCGCGACAGCCTGGAGCACCTGCATGACTGGGGCGTCACGCGTCCGGGCGACGGCGGGCTTGATCTGCAGGCCGACGGCTCGTGCCGGGTGCACACCTGGTTCATGGGTCTGGCCGGCTACATGGCGGCATTTCGGGAGTATGCCGACCGCGTCGGGCGTCCGGAGCTGTTTCGTCAGTACTGGCAGTCAGGGCAGGGCACGCTGGTGCATTTTCTCGGCTTTGACTGTGTGTTCAGCCACGCCATCGTCTATCCGGCGCAACTGACGGCGCTGCACGACATCAGGGTCCGCCAGCGCTTCATGCCCAATCAGTTTCTCAAGCTGGACGGCCTGAACCTGTCGACCAGTCGCAACCATGCGATCTGGGTCGGCGACCTGGCCCGTGAAGCCTGCGCGGACAGTGCGCGCCTGTATCTGGCGAGTATCGCGCCGGAGGAAAGCGAAGGTGATTTCCGCCTGGCGCAGTTCCTTGCATGGCGGGCAGAGGTGTTCAGCGAGTTTTTCCCGGCCTTGCTGGACGCCGGAAGCAATCGCGACGACCACTGGTGGAGCGGCCTCTGCGGGGCGGACGCCGGACTGCTGGAAGCGTTGCGCGTGCAGTGGAGCAAAGCCTCGGAGCCTGCGCAGTTTTCGATGAAACGCATGGCTCAGGTGCTGCTGGACGCGATCGCCATTACCCGCGGGCGTCTGGCCGAAGGACGCCCGGTCAGCCATCTGGCGGCATTCATCGCGGTGGCCGGCAAGGCGCTGATTCCGGACATGTCAGCGCAGATCATCAGCGCGTTCGCACTGCCCGAGGCCCGCGTCCACGCCACGCTGATGAACGGCCCGGCCGCTGAATACTCCATCTGAACGGATTCACGACAATGTTTATCGATTATGAGATAGCGGTCATTGGCGCCGGGATCACCGGCGCCAGTATCGCGGCGAAGCTGTGCAGCGCCGGTGTGTCGGTCGCGCTGATCGACAAGGGCGCAGCCGGCAGCCTGGGCGCAAGCGGCTATTCCGGCGGCCTGGTTCGCCTGTATGACAGCGATCCGCTGCTGATGGAACTGGCGGCCTATTCCATCAGCCTGATGGACGACGGCGTTTTTGCGAGCACTTACGCCAGTGCCTTGCGGCGTACCGGGGTGATTTACCGGGCCGCTACGGACCAGATGGATAACCTGCACCGCGCCATCGACCAGTACGGCAGCGAACGCTACCCGATGCGCCTGCTGTCAGGTCACGAGCTCGATGGCCGGCGCTACCCGCATTGCCCGGCGCTGGAACGGGTCAATCTGTTCGAGCCGCGCGCCTGCGTCGGCAATGTGCGTCAGGCCGTCGCCGCGCTGTGTCAGTCGGTACGCCAGCAGGGCTTGCTGCTGGAGCATCGCGAGATCAAGTCCATCGACTGCCGGGCGCCCGACCTTGTGCACATCGACCTGGGCAGCGCCACGCTGCGTTGCCGGACCGTGGTGGTCGCTGCCGGTGCCTGGAGCCAGCACCTGGTGCCGCACTCGGGGCTGGAAGCACGCTCGATTCCCCTGGCCCGGGTGCTGACCGAAGGCGACTGGTCAATGCCGGTGATTGATGCGGTTACCCAGAGCTATGGCATACCGCTGACTCGGCATATCGTGCAGACCGGCTGTGGCGCGCGTGACAGCGGCCTGTGGCCCGAGCACCTTGCGCAGCCCGATGCACGGCATAGCGAAGACGCCTGCAAGCGCGTCGCCCAAGTGTGCGCCTCGGCCGGCAAGCCGCATGTGCTTGATGTGTTGCCCGGTTTCGACAGCTACAGCGCCGACGGTCGGCCGATGCTGGGGTTCTGCGCCGAGCGCAGCCCGGTGTATCTGGCCGCAGGCATGTCCGGGCTGGGCTTCAAGTTCGCGCCCGGCGTGGCGCACATTGCTGTCGAGCAACTGCGCAGGCATCTGGCTGGAAAGGATCGCGCTTGCTCTGGCTGGTCGGCATTGTCGCCAGGCAGGTCGATGCCGGGCTTTCCAGCACAAGACCTCGCGCTGGCGAGCGTGCGGTCATGACGTCCTCGAACGACTCGCGTCTGCAGGGCTTGCGGGTCGGGGTCAGCGCTCTGTTCGATCCCGACGACACGCCGCATGCACGGACCTTCATGAGGGCGCTGGCGGCGGCGCGCAATTGCATGCCGGGGCTTGAGCGGGTGCAGTGGCACTTTCTCGACGACGCTGCCGATGCCGTTCGCGGGGCCGATGTGGCTCGGCAAATGATCGACTGGAAGGCCGATCTGGTCATCGGTCATTTCTCTTCGGATGCAGCCGTTGCTGCCGCGCCGCTGTATCGGCACGCCGGTATTGCCCTGCTGACCCCAGCAGCAACGATCGATTGCCTGACCCTGGAGCACCCCAACGTCTTTCGTTTCTGCCCCGCGGACCGGCAACTGGCGGCGGATCTGGTCAGCTGGCTGGCGACTCGTCAGTGGCCGCGCGTGCATGTTCAGGCCGACGACAGTGCTCACGGTCGGGCCTTGTGCGTCGCCATCAGCGCGGCGCTGGCAGGTGCCGGTTTGCAACGTGTCGACGAGCTCGACCAGGCCGATGTCGAGGTGTTTGCCGGACGCCTCAAACCCAGTCGCGAGCGCTGGCAAGCGCGGCGGCAAGCCGGCAGCACTCGACCGCTGGTGCTGACCGACGACGCTGCCTCGCCGTACCTGGGGCGCGCCGCAGCGCACGACAGCAACACCTTCGTCATCGGCTTCGCAGCCCCCGACAGCGCTGGACATCGCTGTCAGGCCCAGGCACTGCACCGGTCGCTGTTCGCTGCCGAACCGCAGACCTACTTTCGCGAAAGCCTGCTGATGCTTTACGTGCTGGCCGAGGTGGCCCGCGGCGGTCTTCGCGCCGCGCAACTGCCGGATGCGTTTCGGCACAGCACCTTCAACACACCGCTGGGCGCGGTCAGCTTCGATCAGGGCGAGCTACGCAGCGCGACGACCTGCCTCTGGACGCCAGGCCCCACCGGGCTGAGCCGCATCACCCCATAGCACCCAAAACACCGCTTTACACCAACTCTAAGGACAGGAACTTCATGGGTAACTCGACACCACACACCTTGCATTCGGACGCCATCTGTATCGGCTTCGGTCCGGCCGGTATCGCACTGGCCTGCGCTTTTGCCGATGCGCGAGAGGCCAATGACCCGTTGGGCGCGCTGTCCGTTCGCTATCTGGAAGCTGCGCAGGACAGCCAATGGCATCGCGAACTGCTGCTGGCCGGAACGGATATCAATCATCACGTATTTCGCGATCTGGTGACCCCGCGTAACCCGCGCAGCCGCTTCTCGTTCGCCATGTACCTCAAGGAACACGGGCGAATGTTCGATTTCGGCCTGCTGGGTCGCCCGGCCAGTCGCCATGAATGGTCGGATTATCTGGCCTGGGTCGCCGCGCAGGTAGACAGTCAGACCTGCTTCAACACGCCGGTCACGGGGATTGACCCGGTGCTGCGTCATGGGCGCCTGCATGAACTACGCGTATGCACACCGGATACCTGCTTCACGACGCGCAATGTCGTGCTGTCCAGCGGCAGTGCGCCGCGTATTCCGCCCGCGTTCGAGGCGCTGATCGGCCCGACGCTGTTTCACACGTCGCAGTTTCTGAGCCGCCTGCAAGCCTTCGGCGAGCACCTGCCCAAGCGCTGGCTGGTGCTCGGTTCTGGGCAGAGCGCCAGTGAGTCGGTGCTGGAACTGGTCAGCCGCGACGCCGGCATCGAGGTGCATTCAGTGCATCGCTCGGCCGGTTTCAAACTCACCCAGCTGGGCCAGTTTCCCAACCGGGTATTCGCTCCGGATCACGTCGACTATTTCCATAGCCTGGACCCCGCCGCGCGGCAGCGTTTTCTCGACTGGAGCCGCTCGACCAATTACGCAGGGATCGACCCGGACGAAAGCCAGAAGCTGTTTTCGCTGATCTACGAAGACGCCATTGCCGGTCGCAAACGCCTGCAGACCTACGCCTACAGCGTGATCAGCGCCATAGAGCCCGTCGCCGAAGGCTACCGGGTCGAGCTGACCGACACCTTCAGCCAGCGCACCCAGGTGCTTGAGGTCGATGCCGTGGTGCTTGGCACCGGGTATCAGCAGTACCTGATACCGCCGTTGCTGAGTGGTTTGCAGCCATGGCTGCAGGCCGATGTCGACGGTGGTTTGCTCATCGATCGGGATTATCGGGTCGCCACCCAAGGCGAGTGCGACGTGAATATCTGGGTCAACGGCCTTTCCGAACGCAGCCACGGAATCAGTGACAGTCAGTCGTTTTCACTGATGGCATTGCGCGCCGAGCGTATCGCCACCGCTCTTCAGCAGGCCGTAGCACCGGCAGCCGAACCTTTGCTGGCACAGTGGAAGTGAAGCCCATGTACAACTCTCTCTGCGAAATCGTTCACGATCAGGCCTTCCTCAAGGTGACTGGCCTGGGCGCCGATTTTTTCCTGAAAATGGAATCACTCAACCCGGCAGGCTCGATCAAGCTCAAGACTGCCGTGGGGTTGATCAATGACCTTCAGGCGCGGGGCCTGCTGGGCCCGGACACGATTCTGATCGAGTCCTCGTCGGGCAATCTCGGGGTGGCGCTGGCGATGATCTGCGCTGAACGGGGCATCCCGTTTACCTGCGTGGTCGACCCCAACAGCTCCAGCCACAACATCCGCATGATGCGCAGCTACGGCGCCGAGGTCATCCAGGTCGAAATCCCGGACACCAACGGCGGGTTCCTCGGGACGCGCATCGAGCTGATTCGCCAAAAAGTGGCCAGCGACCCGCGCTATGTCTGGCTCAATCAATACGAGAATGCGGCCAACCCGCGTGCCCATGCGCGAACCACGGCGCGTTCGATCAGCCAGCATTTCGGCCATGTGGATTATGTGTTCGTCGGTGCCGGGACCACTGGCACGTTGATGGGCTGCATTCAGCATTTTCAGCGCCATCATCCGACCACCCGAATCATTGCCGTGGACAGCGTCGGCTCGGTGACCTTCGACACCCCGGCCAGCCGGCGCTTCATTCCTGGACTGGGCACCAGCCAGCGCCCGCCGATCTTCAATGCCGATGGTATTCATGCGCTGGAAATGGTCCCGGAATCACACACCGTCGCCATGTGCCGCATTCTGGCGCGCAGCAAGGGTCTGCTGGTCGGCGGGTCCACCGCGACGGTGATCGCTGCGGTGCATGCCTGGCGCGAGCGCATCGAGCCCGGTTCGGTGGTGGTGGCGTTGTCGCCGGACTGGGGCGAGCGCTACCTCGACACGCTGTACGATGATCACTGGGTCGAGCAGCGTTTTGGCCGCGAAGTGCTGAGCATGACCCTGGCAGACCTGTCCTCACCAGTGGCCGAGACATCTCCGGAGAGCATGGCAGCGCCTGCGCTTTCCCGGCATTCAAGCTGGACGGTCTGGCTGGCCGCCGAGCGGCTGAAGCGCGCGGCGTTCCATGTGCTCGACGGTGAGGTGGTTGCGCGCCTGCTGGCGGCGGACCCGCTGGCCTGCATCGATGACGTGCAGGCGGCGTATCTGGCTCATGAGGCTGGCCAAACGATCAATCCCGACAGTTACTTTCTGCGCTTTGCGCAGGCACCGGCCAATCGCATCATCGCCTTGCCCGCCAGCCTGTCGGGCGAGCAGCCGGTCAGTGGCATCAAATGGATTTCCAGCTTTCCGGGCAATATCGACACGGGCCTGCAGCGCGCCTCGGCGGTGCTGATTCTCAACGATCCACTCACCGGTTATGCCTTTGCCTGCCTGGAGGCCTCGCGTATCAGTGCCATGCGCACGGCAGCCTCGGCGGTGCTCGCTGCGCGCTGGATGAGCCGCCAGCAGCGCCATGTCGGGCGAATGTCGTTCATTGGTGCCGGTTTCATTGCCCGCACTATCCTCGACATGTTTGTCAGCGATGGCTGGACGATGGACGCAGTCAGCGTCTTCGATCAGCACCAGGATTCGGCGCTGGCGCTGGTCGGACATGCCAGTCGCCATGGACTGCACAGCGAGCCGAGCGACCTGGCGACGTGCCTGCAAGCCGATGTGGTGGTGTTCGCCACTACTGCGCCGAGCCCTTATGTACTGGAGCCGGTGTTTCAGCCGGGGCAACGGGTGCTGAACATCTCGTTGCGCGATCTGGGGCCGGAGGTCATTGCCCAGGCCAACAACATCCTCGATGACGTCGAACACTGCCTCAAGGCTCAGACCTCGCCTGACCTCGCCGTGCAGCAGTATCAGCACCGCTCGTTCATTACCGGGACGCTGGCACAGTTGATGACCGGGCAAGTGGAGTTGAGTCCGGACAAGGCTTCGATCTTTTCGCCGTTCGGGCTTGGCGTGCTCGATCTTGCTGTGGGGCAGCGGGTGTATCGCCAGGCGGTGGCCGAGGGCAGCGCTTTGCCGGTGCCGCAGTTCTTCTTTGAATCGGCGCGCTGGTGATGGCCATGCAGACGCATACCGTCGCCATTATCGGCATGGGCTCGCGCGGATTGAGCATTCTGGAGCAGTTGATCGGCATGAGTCGCCAAGACGTGCGGCAACCGCTGCGTATCGACGTGTTCGATCCGCAGCCGCCGGGCAGCGGGCTGCACCTTGCGCAGCAGCCGGATTACCTGATGCTCAACACCATGGCCGGTCAGTTGTCGGCGTTTTCCTCGGCTTTCCCGGCGTGTGAACCGCCAGGCCCGACCTTTTTGCAATGGTGCAGCCGTGAGGATGTACGCCTGGACGCGCGCGGCCATATCAGCCTGGATGGGCAGGGCAGAGCGGTGGCATTTGGCGACTTCGTGCCGCGTGCTCTGCTCGGGCGCTATTTACAGGACAGTTACCGTTTTCTGCTGCAACGCTGCCCGGCGCATGTGCAGGTGCACCACCACGCCGAGCAGGTGCTGAGCTGCCAGCCAAGGTCGCAAACGCCGGGTTTCCGGCTGCGTACTGGCAGTCTGGCAATGGACGTCGACGGCGTGTTCCTCACCAGCGGACATGCGCCCGCAAACCCCGCGCAGCAGGACGTCGGTGATTGCGTGGTCATCGAAGGACTGGGACTGACCGCCATGGACACGCTGGCGCATCTGACTGAGGGGCGTGGCGGGCGCTACGTGCGCGATGGCGGCTTCGCCGGCTGGCGTTACCTGCCGTCCGGACGCGAGCCCAGGGTGTTGATGTATTCCCGTAGCGGATTGCCGTTTCGTGCCAGGCCGCAGTGGCATGCCTGCCGTCACGCACCGTTGCCGAGGCTGTTTTTCACGGCCGACGCCATAGCCCGTTTGCGCGAGCAAAAGCAAGGCGGGAGGCTCGACTTTCGCGCCGATGTGCTGCCTCTGATCAAGGATGAAATGCGTGCCGTGTTTTATCAGGCCAGGGTCCGCATGGAGGCACCTGGGCGGTTGGCCTCTGTTCAGCGCCTGCTGCGCGAGTCAATCAGCAGACCGGCAGTGTTTGCCCGTCTGGCAGAGCAGTGGGGTGCATTCGAGCCTGAGCACTGGCTGATCACCCAGCCTTGGTCCGGCGCGCAAGAAACATACGGGCAGTGGTTCGTCGACTGGATCAAACGTGACCTGGCCCTGAGTCGGCTGGGCACCGCGCACAGCCCGATCTGTCAGGCACTGGAGGTCTGGCGCGATTATCGCGACCTGTTGCGTCTGGTCGTCGATCGCAACGGCCTGACCGAATCCTCGACGCTGGATTTCTATGGCACCTGGGCGGGACTGAGTAACCGTCTGGTCGGCGGGCCGCAGAAGGAACGCCATGAAGACCTGCTGGCGTTGATCGAAGCCGGGGTCGTGACGGTCTTGCCGCCGATGAGTGACGTGCAGGAGCCGCACAACTGCGTGTCTGCCCGTGTCGCCCACAGCGGTGTGTCGGGCAGTCGTCATGGGTTAATCAACGATCTGCGCAAGCGCGGGCTGATTCGTGCCGCGCATGCCTGGCCTGCCGATGGCATCGACACCGACGCAGCGGGTCGCGCAATCGGTCGCGACGGTGAGGTGCAGCAGCGGCTCTGGGTTCTCGGGCCCGCCGTGGAAGGCTGCACGTTCTACAACCACTACGTACCGACCCCTGATCCGACCTGTCGCGCGCTGATCGAGGCGCGTCGGGCGGTCGAGTCCTGCCTGGATGCGCTGACAAACACAACTTCAAGTGGCATCACATTTCAGTTGAATAAAGCCATCCAAGCCATTAATTAAAAAGGAATTATTACTATGTACGAAATCACTTTGCTGACCGCCCTCGCTGGCGCGTTCATCGTGTTGATCATCAGCCCTGGTCCGAACTTTCTGGTCATCACCCAACTCTCGTTCAGCCAGTCGCGGCAGCAGGGCATCTGTGCCGGGCTGGGCGTTGCCTCGGGCAGCATCCTCTGGGCCTTGCTGGCCGCCACCGGGTTGGGGCTGGTGTTTCAGCAGTTGCCATGGCTGCAACCGACCCTGCAATTGCTCGGCGGTGCCTACCTGACCTGGCTCGGCAGCAAAAGCCTGCGCAGTGCCGGCAGCCAGCCCAAACCCAGGGACATCGCTGCGCTGGGCATTGGTAGTCTGAGCCGTGCCTATCGGTTCGGCCTGCTGACCAACCTGACCAATCCCAAGGCGCTGGCGTTCTACACCAGCGTGTTCACCACCGTGACCACGCCGGGCATGCCGACGTGGGTACGTACTGCGGGGGTATCGATCATCGCGGTGCTGGCGATTGCCTGGTTCGTGCTGCTCGCCACGCTGTTTTCGATACCCGCGGTACAGACGCGCTATCAGCGGATGAAAAAGGCCATCGACATCGTCACCGGCCTGTTCATGATCGCTTTCGGTCTGCGCCTGCTGATCGGGTTGCTGCCTGCTGGCCTCACTCACTGAAATCACCTGTAAAGGAATACCTGAATGCACCGCAACGACTGGCACTACCCGACTTCCATCCGCGCAGGCGCAGGACGCGTCAACGAACTGGCCGACGCCTGCAGGGTGACCGGCATACAACGTCCGCTGCTGATCACCGACAGCTTTCTCGGCAGCACCGACATGATCACCAGCGCCGTGGAGGACTGCCGCAGTCAGTTGGGGCACTGCGGCCTGTTTGACCGGGTCAAGGGCAACCCGACCGGCACCAACGTCGCCGAGGGGCTGCACGCTTACAGAACTGGTGGCTACGACGGTGTGATTGCGTTTGGCGGCGGCTCGGCGCTGGACGCTGCCAAGGCAGTCGCGCTGATGTCGGGCCAGACCCGCCCGTTATGGGATTTCGAAGACATCAACGACAACCACCTGCGCGCCGATCCGGATGGCATTGCGCCGGTGATTGCGCTGCCGACAACGGCCGGGACCGGCTCTGAAGTAGGGCGTGCGTCGGTGATTACCGATGAGCAGGCGCAGGTCAAACGCACCATTCTGCACCTTCGCATGATGCCGCGCATCGCGATTCTGGATGCCACGCTGACACTCGACCTGCCCAGGCACCTGACCGCCGCCACCGGCGCCGATGCCTTGACCCACTGCATGGAGTCCTGGTGTTCGCCGGCCTGGCACCCGATGGCCGAAGCGGTTTCGGTCAAGGGCATGCAGATGATCAAGGCGTTTTTACCGCGTGTCGTCGCCGACGGGCAGGACCTGGAGGCGCGGCAGCAGATGCTGGTGGCCTCCAGCCTCGGCGCGGCCGCGTTTCAGCGCGGTCTGGGCGGCGTACACGCAATCGCGCAAAGCCTTGGGGCGCTCTACGACCAGCATCATGGCTTGCTGAACGCAATCCTGCTGCCCTACGTGCTGGAGGCCAATCGCTCGGTGCTGCAGACGCAAATGGACGATCTGGCGGTTTACCTGCGGTTGCCGTCGCCCGGTTTCTCCGGGGTGATGGACTGGCTGCTGACACTGCGCGAGCAGATCGGCATTCCACATACGCTGGGCGAGATCGGTATCGACGATCGCGACGCCGAGCGGGTCGGGCGGATGGCTTTCGCCGATGGCTGCTCGCACACCAACCCGATTCGCCATTCGGCGCAGGCCTACGCGCAGATCTTCAGCCGTGCAGTGAGGGGCGAGTGAACCATGGCTGTCCTGAACGAGGCGGGGATACAGCGTCTTGACCATGTCTGGCGCAGTTTCGTCGAGCAGGGTCGGATCGTCGGTGGCGTGCTGTTGCTGGCTCGGCATGGGCGTCTGGAATACGCCAGTGCGCGCGGCTGGGCCGATCGTGAACAGCAGATTCCGGTCACCCGCCGCACGCGTTTTCGTCTGGCCTCACTGACCAAGCTGTTGACCTCGGTCGCGGTGTTGCGGCTCTGCGAACGGGGTGTGCTGGATCTGCACGCTTCGGTGACGCACTGGCTGCCAGCCTTTCGACCGCATCTGGCCAATGGCCGCGAGCCGCTCATCACGCTGCAGCACCTGCTGTCACACGCGTCGGGCTTGAGCTACGGCTTTGAGCAAGCGCCCGATAACGCTTATCAGCGCGCTGGGGTGTCGGACGGGCTGGATCGCGTACCGTTCGACCTGCAGGAAAACCTGAGGCGTTTGGCGCGTGTGCCCTTGCTGTTTGAGCCCGGCAGCGCCTGGGGGTACTCGCTGGCCACGGATGTATTGGGTGCAGTGATCGAACAGGCCACGGGGCTGGCGTTGTCAGAAGCCATCGATAAATGGGTCACCGTGCCTCTGCGCATGCATGCGACCTCATTCAGGCACCTGCCGGAATGTCCGCTGGCCAGCGCCTACAAGGATGGGGTCAGTGGCCCGCAGCGTATCGGCGATGACGATGGGGTGTTGCTCGACAGCGGCCGGGCGCGGCTGTCCGCAGCCCGCGCCTTTGACTCATGCGCGTATGAGTCGGGCGGGGCGGGAATGCTCGGCACGGCTGATGACTATCTGCGGCTGCTCGAATGCCTGCGTCTCGGCGGCGCGCCGGTATTGAGTGAAGCCGGTACCGCGCGCTTGCTGGGCAATGCGATTGGCCAGACAATCATCGCCAGCCGCGGGCCCGGCTGGAGGTTCGGGCTGGGGCCGATGATCCTTATCGATCCAGTGCTTGCCGGGCAGCGGCAGGGGGCGGGAACCTGGTCGTGGTGCGGCCTGTATGGCAGTCATTATTGGGTCGATCCGCGTGCTGCGCTGAGCATGGTGGTCCTGACCAACACGGCGGTTGCCGGCGCGTGGGGCGAGTTTGCCGACGCAATCGTCGATGCGCTTTACCCCAAGCTGGGGGTCAGGCCCGGGCAAATTGCTTGCGGTAGCTGCTCGGGCTGATGCCCACCAGATTGCGGAAGTGCCGGCGAAACGACTCTTCGGAGCCGAAGCCGGCGCGGTCCACCACTTCATTCAGGCGCAATTTCGACGATTCCAGCAGTTCCTTGGCGTAGGCAATGCGCTCACCGAGCAGCCAGTCGTAAGGCGTCAGCCCGGTACTTTCCATGAAGCTGCGGTGCAAGGTGCGGGTACTGAGCGCTGCGCGTGAGGCCATTTCCTTGATGGTATGGGGGCGCTGCAGGTCGCTGCGAATCCAGTCCATCAGGTTGGAAATCGGCCCGTCGCTGGCCGATACCAGTTGCCGGGATGCATATTGCGATTGTCCGCCTTCGCGATGCGGCGGAATGACCATGCGCTGCGCAACCATGTTGGCAACGCGCGAGCCGTGATCGTTGCGCACCAGGTGCAGCATCATGTCCAGCCCGGCAGCCGAGCCTGCTGCGGTCACGATGCTGCCCTGATCCACATACAGTTCGTTGGGCTGAATGGTCAGGCCCGGGTACATGGTGGCCAGCAGGTCGGTGTAGCGCCAGTGGGTCGTCACCTTATGCCCGTCGAGCAGACCGGCCGCCGCCAGGACGAAGGCCCCGGTACAGATCGAGCAGATTCGCGCGCCGCGTGCATGAGCCGCCTGGAGCTGTTCGATGAGCCGTTGCGGAACCTCTGATTCAACCCCGCGCCAGCCCGGCACGATGATCGTGTCGGCGTTTTCCAGCAGCACCTCGCCGGGTGTGGGCACGATGGTGATGCCCCCGGCAGCGGTGATCGGGCCGTCGTCGACCGGGAAGGTCGCGAACTCGTACCAACTGACGCCCAGCTCGGGTCTTTTCAGCGCAAAGACTTCAACCGTGCAGCCAAATTCGAAGGTGCACAGCTGGTTGTAGATGAGTGCGACGACGAGATGATTTTTCATGGCGCGATGTTACCGGATATTGGCATTTCAGCCAGTAGTTTGACGTGATGCTACTGAGTAATCTGCTCTGTGTCACCGCTGAAACCCGCTTAACCCTCACTATGATGCAAGTGGCCTGCCATGCAGGCCCTGGAGCCAACTCGTGCCACTCAATATCGGTATCTACGTTTATGACGACGTCGAGGTTCTCGACTTCGCTGGCCCCTATGAAGTATTCACCACCGCAACCCGCATGCACGCCCGCAACAGCCGTGATGACCGGCAGTTGTTCAACGTGTTCACCATTGGCCGCAGCACCGCGTCAGTGCGTGCCCGCGCCGGGCTCAAGGTCGATCCGGATTTCTCGATCAACGACCATCCGCCCGTCGACTGCCTGATCGTTCCGGGTGGCGTCGTGACCGCTGAACTGGAAAAGCCCGACGTGATTCACTGGATCAGCGATCAGTCGGAGCCTGGCCGCGTGGTCGCTGCCGTATGCACCGGCGCCTTCCTGCTGGCCAGGACCGGCAAACTGGCCGGCAAGCAGGTGACCACCCACTGGGAAGACATCGACGACCTCAAGGAAATGTTCCCGTCGGTGGACGTGCTCAGCACGCTGCGCTGGGTCGATGAAGGCTCGTTCGTGACCTCGGCAGGTATTTCCGCCGGTATCGACATGAGCCTGCACCTGGTCGAGCGTCTGCACAGCCGTGAGCTGGCCGAACGTACCGCGCTGCAAATGGATTTCGACTGGACCGAGAACGACTGAGTCCAGTCGCGCTGCGGATACCCCTGAAGAGGCTATGTGCGCGAAATGTGCATAGCCAGCGCTTCAACGCGATAGCCAGCGTCCGCCTTACCCCCGCTTGAGACATTCATTCGAACAGCCGATAAACCGGCCAGCTCGGTGTTTCGGCGGGGGTTTCCTGTATTCCCGAGCCTTTGGCTCAGCGGCAGGGCCGCACCCACCTTTGCAAAACCAGAGTGCAGGACACATGAAAACCCACTTCTTCAAAGTCGTTCAAACCGTCGCACAGCACGGTTCGTTCTCCGAGGCCGCCGCCATTTTGGGCTGCAGCCAGTCGAACATTAGCTATGCGATCAAGGAAGTCGAAGATTTTTTCGAAAAACGCCTGTTCATTCGCAGCCGCACAGGCTGCACGCTTACCCCTGAAGGCAAGGTCATCAGCCAGACCCTGGGAAATATCATGGCCACGCTCGAACAACTAAAAAAAATGGGGTCAGTGGCAGCGTCACCATTCATTACCACTCGCACATCTGCGAGACCGGCCTGAGTACCTCGCTGGACTTTCTCGCCCATCATTACCCCGATATCCACCTGAACGTGCTGCACCGCAGCGAACAGCATCCGTCGCTGGACGCATTGATAAAGGGCGTGGCCGATATTCTCATCCTGCCGGGTGCTGTGCTGGACGAGCATTACCTCGAGCACCATTGCTGGTCGGACCACTACGTACTGGTGGCGGCGCGCAGCAAGCAGGGGGCAGCTCAGTGTTTCGCCGAGCTTGCGCAGGTGTCGCGCTATGTGGCCTGGCGGCATCCGGGCGTGGAGCGCCTGCACCAGCAACTGGCATCGGCACAGGTACGGCTCAGTCAACGCGGCGAACTCAGTTGCCTGGACACGCTGCTGGACCTGGTTGCCAAGCGACATTGCATCTCGATTGTGCCTGGCGCGCTGTTGAACGGACGGCTTCGCGAGCTGGAGTCGATCCCGCTGCCGCTGACCGTGATGCGCCAGATCAGCGTTGTGGCGCGGCCTGCCTCATTGCTGTCCAACGCCGCCAATGCCGTGATTCAGGCGCTGAAAAAACCACCGGCCTCGAACCCTCAGTCTCATTGACGGAGGTGTCACAAAACACTGTCACAGTGCCCTCAACGAACCTTTGAACGCGATACGAATGCAACGAATCGGGCCGGCAAGGCTCATATCCGTAAGCAATACATTCAGGACGCTCCGCACGCGGGGCGTCTCAGGTCGCCGATTCGAGAGGAAGACTGAACGCTATGACGATACCGGACAAGCAGTACGTGGAATGGCTGGTCGAGCAATCGATGCTGAACGCGGCAAGACAGCGCGCCAAGACCTATTCGGGGCAGGGCAGGCTCTGGCAGCGTCCTTTCGCCCTTGCACGTCCCAGAGATGCCTCCGCTATCGCCTCGGTCTGGTTCACCGCCTACCCGGCCTCCATCGTCACCCGCGAAGGCGGCTCGGTGCTCGAAGCGCTGGGTGATGAAACGCTGTGGCATGCACTGTCGGAGATCGGCATTCAGGGCATTCACAACGGGCCGCTGAAGCTGTCCGGCGGACTGCAGGGGCGCGAACGCACGCCGAGTATCGATGGCAACTTCGACCGCATCAGTTTCGGCATCGACCCGGACCTGGGTACCGAAGCGCAACTGTTGAGCCTGACGCGCATTGCCGCAGCGCACAACGCGGTGATCATCGACGACATCATCCCGTCGCACACCGGCAAGGGCGCAGACTTCCGCCTGGCCGAGATGGCGTACGAGGATTACCCCGGCCTGTTCCACATGGTCGAGATCCGTGAGGAAGACTGGCAGCTGTTGCCTGAAGTGCCAGCGGGCCGCGATGCGGTCAACCTGATGCCCGATGTGGTGGATCAGTTGCGCGACAAGCACTACATCGTCGGTCAGTTGCAACGGGTGATTTTCTTCGAGCCCGGGGTCAAGGAAACCGACTGGAGCGCCACCGACGTGGTACAGGGCGTTGATGGCAAGGCCCGCCGTTGGGTTTACCTGCATTACTTCAAGGACGGCCAGCCCTCCCTGAACTGGCTGGACCCCAGCTTCGCCGCGCAGCAGATGATCATCGGTGACGCGCTGCATGCCATCGATGTCATGGGCGCCCGGGTGTTGCGCCTGGACGCCAACGGTTTCCTTGGCGTCGAACGTCGCGCCGAAGGCACCGCCTGGTCGGAAAGCCATCCGCTGTCGATCACCGGCAACCAGCTTCTGGCCGGCGCGATACGCAAGGCCGGCGGCTTCAGCTTCCAGGAGCTGAACCTGACCATCGATGACATTGCCTCCATGGGGCAGGGTGGCGCGGATCTGTCCTACGACTTCATTACCCGGCCGGCCTATCAACACGCGCTGCTGACCGGCACCACTGAATTCCTGCGCCTGATGCTGCGCCAGGTGCATGCCTATGGCATCGATCCGGCGTCATTGATCCATGCCTTGCAGAACCACGATGAGCTGACCCTGGAACTGGTGCATTTCTGGACGCTGCACGCCCACGACACCTTCCATTACCAGGGCCAGACGTTCCCGGGCAACATCCTGCGTGAGCACATTCGTGAGGAGATGTACGAGAAGCTGTCCGGCGAACACGCGCCGTACAACCTCAAGTTCGTCACCAACGGCGTCTCCTGCACCACGGCGAGCATCATCACTGCAGCGCTGGGCATTCGTGACCTGAGCACCATTACCGATGCCGACATTCAGCAGATCCAGCACATTCACCTGCTGCTGGTGATGTACAACGCCATGCAGCCGGGCGTGTTTGCCCTGTCTGGCTGGGACCTTGTCGGTGCCCTGACGCTGCCGGCCGAGCAGGTCGACCACCTGATGCAGGATGGCGACACGCGCTGGGTTCACCGCGGCGCCTACGATCTGGTCGATCTCGACCCGGAAGCCGAGTTTTCTGCCGGTGACATGCCGCGTCCCAAGACGTTGTACGGCAGCCTGGTCACTCAGCTCCAGCGTCCAGATTCGTTTGCCTCGCAGCTCAAGAAGATTCTCGCTGTGCGCCGCGCCTATGACATCGCGGCAAGCCGTCAGATTCTGATTCCTGATGTCGAGCATCCAGGGCTGCTGGTCATGGTCCATGAGCTGCCGGCCGGCAAGGGCACGCAGATCACTGCGCTTAATTTCAGCGCGGAGACGATCGTCGAAACGCTGCAGTTGCCTGGCATTGCGCCGGGTCCGGTGGTTGACATCATCAACGAGCGTGTTGAAGGCGATCTGACCGAGCAGGGCGAGTTCACCATCACCCTCGATGCCTACGAAGGGCTGGCTCTGCGTGTGGTCAGCGCCTTGCCACTCTGAGGTGTCACGCGCAGCCGGACTGGCTGCGCGTGAAACCGAATCAGGCTGTTCAGGGCTGACGCTTTTTCAGGCGGTAGGCAAACTGGGCGCGGCTCAGGCCCAGCAAGCGCGAGGCGGCCGCCAGGTTGCCTTCGCTCTTGTCCAGCGCCTCCTGGATCAGGCGCTGTTCAAGCTCGTCGATGGAGAACGCCTTATCCGGCTGATTAAGGGTACCCAGCAGCGAGGCAGCAGGTGCCTGCTGTGCGCCCGCAGTCGATGCCTGACGCAGTGCTCCATGGTGATTCAGCGAGTAGGTGTCCCGTGGTAACGATTCGTTGCGGAAAATATGCACCAGATCGATGGCCTGGCCTTCATCACTGGCAATCAGGCCGCGCTCGATCAGGTTCTGCAATTCGCGCACATTCCCGGCAAAGTCATAACCCAGCAGGGTCTTCAGCGCGCGCATGGTCAATCCGGCCGGCGTCCTGCCGTACTCCTGACAGAAGCGCCCGAGAAAGAAATTGATCAGCAGCGGAATGTCATCGCGGCGCTCGCGCAATGGCGGCAGGGCGATCGGGTAGACGTTCAGGCGATAGAACAGGTCTTCGCGGAAATCGCCCTCGGCCACCGCCTTGCGCAGGTCGACATTGGTCGCCGCCACCACTCGAACGTTGACCTTGATGCCGTGCACCCCGCCGACGCGCTCGATCTCGCGTTCCTGCAAGGCGCGCAGCAGCTTGCTTTGCCCGGCAAGGCTCAGAGAGGTGATTTCATCCAGAAACAGCGTGCCACCGTTGGCGCGCTCGAAACGCCCGGCTCTGGAATGCGTTGCCCCGGTATAAGCCCCTCGCTCCACACCGAACAGCTCGGCCTCGATAAGGTTGTCGGGGATGGCTGCGCAGTTGAGTGCAACGAACGGGCCTTCGCGGTTGCGGCTGAGCTGATGCAACTGGCGGGCGAACATTTCCTTGCCGACTCCGGACTCGCCGCTGATCAATACGGTTGCCGGGGTCATCGCCACCCGTTGCAACGCCTGGGTGGCCGCATTGAAGGCAGCGCTTGCGCCGACCAGCGGCTGGTCGGTGCCGGTCGGCGGGCTTGCCTCATAGCTCGCTGCTGGCGTCGGGACGCTGTGTACTGGCGCAGGTGAGTTGACCGCTCTCAGGTAGCTCAGGTCGCGTTCGACATCGCCCCATTGTTCCGAGGTCTTGCCGACCACACGGCAGTTCGCATGCCCCATGCCCCGGCATTCAACCTCGCGGAAAACCACCATCTGCCCGAACAGGCCGCTGACAAAGCCCGTGGCGTAACCGATTTCGGTCCAGCACACCGGGTCCTGGCCGATGCCATACGCTGCAACATGTTCGTCGGCTTCGCACGAGTGATGCCAGAGAAACTCCCCCTCGTAGAACCCCGACTCGGCGTCGAATTTGAAGTGCAGCGGCTCGACCTTGGTCATGCCTTCCAGGGTATGCAAGTGCGTACCGGCACGAAACGCCGACGAGGCGTCAGCCTGTGGCCAGCGTTCGCGAATCAATCGGGCGTCCCGCGCGCCAGACAGATACCCGGCACGGGTGAACATCCCGCGTGCCTGTTCCAGGCCCAGCCGTTCGATGATTTCGCGGCGCAGGGTGCCGAACGATGAAGTATGCAGCAGCATCATGCGTTGGTCGTTAAGCCAGATGCGCCCATCATCGGGCGAGAAGAACAGGCAACTGGTCAATTCCTCAGCGGTTGGCGAGTCGCCTGCGTGCGTCTGACTGCTGTCGCCGCGAGGCGAGAAATGCTCGGTGGGGACGCTGTGATCGGGCAGCTCGCAGTGAGGGTTGTTCATGGGTGTACCTCGGCCGGGCAATGGTCGAAATGATCAAATCGAGGCTTGATCAATAAACATAACTTCATCAAATGAACAAGCGTGTCCGCGTAGAGTTTGAGCCTGAGGGGCTCGACGCTTCAACAAGGTCGTCGCAAACCCTTGTCCCAAAGCGGTCGAGTGATGACATGATGGTCGGATTACAATCCCGGCACAGCCTTTGCTCTGACGTACGTACGGCGCATGTTTCCCATGGCAAATGGGGCAGGCGATTACAACCATAAAAGCCGGAGTTAATATGTCAGCGTCTGATGGCACCCCTCTGTTGCAACGCGCGATTGAAGCCGAATGCGTTTTCAATGGCGACTGGATTCCTTCTTCATCTCCTTCCTTGCCCGTCATCGAGCCTGCGACCGGCGAGCTGTTGATGAACACAGCCATGGCCGATGCCGCAGATATTGCCGTCGCCTGTCGAGAAGCCGCGCTGGCCCAACCTGCCTGGGCGGCGCTGGGGCCGCGTGAAAAGGCCGACATATTTCTTCTGGCCGCCGATCATGCGGTCTGTGCGTTCGATGAACTGGCCCTGTATGTCGCCCGCGAGACCGGCGGCAGCCTGCACAAGGGCCAGCACGAAGTGAACGAGACCATCGTGTTGTTGCGTCAGGCTGCGGGGATGCTGTCGCAGGCACATGGCCATGGCCTGATACTGCCGAGTCAGGCCGGTCGTCTGTCCTATGCGCGGCGTGTCGCGCATGGTGTGGTGGGGGTGATATCGCCGTTCAATTTTCCTCTGGTTCTTTCCCTGCGCTCGGTCGCTCCGGCCCTTGCTGCCGGTAATGCCGTGGTGCTCAAACCCGATCCGCAGACGCCGATCAGCGGCGGTTTCCTGATCGCCCGGCTGTTCGAGGAAGCCGGCCTGCCCAAGGGGCTGCTGCACGTGCTGCCGGGTTCGGCTGATGCTGGCGAAGCGCTGTGCCGCGACACCAACGTGCAGATGATCACCTTTACCGGTTCGACCGGGGCCGGACGCAAGGTTGCCGAGGCTGCGGGCCGAAACCTGAAGAAAGTGTCGCTGGAGCTGGGCGGCAAGAATCCGCTGGTCATTCTCGAAGACGCCGACCTTGATCTGGCCGCCAGCAATGCGGCGTTTGGTGCCTGGCTGCACCAGGGGCAGATCTGCATGGCCACCGGGCTGATCCTGGTGCACGAATCCATTGTCGCCGACCTGACCCGCAAGCTGGCGGACAAGGCGCGGGCGCTGACGGTGGGTAACGCGGCACGCGGTGAGGCTGCTCTGGGGCCGCTGATCAACAAACGGCAGTTGCAGCACGTGCATCAAGTGGTCAGTGACAGCCTGCAGGCCGGTGCGCGACTGGAAACCGGTGGCGAGTATGAAGGCCTGTTCTATCGACCGACCGTGCTCAGCGGCGTGAAACCCGGCATGCGCGCATTCGACGAAGAGATTTTTGGCCCGGTGGCCGTTGTGGTCAGTTTTTCCACAGACGAGGAAGCCATCGAACTGGCCAATCGTTCCGAGTATGGCCTGGCGGCTGCGGTGATTTCCCCGGACGTCGGCCGCGCGACGGCAATTGGCGACCGACTCAAGTGCGGCATGTTGCACATCAACGATCAGACAGTGGCCGATGAGTGTGTCAACTCGTTCGGCGGGCGCGGTGCGTCGGGCAACGGCAGCAGTGCTGGCAGCCCCTCGGACTGGGATGAATACAGCCAATGGCAGTGGGTGACGGTGAAGAACCAGGCACCGGCCTATCCATTCTGAGTCTGACTGATATTCCACGCTTCATTGCAGCGAGTGATGTGATTCAACGGCAAGACGTGATCCAACAACAATAAGAGCGCGTGATTATGAACCTGAATAACAAAACACTGATCGTCACTGGTGTGTCATCCGGTATCGGCGCTGAGCTGGCACGTGTGGCACGCTTCCAGGGTGCCCGGGTAATCGGCATCGATCGTCATGAACCGCAGTTGACCGTGGACAGTTTCTTCCAGGCGGACCTCGCCGATCCAGACAATATCGATGCATTGATCGAGCGTTTGCCCAAGCAGATCGACGGCCTGTGCAACATTGCCGGCGTACCCGGCACAGCGCCCGTTCAGACGGTCGCCCAGGTCAATTACCTCGGGCTGCGTCACCTGACCCAGCGTTTGCTGCCACGCATCGCGCCGGGCGGCAGTGTTGTCAATGTAGCGTCGATACTCGGTTCACAGTGGCCGGAAAGGCTGGAGTTGCACAAGGCGCTGGCCGCCACCGAAAGCTACAGCGAAGGGCAGGAGTGGCTGGCGGCCAATCCGGTCGCCCATGAAACCTGCTACCAGTATTTCAAGGAAGCGCTGATCGTCTGGAGCTTAAGGCAGTCGCAGGAATGGTTTCGCGATCATTCGGTGCGCGTCAACTGCGTGGCACCCGGGCCGGTGTTCACACCGATTCTGGGAGACTTTGTCAGCATGGTTGGCCAGGAGCGGGTCACCCGCGATGGCCTGCACATGAAGCGTCCTGCGCTGGCCGATGAGGTGGCCGAGGTGATTGCGTTTCTGTGTTCCGACGCCTCGCGCTGGGTCAACGGTATCAACTTGCCGGTAGATGGAGGGTTGGCCGCTTCCTACGTGTAATGGCTGCACGTGTTGCAACCCCGGCGACGCGCTCGTGGCGTCGGGGCTCTTGAAAACAACAACAATAAGTACAGGAATCACAAGATGCCCAAGTCTGTCTTGCGTACCGTTGCGACCGTATCATTCATCGCCCTGTCATCGACTGCATACGCCTATGACTTGCCCGGCCTCAACCTGGGCAACACCAGTTTCTACGACGGATCCCCGGCGCCTGCGGGGCCGGGCTGGTATCTGGAGGAGTATCTGAACTATGCCAAGGCCAATCGCTTCAATGACGTGAATGGCGACAAACTGCAACTTCCCAAACAGGACGTGGATGTATTGGCGGTGACTACGCAGATCATCTACGTCGGTCAGCCAATGGCCAATGGGGCCATGCCGGGTATTACCGCAATCAACACGTCGTTGGCGCATGTCGACGTGGATGACGGTCTGGGCAACACCGCCCTGAGTTCGCGCGCCGGTTTCGGCGATCTGGTCATCGGCCCGTTTCTGCAACTGCCGACGATCACCCGTGCCGATGGCAGTCCGCTGCTGACCCAGCGTATCGAGGCGGACATTGCGATTCCGGTCGGTGCCTACGATCGCAATCGCTCGATCAACCCCGGGAGCAATTTCTGGTCGTTCAACCCGTACTACGCCGCGACTTACTGGTTCTCGCCGAAATGGTCGGCCAGCGGACGTTTCATGTATTTGTGGAACGGCAAGAATGATGACCCTCAAGCCGGGTTCGGCAATGTTTCCGATACGCAGGCAGGGCAGGCGCTGCACGCCAACCTGACCTTGCAATATGCGGTTAACGAGCAACTTTCGCTGGGGCTCAACGGTTACTGGCTCAAGCAGTTCACGGACACCCAGGTGGATGGACATGATGTCAGCGGTCGCAAGGAAAAGGTTTGGGCCATTGGCCCTGGCTTCCTGTATGCCTTTAACAAGGAGAACGTGCTGACGGTCAATAGTTACTTCGAACAGGGCGCGGAAAACCGCACCGAAGGCAACAAGCTGGTGCTGAATTTTCTGCACAAGCTGTAAGGCATTGGAATGTTTTGACTATCGTTCCAACGCTCCGCGTTGGAATGCCGTTCGTGACGCTCTGCGTCACACAAGGGTTCTGCGATGTCAGGTGGATTGAGGTTCGGCTCAGGTCACCTTTTCGCCCCTCGGCGAGTTACTTTGATGGGGCCAAAGTAACCAAAGCCCCTCGCTCCTGTTTCCGGCCCGACTTCGTCGGGTTCCTTCGCCCTGACACTGATCCGGGGGTCGCCGCAACGGGCCATCCATGGCCCAGACTGTGTAAAA
>NZ_JAGPYR010000009.1:0-187669 GCF_020312125.1 Pseudomonas sp. P135
GAGTTTTGCCTGCTCTGTATATTTACCCATGACGCCTCCAAAGGTTGCATCCAACCTTCGGGGGTCACACCAGAGCGTGAGGAACGATAATCTTAACTTCGTGCTGAAGCTCTGCGTCGTAATTCAACTATCGTGCGACGCTCCGCGTCGGCATGCCGTTCCGGACGCTCTGCGTCCTCTTGGCACGCTGGGGCGTGAGGAACGAGGTGCTAGCCTCTGTCATGCACCAATCGCCCACCCGACCAGGTCTGCTTCACCGTCCGGTCATCACCGATGGTCATCAGCACGAACAGAATCTCTTCGATAGTCTTCGCCTGCTTCAAGCGATACGACAGCAGTGGGGTGGCGTTGTAGTCGAGCACCAGGAAGTCGGCCTCGTTGCCGGGCTTCAGGCTGCCGACCTTGTCTTCCAGACGCAGCGCCCGCGCGCCGCCCAGCGTTGCCAGGTACAGTGATTTGAACGGATTGAGCCGTGCGCCCTGCATCTGCATGACCTTGTAGGCCTCGTTCAGGGTCTGCAGAATCGAAAAGCTGGTGCCGCCGCCCACGTCGGTGCCCAGACCGACATTCACCTTGTGCTTCTCGGCCATCGGCAGGTTGAACAGGCCGCTGCCCAAAAACAGGTTGGAGGTCGGGCAGAAGGCAATCGCCGAACCGGCCTGCGCCAGTCGGGCGCATTGTTCGTCGCACAGGTGAACGCCATGGGCGAACACCGAGCGCTCGCCTAGCAGGTTGAAGTGATCGTAGACGTCCAGGTAATGCTTGCGCTCCGGGAACAGCGCCTTGACCCACTCGATCTCCTGAAGGTTCTCGCTGATGTGGGTCTGCAGGTACAGGCCGGGATACTCGGTGAGCAACTGGCCGGCCAGGCTCAATTGCTCCGGGCTGCTGGTCGGCGCGAATCGCGGCGTCACTGCGTAACTCAAACGACCTTTGCCATGCCAGCGCTCGATCAGTGCCTTGCTGTCGGCATACCCGGATTCTGGCGTATCGACCAGATAATCCGGCGCATTGCGGTCCATCATCACCTTGCCGGCGATCATGCGCAGATCAAGTGCCTGGGCCGCGCTGAAAAACGCCTCGACCGATTCCTTGTGCACGCTGCCGAACACCAGCGCCGTGGTGGTGCCGTTGCGCAGCAGCTCCTTGATGAAGATGTCGGCCACCTGCGCCGAATGCGCGGGGTCGGCGAACTGGCTTTCGCAGGGGAAGGTGTAGGTGTTGAGCCAGTCCAGCAATTGCTCGCCGTAGGAGCCGATCATGCCGGTTTGCGGCAAGTGGATATGGGTGTCGATGAACCCCGGTGTGATCAGTGCGTCCGTGTACTCGATCAGCTCGACATCGTCGTCGAGCCGCTCCAGCAGATCGGCAGCGTGACCCACCGAAACGATCGTGCCGTCCTCGACCAGCAGCAAGCCGTCGGCAAAGTATTCACAGGATGCCTCCAGCGCCACTTCGGCCGGGTCGGCGAGGCTGTGAACGATGGCGGCGCGGTAGGCTTTACGGCGGGAAACTGAACTCATGGCACTCTCGTTGTGACTCATTGCGACCGACTGCGGCGCGATACAGGCAGCAGTCTGGCGATAGGTTCGGCATTGGCGGTGTGTTGGCCAAAGCTGACATTGTAAGTGGCGATTATTTCCGCGGCGATGGACACCGCGATCTCGATGGGCAGTTTGCCTTTGACTTCGGCCAGGCCCATCGGGCAACGCATGCGTTGCAGCAGACTGGCGTCGAAACCGCGTTCCCGCAAGCGATGTTCGAACTTGACCCGTTTGGTTTTCGAGCCGATCAGCCCGAAGTAACCAAAGTCGCCGCGCGTGAGGATGGCGGCCGTCAGTTCCAGATCCAGCTGATGGTTGTGGGTCATCACGATGCAATAGGTGCCGACCGGCAGTTGCGCGACCTCGTCGACCGGCTCGTCATTGATGATCTTCGTCACGCCCTCGGGCATCTGTTCGGGGAATTCCTGCTCACGGCTGTCGATCCAGCGTACCCGGCAGGGCAGGCTGGCCAGCAACGGCACCAGCGCTCGGCCGACATGACCGGCACCGAATACGGCGATCTGCGCGACGGGCTCGCCCATCGGTTCGAACAACAGCACGTTCACGCCACCGCAGCACTGGCCCAGGCTTGCACCCAGGTTGAAACGTTCCAGGCGCGTCTGCCGGGTGCCGCTGGCAAGCATCTCGCGGGCGATCTCCATGGCCTTGTATTCCAGGTGGCCGCCACCGATGGTGTCGTGGATGTGCTCGGCGCAGACCACCATTTTCGATCCGGCATTACGTGGCGTGGAGCCCAGCTCCTCGATGATCGTCACCAGAATGCCGGGTTCTCCACGGGCCTGCAGCTCGGCCAGGGCGCTGATCCAGTTGTTCATTTCTGCTCCAGGACAGAGTGATCCAGGCCAGGTGCCTTCGCGAGCAAGCTTGCTCCCACGGGGGCATCCTGAATAGGTGAAGGCGAGCCTGGCGAAGCTTCACTTGCCCGCGAAGAGGCAGAAACAATCGGCTCGGCGCCTTCGCTGGATGCGCGACGCGCAGCGCTGTTCTGGCGCATCTGTTCACAGCCCCACAACACTTTTTCCGGTGTTGCCGGGGCGTCGATGTTCGGTTGATGACGGTAGTCGCCCAGACTCGCCACGGCGTCCTTGATCGCGCACCAGGCGGCGATGCCGAGCATGAACGGCGGCTCGCCGACGGCTTTGGAATGGAACACCGTGTCTTCCGGGTTCTTGCGGTTCTCTACCAGCTTGATGCGCAGATCGAGCGGCATGTCTGCCACTGCCGGGATCTTGTAGGACGCCGGGCCGCTGGTCATCAGCTTGCCCTTGTCGTTCCACACCAGTTCCTCGGTGGTCAGCCAGCCGGCGCCCTGAATGTAGCCGCCTTCGACCTGACCGATATCGATGGCCGGGTTCAGCGACGCGCCGACGTCGTGCAGGATGTCGGTGCGCAACATCTTGTATTCGCCGGTCAGCGTATCGACGATGACCTCCACGCAGGCTGCACCAAAGGCGTAGTAATAGAACGGCCGGCCACGCGCCTGGCTGCGGTCGTAAAAAATCTTCGGCGTCTTGTAATAGCCGGTGCTCGACAGCGACACCTGGCCCATCCATGCCAATTGCGCCAGTTCGGCGAACGGCAGGAACAGCTCGCCGATCCGCACATGGCCGTTGCGGAATTCGACCTCCGCTTCGCTCACCTGATGGTGCCTGGCAGCAAACTCCACCAGCCGTTGCTTGAGGATTTCAGCGGCATTCTGTGCGGCTTTGCCGTTCAGGTCCGTGCCGCTCGAAGCCGCAGTCGGCGAGGTGTTCGGCACCTTGTCGGTGTTGGTCGCGGTGATCTGGATGCGCTCGATGTCCACCTGAAACACCTCGGCGACCACCTGCGCGACCTTGGTGTTCAAGCCCTGGCCCATTTCAGTGCCGCCATGGTTCAGGTGGATGCTGCCGTCGGTGTAGATATGAATCAGCGCACCGGCCTGATTGAGAAAGCTGGCGGTGAACGAGATGCCGAACTTGACCGGCGTCAGCGCCAGGCCTTTTTTCAAAACCGGACTGCCGGCATTGAACGCACGAATCGCCTCGCGGCGCTCGGCGTACTGGCTGCTTTGCTCGAGGTCGGCGGTCATCTCTTCCAGCAGGTTGTGTTCGACCGTCTGGTAATAGTGGGTGACGTTACGCTCGGTCTTGCCGTAATAGTTGGCCTTGCGCACGTGCAGCGGGTCCTTGCCCAGGAAACGTGCAATGCAGTCCATGACCTCTTCGATGGCGACCATGCCCTGCGGGCCGCCGAAGCCCCGGTAGGCGGTGTTGGACGCGGTGTGCGTCTTGCAGCGGTGGCCGTTGACGGTGGCTTCGCCCAGATAATACGCGTTATCGGCATGGAACATGGCGCGGTCGACGATGGACGCCGACAGGTCCGGCGAATAGCCGCAGTTGCCGGCCAGATCCAGATGTATACCCTGCAGACGACCGTCATCATCGAAACCCGCGTCGTACTCGATGTAGAACGGGTGGCGCTTACCGGTCATCTGCATGTCTTCGAAACGTTGCAGGCGCATCTTGGTGGGCTGGCCGGTCAATCGGGCGATCACTGCGCACAGGCAGGCCGGGCTGGCCGCCTGGGTTTCCTTTCCGCCAAAACCACCGCCCATGCGGCGCATGTCGACCACGATGCGGTTCATTGGCACGCCCAGCACCTCGGCCACCAGTTTCTGGATTTCCGTGGGGTTCTGGGTCGAGCAATAGACGATCATGCCGCCGTCTTCGGTCGGCATCACCGAGGATATCTGGGTTTCCAGGTAAAAATGCTCCTGGCCGCCAATGTGCAGGTTGCCCTGCAGGCGGTGGGTTGCGCGCGCCAGCGCAGCGGCAGAGTCGCCACGCTTGTGCGTATGGCTGTCGAGCACGAAGTGTTTCTGGCGCAGGGCCTGGACCACATCCAGCACCGGTTGCAGGTCTTCGTATTCGATGATCGCCGCCATCGCCGCCTGGCGTGCAGTGTCCAGGTCGCGAGCCGCCACGGCGAGCACCGGTTGTCCGACGAACTCCACCTTGTCGATGGCCAGCAGCGGGTCGCCGGGCAGCAACGGCCCGATGTCCTTGAGCCCCGGAATATCCTGATGGGTAATCGCGATGCGTACACCTTCGAAGGCGTAGCAGGGCGAGGTATCGATGCTGACGATGCGCGCATGGGCGCGGTCGGAAAGGCGTGCGTACACGTGCAACTGGTTGGGAAATTCCAGGCGATCATCGATGTACACCGCTTCGCCGGACACGTGTTTGTCGGCACTGTCGTGCTTGACGCTGCGGCCCACGCCGGTGTTCAGACCCTGCTGAAATACCGCCAGCATCTCCGCCTGGGTGCTGTTTGAGGAATGCTCAGACATAGTCAGTCACCCGCGTTGGAACGGCTGGGGTCTGTAACTCGATGAAGTACTTGCGCAGCAGGTTTTGCGCACTCAACAGGCGGTATTCTTTGCTCGCCCGGAAATCCGAGAGTGGGGTGAAGTCCTCGCTCAGTGCCGCGCAGGCGCGCTCGACGGTTGCATGGCTCCATGGTTGCCCGATCAGCGCCTGTTCGCAGGCCGCTGCACGCTTGGGAATCGCTGCCATACCACCGAACGCTACGCGAGCCTCGTGGATGACGCCGCCTTCCAGGGTCAGACGAAAAGCCGCGCAGACCGCCGAGATGTCGTCATCCAGCCGTTTGGAGACTTTATAGGCGCGGAAAATCTGTCGCGAAGAGGCAGTGGGCACGATGATCTTTTCGATGAACTCGCTTTCCTGGCGGGCCGTGACCTTGTAGTCGATGAAATAGTCTTCCAGCGCCAGGGTGCGTTGACTGTTGCCTTTGCGCAGCACGATCTGCGCACCGAGGGCGATCAGCAGCGGCGGGGAGTCGCCGATGGGGGAGGCGTTGCCGATGTTGCCGCCCAGCGTGCCCTGATTGCGGATCTGCAACGAGGCGAAGCGCTGCAGTAACTCGCCAAAGTCCGGGTATTCGGCCTTGAGTGCTGCATAACAATCGGTCAGCGGGGTTGCCGCACCGATCTCCAGGCGGTCGTCGAAACGCTTCACGCCCTTCATCTCGTCGATGTGTCCGACGTAAATCATCACCGGCAACTGTTTGTGAAACTGCGTGACTTCCAGGGCCAGATCGGTACCGCCGGCCAGCAGACGCGCCTGCGGATGGCTGTCGTAGAGGTCCGCCAGATCCGCCACGGTCAGCGGGATGAAACAGCGTTTTTCGCCGTCATTCAGTCCATCGGTGCTGGCCGGGGCGATGGCGCGCAGGCGTTCGACGGTTTGCGCCTGGCGCTGATCGAACTGGTCCGGCAGGCGCTGCGCGCACGACTGCTCGGCAGCGGCCAGAATAGGGCGATAACCGGTACAACGACACAAGTTGCCGGCCAGGGCTTCGTGGGCCTGATGGGCATCGGCTTCGCTGCTGTTCTTTTGCAGGGCAAACAGCGACATCACAAAGCCGGGGGTACAAAAGCCGCATTGCGAGCCATGACACTCGACCATCGCCTTCTGCACGCTGTGCAACTGCCCCTGATGCTTGAGGTCTTCGACGCTGATCAATTGCTTGCCGTGCAGCGACGCCATGAACGTCAGGCACGAATTGAGGCTGCGATAACGCAGCGTTTGCTCGCCGTCGCCGTCACTGTGCAACTCGCCCACCACGACGGTGCAGGCACCGCAGTCACCACTGGCACAACCTTCCTTGGTACCGGGCTTGTGTGCCTGCTCACGCAGGTAGGTCAGCACGGTCATGTTCGGATTCAGGCTGCGCTCGGTTTTTAGCTCTTGGTTCAAAAGGAACTGAATCACGGCGCAAAGCCCTCACGTTTATTGTCATCAGACATGTCGATGAATCTATCAGCTCTGTTTATTGGGTCAATTTGTTTCTGACTTCCGAGTCAGGAAATTGAGTTTTTCGGCAATCTGCCGATCAAAGAGCCTCTGGTTCTTGAATCGCCTGTCGGCTGTGATTCAAGGTTTTGCGTATTTCGTGCCAGTTTCCGCGTTTATGGCCCTGCGCCACCCGTGCCGGTTGAGATACACTCCGCGACTTGCATGCGGAACTGGTTTTTTCTGAAGG
Source organism: Pseudomonas sp. P135 (assembly GCF_020312125.1). Taxonomy (NCBI): domain Bacteria; kingdom Pseudomonadati; phylum Pseudomonadota; class Gammaproteobacteria; order Pseudomonadales; family Pseudomonadaceae; genus Pseudomonas; species Pseudomonas sp. P135. The sequence continues at coordinate 6,615 of NZ_JAGPYR010000009.1, forward strand.
ATAGTCATGACGTTCAAGGCCCCGGACAGCCTCGCTGAGCAAATTGCTCATCATCTTGCCGAGCGGATCATTCGCGGTGAGCTCAAGCCTGGAGAGCGTATCCAGGAACAGAAAGTCACGCAGGCGTTGAACGTCAGCCGTGGCTCCGTGCGCGAAGCATTACTGATTCTGGAGCGCCGCCACCTGGTAGTGATCCTGCCGCGTCGTGGCGCACAGGTCACGGTGCTCAATGCGCACAATGTCATTAGCCTGTGCAGCCTGATGAGCGAGCTGTACATTCTGCTGGCCAATGCGGTGGTCGAGCGCTGGAAGACCGAAGAGGATCTTGCGCCGTTTCTGCAGATACAACAGCGTCTGCAGGCCAGTTTCGAGCAGCAGGACGTCAATGCATTCGTCGAAGAGAGCTTCAATGTCATGCGCGCGGCCTACCCGTTCGCCAGCAACCCGTACCTCGAAGAAACCGTCGAGAACCTGCAGCCTTCCATGAGCCGCAGCTATTTCATCGCGCTCGAGCAACGTAAGGCTGACATGGGTGACTACCTGGCGTTGTTCGGCGATCTGCTTGGCGCAGTGGTGGCGCGGGATATGCCGAAGATTCGTGTCGTGCTGGTCAGCTACTGTCAGCGCAGCTGCCAGCTGGTGCTGGCCGCCCTGGCAGCGGGCTGACGCCGTGCGCCTGAAGTGCATCAAGCTGGCGGGGTTCAAATCTTTCGTCGACCCCACCACGGTGAACTTCCCCAGCAACATGGCGGCTGTCGTCGGCCCCAATGGCTGTGGCAAATCCAACATCATCGACGCCGTGCGCTGGGTCATGGGCGAAAGCTCGGCCAAGAACCTGCGCGGCGAGTCGATGACCGACGTCATCTTCAACGGCTCCACCAGCCGCAAGCCGGTGAGCCAGGCCAGCATCGAGCTGGTCTTCGACAACTCCGACGGCACGCTGGTGGGCGAGTACGCGGCGTATGCGGAAATCTCCATTCGCCGCAAAGTGACCCGCGACAGCCAGAACAGCTACTACCTCAACGGCACCAAATGCCGCCGTCGCGACATCACCGACATCTTCCTCGGCACCGGCCTGGGGCCGCGCAGTTATTCGATCATCGAACAGGGCATGATCTCCAAGCTGATCGAAGCCAAGCCCGAAGACCTGCGCAACTTCATCGAAGAAGCCGCAGGGATTTCCAAGTACAAGGAGCGGCGTCGGGAAACCGAAAACCGCATTCGTCGTACCCATGAGAACCTGGCGCGCCTGACCGATCTGCGTGAAGAGCTCGAGCGTCAGCTGGAGCGTCTGCACCGGCAGGCTCAGGCGGCCGAGAAATATCAGGAATACAAGGCCGAAGAACGCCAGCTGAAAGCGCAATTGTCGGCCCTGCGCTGGCAGGCGCTGAATGATCTGGTGGGTCAGCGCGAGGCGGTGATCAGCAATCAGGAGGTCGGTTTCGAGGCGCTGGTGGCCGATCAGCGAAGCGCCGATGCCAGTATCGAAAGGCTGCGCGACGGCCACCATGACCTGTCCGAACGCTTCAACCTGGTGCAGGGCCGCTTTTATTCGGTCGGCGGCGACATTGCCCGCGTCGAGCAGAGCATTCAGCACGGTCAGCAGCGGCTGCGCCAATTGCAGGATGACCTGCGTGAAGCCGAACGTGCCCGCCAGGAAACCGAATCGCACCTTGGGCACGACACCACGTTGCTTGCCACCCTCGGCGAAGAGCTGGAGATGCTCGAGCCCGAACAGGAAATGACCAGCGCCGCCGCCGAGGAGTCGGCCATCGCTCTGGAAGACGCCGAAGCGGCCATGCAGGGCTGGCAGGAGAAGTGGGACGTCTTCAATCAGCAATCCGCCGAGCCGCAGCGTCAGGCACAGGTCCAGCAGTCACGCATTCAGCAACTGGAACAGAGCATCGAACGCCTGGCCGAGCGCCAGCGGCGTCTGGCCGAAGAGCGTCAACTGCTGGCCGCGGACCCGGAAGATGCGGCCATTCTGCAATTGAGCGAAGACCTCGCCACCCGCGACATGACCCTTGAAGAGCTGCACATGGGCGAGGAGCAGGCGGTCGAGCGTCTTGAGCAATTGCGCGAGGCGTTGCAGCACGCCAGCCAGGCGCAACAGCAGGCGCAGGGCGAGCTGCAACGTCTCAACGGCCGGCTGGCGTCCCTCGAAGCGCTGCAGCAGGCGGCACTTGACCCGGACACCGGCACCGCCGAGTGGCTGCGTGATCAGCAACTGGCCGAGCGACCGCGTCTGGCCGAGGGGCTGAGCGTCGAAGCCGGCTGGGAACTGGCCGTGGAAACTGTGTTGGGTGCCGATTTGCAGGCCGTGCTGGTCGATGACTTCGACGGGCTCGATCTGGCCAATTTCGAACAGGGCGATCTGCGTTTGCTCAGCGTGGGTGCCGACACGATTCGCGCGCCGGGCAGCTTGCTGGAAAAGGTCGACAGCACGGTCGACCTGTCGGCCTGGCTGGGCCAGGTGATTCCGGTCGAGAACCTGGATGAGGCGCTGGCGCGACGTGCACAACTCAGCGCCGGGCAAAGCTTGATCAGCCGAGACGGCTACTGGGTGGGCCGGCACTTTTTGCGTGTACGCCGCGCCAGTGAAGCGCAGAGCGGTGTGCTGGCGCGCGGTCAGGAATTGCAGCGGCTGAGTCTGGAGCGCGATGAGCGCGAAGCGACGCTGGCCACTTTGGAAGAGCAATTACTGGTCTTGCGCGAGCAACAGTCGCAGGAGGAAGACGCGCGTGAGCAGCTGCGCCGGCGCGTACAGGACGAAACCCGCCAGCAAAGCGAACTGAAAGCGCAACTGTCGGCGGTCCGGGTAAAAGTCGAGCAGTTGACCCTGCGCCGCACCCGCCTTGATGAAGAACTGGCCGAGCTGGGTGAGCAGCGCGCGGTCGAGCACGAACACCTTGGCGAATCGCGCCTGCAATTGCAGGACGCACTGGACAGCATGGCGCAGGATACCGAGCAGCGCGAAGTGCTGCAGGCCCAGCGTGATGCGCTGCGTGAGCGTCTGGACCGGATACGTCAGGATGCGCGGCAACACAAGGATCACAGTCATCAACTGGCGGTGCGTCTGGGCTCGATCAAGGCGCAATACGATTCGACCCGTCAGGCGCTGGAGCGCCTGCGCATGCAGTCCGAAAGGCTTACCGAGAAGCGCGAGCAACTTAGCCTGAATCTGGAGGAGGGCGAGGCACCGCTCGAAGAGCTGCGCCTCAAGCTTGAAGAGCTGCTGGAGCGGCGCATGGTGGTCGATGACGAAATGCGCATCGCCAAGAACGCACTCGAAGACGCTGATCGCGAATTGCGTGAGGCAGAAAAACGTCGCACCCAGGCCGAGCAGCAATCGCAACTGCTGCGTGGCCAGCTGGAACAGCAGCGTCTGGAGTGGCAGTCGCTGACGGTGCGTCGCAAAGCCTTGCAGGACCAGTTGCATGAGGACGGCTACGACCTGCATGGCGTGCTCGCCACGCTGACGCCGGAAGCCAGCGAACAGGCTGCCGAGCAGCAACTGGAAAGCATCGCCGGGCGTATTCAGCGCCTGGGCGCAATCAACCTCGCGGCCATCGACGAGTATCAGCAGCAGTCCGAGCGCAAGCGCTATCTGGATGCGCAGGATGCCGATCTGGTCGAAGCGCTGGACACCCTGGAAAACGTCATCCGCAAGATCGACAAGGAGACGCGAAACCGCTTCAAGGATACCTTCGATCAGATAAACAGCGGAATTCAGGCACTTTTCCCAAAAGTTTTCGGTGGTGGCTCCGCTTATTTGGAACTGACAGGCGAAGATTTACTCGATACTGGGGTGACAATCATGGCGCGTCCCCCTGGCAAGAAGAACAGCACCATCCATTTGCTCTCGGGTGGTGAAAAAGCCCTGACCGCGCTGGCGCTGGTGTTTGCCATTTTCAAACTCAATCCTGCGCCGTTTTGCATGCTTGACGAGGTGGATGCGCCGCTGGATGACGCCAACGTGGGGCGCTATGCACGATTGGTGAAAGAAATGTCACAAACGGTGCAGTTCATCTACATCACCCACAACAAGATCGCCATGGAAATGGCCGATCAACTGATGGGGGTGACGATGCACGAGCCCGGTTGTTCGCGGCTGGTAGCTGTGGATGTGGAGCAGGCGATGGCGCTGGTTGATGCCTGATTCGACGCCTCGTTCTGCGGACAAGTGGCCGCCCGGAGGCCTGAAAGTGAGACGTTGGTACATGAGATGGCAATTTGGGCGGCGAAGAGACGTAACAGACGGTGTAAAGTTACCTTTGGTCGTGCTAGTTTAGTGAACACTTTTTATTTTCGCGTGGGCGAATTGCCAGTCAGAACATAGACTTGGCACCACGTATTAAAGGGGTTTAGGCCCTTATTTTCAGATTTCTTCATTAGAGGCACTGGATTACATGGAAATCGGTCTGCGCGAGTGGCTGATCGTCATCGGCATAATAGTCATCGCCGGTATTCTCTTTGATGGCTGGCGCCGTATGCGCGGCAGCAAGGGTAAATTGAAATTCAGACTGGATCGGAGCTTCTCCAACCTTCCGGATGAAGAAGAAACCACGTCTGCCGAAGTGCTGGGGCCGCCCCGTGTGCTGGATACGCACAAGGAGCCGCAGCTCGACGAGCACGATCTGCCGTCCATGAGCGCCAGCCCGCGTGAAGGCAAGCGTAGCAACAGCGACAAACGCAGTGACAAGAAGCGCAAGGACGAGCCACAGCAGGGCGACCTGAACCTGGATCTCGACGGCCCGAGCCTGTTCACGGGCCGCGACGACGATTTCCCGGATGACAAGCCGACCCAGCGCATCACTGAAGACAAGGATCTGCCTCCGGTGGAGGAAGTGCTGGTCATCAGCGTGATCTCGCGCAGCGAAGGCGGTTTCAAGGGCCCGGCACTGTTGCAGAACATTCTGGAAAGCGGCCTGCGTTTTGGCGAGATGGATATTTTCCACCGTCACGAGAGCATGGCTGGCAACGGCGAAGTGCTGTTCTCGATGGCCAATGCGGTCAAGCCCGGCGTGTTCGACCTGGACGATATCGACCATTTCAGTACCCGTGCGGTCAGCTTCTTCCTCGGCTTGCCAGGCCCTCGTCATCCCAAGCAGGCCTTCGACGTGATGGTTGCCGCGGCTCGCAAGCTGGCTCACGAGCTGGATGGCGAACTGAAGGATGATCAGCGCAGCGTCATGACCGCGCAGACCATCGAGCATTATCGCCAGCGCATCGTCGAGTTCGAGCGTCGTGCGTTGACCCAGCGTCGCGGTTAAGCAAGCCCTTGGGCGGGTCCCCGATCATGAGCGTGCTGCGGCACGCCTTGTCGGGACCTGAACAGAACAGAGCCAACAGATTGAGCAGCCTCGGCTGCTTTTTTGCTTTTTGAGAGAACACCGTATGAAGGCCGTCGAAACCCGAATCCTGGAACTGCGTGCAGAGCTGGATCAGCACAACTACCGCTACCACGTTCTGGATGAACCGAGCATTCCGGATGTCGAGTACGACCGCCTGTTTCACGAGCTCAAGGCCCTGGAGGCGGAAAACCCCCATCTGGTCACCCCAGATTCGCCGACGCAGCGGGTCGGAAGCGCGGCCTTGTCGGCGTTCACCCAGGTGCGTCACGAAATGCCGATGCTCAGCCTGGGCAACGCGTTCGAAGAAAACGACATGCTCGAATTTGATCGGCGGGTCACCGAGGGGCTGGATCTGCCGGCCGGCGACCTGTTTGGCGAAGGCGGCAAGGTGCAGTACAGCTGCGAGCCCAAGCTGGACGGTCTGGCCGTCAGCCTGCTGTATCGCGACGGTGCGCTGGTGCGGGGCGCGACACGCGGCGACGGAACCACCGGCGAAGACATCAGTGTCAACGTGCGCACAGTACGCAACATCCCGCTCAAGCTGCAGGGCAAGGGCTGGCCGGATGTGCTGGAAGTGCGCGGTGAAGTGTTCATGTCCAAGGCCGGTTTCGAGCGGCTTAACGCCAGCCAGCTGGAAATCGGCGGCAAGACCTTCGCCAACCCGCGCAACGCAGCCGCAGGCAGCCTGCGTCAGCTGGATTCCAAGATCACGGCCAACCGGCCGCTGGAGTTCTGCTGCTATGGTCTGGGCCAGACGTCGGCGGAAATCGCCGACACGCATATCGGCGTGCTTGAAGCGCTGAAAAAATGGGGCATGCCGGTCAGTCGCGAGCTGAAACTGGCGAATGGCGTCGAGGAGTGCCTGGCCTATTACCGCGATATCGGTGAGCGGCGCCTGACGCTGACTTACGAGATCGACGGTGTAGTGTTCAAGGTCAACAACCTGGCAGCGCAGCGCGAACTGGGCTTCCGCGCCCGTGAGCCGCGCTGGGCGATTGCTCATAAATTCCCCGCCATGGAAGAGCTGACCGAACTGCTGGATGTCGAGTTCCAGGTGGGCCGTACCGGCGCAGTGACGCCGGTCGCGCGGCTCAAGCCGGTCAAGGTGGCAGGCGTCATGGTCGCCAATGCCACGCTGCATAACATGGACGAAGTGGCGCGGCTCGGCCTGATGATTGGCGACACGGTGATCATCCGGCGTGCCGGTGACGTGATTCCGCAGGTGGTGCAGGTGGTTGCCGAGCGCCGCCCCGAGAATGCCAGGGCAGTGCAGGTTCCGCAGACCTGCCCGGTGTGCGGCTCGCATGTCGAGCGCACGCAACTGATCAAGCGCAGCAAAGGCAAGGAAACCGTCACCGAAGGCGCAGTGTATCGCTGTGTCGGGCGTCTGGCCTGCGGTGCGCAACTCAAGCAGGCGATCATCCATTACGTGTCGCGTCGCGCCATGGACATCGAAGGGCTGGGTGACAAGACCATCGAGCAACTGGTCGATGAGAAACTCATCGGCTCGCCTGCCGATCTGTACAAGCTGAAATACGAACAGATCATCGACCTGGAAGGCTTCGCGGAAATCTCCAGCAACAAGCTGCTCAAGGCCATCGCCGACAGCCGACAGCCGACCCTGGCGCGCTTCATTTATGCGCTGGGCATTCCCGATGTGGGTGAAGAGACGGCCAAGGTCCTGGCGCGTTCGCTGGCTTCGCTGGAGCGTGTCAAACAGGCCTTGCCGGAAGTCTTGACCTACCTGCCGGATGTCGGTTTGGAAGTGGCTTACGAGATTCACAGCTTCTTCGAGGACGAGCACAACCGTAGCGTCATCGATGCGCTGCTCGGTGAATGCGGGCTGCAATTGCAGGATCAGGGCGAGCTGGGCGCCGAGTTCGCGGCCAGCACCACGCTGGAAGGGCTGATCGACAAACTGCACATTCCGTCGGTAGGACCGGGTGCTGCGCAGAAACTGGCGGACCGGTTCGGTACGCTGGAGGCCATCATCAGCGCCGACTGGCTGGACATGCGTCAGGCACTGCCGGAGAAACAGGCCAAGTCGGTTCGTGACTTCTTCGACGACAGCGCAAACGCAGAGCGCGCCCGCGCCATCGAAGCCCAGCTCAAGGACTTCGGCATGCACTGGCGCAGCGAGAAAAAAACCGTCGAAGGCTTGCCGCTGGCTGGCCAGACCTGGGTGCTGACCGGCTCGCTGGAGCGCATGAGCCGCGATGTCGCCAAGGAAAAACTCGAAAGCCTCGGTGCCAAGGTGTCCGGCTCGGTCTCGGCCAAGACCCACACCGTGGTCGCCGGGCCGGGTGCTGGCTCGAAACTGACCAAGGCCAACGAACTGGGCCTTACCGTGCTGGACGAAGATGCACTACTCAAACGCCTGACCGAGCTGGGCGTGGCGGTTGATTGAGGAAGGCCGACGCTGCGTATGCCCTGATGATCGTGCGACGCTCCGCGTCGCATGCAGTTCTGGACGCTCTGCGTCCGATCTTGAGTGTGAGGGTGCGGCGTAGATCTGTGACGCGGAGCGTCACGCACTGCATTCCCACGCTGGAGCGTGAGGAACGATAATCCCGACTACCGTGCGACGCACCGTTTTGGTCCATAAACACGCCGTCAGCCTTATCATTCATGCCGCTCGATAATATTTTTGAACCCCTGAAGCGTCGGCATGATCTAGTCCATGCAAGGTCAACGAGAGATCGCCATGTATCGCTTCTTCGAGCAACTGAGTTCACGCATCACCGCCCCATTTGTCGGCGAATCCAAACGTAACAGCAAGGTCTGGCAGTGCACCTGTGGCCAGTCGGTGTTTTTCCCCAATACCCAATGCCTGGCCTGTTCGGCAGCGCTGGGCTACCTGCCTGAGCAGGGACGCGTCGCTACGCTCGAAGCAGGGCCTGAGCCCACTACCTGGCGCTTGAGCGATGAGCCGGGTGCCGGGCTGTATCGGCGTTGCGCCAACCTCGGCACTCCGGCAGCCTGTAACTGGCTTTTTCCAGAGCACAATGCTGGCGAATTCTGTGTCGCGTGCAGCCTCAATCACACCATTCCCGACCTGTCCGTGGTTGAAAACGGCGAGCGCTGGCGCAAGGTCGAGACCGCCAAACGTCGCCTGGTCGCACAGCTGATCTCCCTGGGGCTGCAGGTCATCCCCAAGACTATCGACGAAGAAACCGGCCTGGCCTTCGATTTTGTCGGTGTCGATCTGGAAGGCAACCTGCCAACCACAGGCCATGCCAACGGTCTGATCACCCTGAACATCGAAGAAGCCGACGACGCACACCGCGAAGCGATGCGTGTACAGATGCACGAACCCTATCGCACCTTGCTCGGCCATTTCCGTCATGAAGTCGGTCATTACTACTGGGATCGGCTCATCGCCAATACCCACTGGCAGGACAGCTATCGCAACCTGTTCGGCGACGAGCGCGCCAGCTATGCGGACGCGCTCGATCACCACTACAAGAACGGCGCGCCGGACAACTGGCAGGAAAGCTTCGTCAGTGCCTACGCGACCATGCATCCGTGGGAAGACTGGGCCGAAACCTGGGCGCATTACCTGCACATGATGGATGCGGTCGACACCGCGCTGGGGTTTGGCATGAGCGCTCGCGACATGGAGCTCGATTACCAGCCGTTTCCGCTGGAAGTGCTCTACGACCCTCAGCATCCGGGCGGCCCGGCGTTCCTGTCGTTCGTCAATGCCTGGATCGAGCTGGCGAGCATGCTCAACGAGCTGTCACGCAGCATGGGGCAGCCGGATTTCTATCCGTTCGTGCTGCCTCCAGCAGTCATCGCCAAGCTGCACTTCATCCATCTGGTGATTCAGGATGCCGGTGGCAAGGCTGATGAGGTTCTGCAGGCCCAGTAACGCGGGTCGTGCCTGACACGCTTCGGCGGCGTGTCAGGCGTTTGTTCAAAAACGGTTCAAAGCGTCAGGGTAAGTCTGCGCTCGAAGCCGATGCGCCCGCGATACGCCTCACCGGTATCGGTCCAGCCCTGGCCTGTATAAAGCCCGATGGCGGCCGAGTTGTCCGCATCCACCGACAGCATCAATTGAGTGATGTCCGGCCATTTCAGACGCAACGCCGCAGGCAGCGCTTGCAGGCACGCCTTGCCCAGCCCCTTGCCCTGTTCACGGTGATCGATCTGCAACGCATGCAGTGTTGCCGTCAGATCCTCCTGAGCCCAATGCGGCAGACAATCATCGCGCTTGAGCAGGAAAAACCCCACCGGCTTCTCGTCACCGAGCAGCGCGAAGCCGCAAATATTCGGACTGGGTCTGACCAGAAGCGTATTGAGCGCGGTGTAGATGTCGCCGGAAAACTGTATCTGTTCCTGCGTAACCTCAAGGTATCCGAGCTGCTGGCGTTGAGGGGCGGTGAGGTCGTGGTAGTCGACCAATCGAGTCTGCATGAGCAACCTGCTGGCTGATTATTGTTGAGGCGGGCAGGGTACAGGATCGAATGGGGTCGTTTCGAGGATTTGTAACGCTGATGACCGGTACGCATTTGCCGTTCAGCCCCGGCACACAAGTGCTTGAGCCCCCTCGAAATTTTTATCCGCAGCAACGGTTGTAAACTCGCGCAAGACCGGTACAATGGCGCGGCTCGCCAACTGGTGAGTGTCGTTATGGTGACCCCATCGGTCCCCCCGCAACGATTACCCGTGAACCTGGTCAGATCCGGAAGGAAGCAGCCACAGCGGGAACATTGTGTGCCGGGGTGTGGCTGGTGGGGGCACCACCTTAACGAATCTTCAGTCGGTCCTCGACGCAGTTGCACTGCAATCCCCCTATCTCCCAGTACCTCCGAACCCTCGCCATATGCCGAACGCGCTTTAGCTATTCCTGCTTTTGTGTCCGCGCATGGATACCTTTTGCAACGCGTGTGGCCATCCTGATGTAGAGCGGTCGGTAATGCGATCCGAATTCGTCTGAACCCTCCGCGCCATGTGCCACCTAACCCCTTACGCGTCGCTTGAAACCGTTTTACGGCAAGGGGCAATTCAAGTCGCTGCGGGTGTCACAGGCTTTTCGGTCAGGCGTCTCGCAGCAGTGGAGCCGGGGGCCGGATGGAACAGGACATCATCAGATTTTTCACAGACTCGCAATTTCTGGGCATATCGCTCGCTAACTGGATACTGGCTATTTTTGCCTCGACCCTGAGTTTTATTCTGGTCAGGGGCGTGATCGGTTTTGTGCTCAGAAAGATGCGTTCGCGTGCCCAGGCGCCCAGCACGCATATGCGATACATCGTGGTTCAGGTGCTGTCGGGCACCAGTAATACGTTATTGCTGCTGGCTTCGATCCTGATCGGCATCGGCATGCTCGATCTGCCGGAACGCTGGCTCGGGCGGGTCAGCAGCCTATGGTTCGTGGTCGCCGCATTGCAGGTCGGGTTGTGGGCGAACCGGGCGATCGCGCTGGCGTTGCAGCGCTACTTCGTGCGTCACAACGCCGGCGGCACCTTTCAGGGCAGTGCGCTGGCCACGTTGAGTCTGTGGGGCGCGAAGGTGTTGCTGTGGGCCACGGTGGTCATGGCGATGCTGTCCAACGTCGGGGTCAATATCACCGCGTTTGTCGCCAGCCTCGGGGTCGGCGGCATTGCGGTCGCGCTGGCGGTGCAGAACATTCTGGGCGACGTGTTTGCCTCGCTGTCCATCGCAGTGGACAAGCCTTTCGAGGTCGGCGACTTCATCGTCGTCGGTGCGCTGTCCGGCACGGTCGAACACGTGGGCCTGAAAACCACGCGGATCCGCAGCCTGGGTGGCGAGCAGATCGTGATGGCCAACGCCGACATGATCAACAACACCATCCAGAACTACAAACGCTTGCAGGAACGACGCATTGTCTTTGAGTTCAGGCTGACCTATGACTGCTCGGTCGATCAGATCAGGGAAGTGCCGAAGAAAGTCGAAGCGATCATCAACGCGCAGAAACTTGCACGTTTCGACCGTTCGCATTTTCGGGGTTTTGGCGAGACATCGCTGGAGTTCGAGACCGTTTTCATCGTGCTCGACCCCAGCTACAACGTCTATATGGATGTGCAGCAGGCGATCAATCTGGACATCATGGAAGCCTTTGCCGAACTGGATGTGCGTTTCGCGTTCCCGTCCCGCACGGTGTACGTGGCGTCCCTGCCACCGGTTAAAACCGCTCGTCCGACTGCGCTTGAAGCAGCCGACGCGACGACCTGATCGAATCAGGCCGGAAACTGCAGCGCGTTGGTCAGGTCGCCCATTGGCGTCTGGCCACGCGCGATCATGGCCTCGTCGCGGCGTTTCAGGCCGTCGAGCTTTTCCAGGCCATGCACGCGGGTGATCAGGCGCAGGATCGAGGCGGTGTCGTAAACCGTGTGGTCGACCTTGCCCTTGCGGGCGAAAGGGGAGATGAGTAGCGCCGGAACACGGGTGCCGGGCCCGAAGCGGTCGCCCTTGGGCGGCGCGACGTGGTCCCACCAGCCGCCGTTCTCGTCGACGGTGACGACGATCACCATGTTGTCCCACTGCGGGCTCTTGCGCAGCACCTTGATCACCCGGTCGATGTGCCGGTCACCCGCAGCCACGTCGGCGTAACCGGCGTGCATGTTCAGGTTGCCCTGGGGTTTGTAGAAGGTAACGGCAGGCAACTTGCCCGCTTCGGCATCGGCGAGGAAGCGATTGGTGCTCGACTCGTCACCCAGCCCGCCGTCACGCAGGCGTTTCTTGCGCTCTTCAGGGTGCTGCGGACCCTGCTGCTTGAAGTAGTTGAACGGCTGGTGATGGTATTGAAAGTTGGGGATTTTCGGGATCCCGGTGGAGTCCTTGAATTCATCCAGCGTCACTTGCCAGGCACCGGCATACCAGGCCCAGTCGACATTCCTTTTCGACAGTTTGTCACCGATGTGCTCGTGGCTTTGCGGAACCAGCACGTTGGGCAGATCCGGTTTCGAGTAATCAGGGTTCTGCGGGTCACGCAGCCAGGTTGGCCAGTACGGCGGGGCCATGGTGTTGACGGCGTAGTTGTCCGGCGTGATGGCGCTGGGGCCGAACTGCGGCGGCCCGTCCATGGCGCTGGCCGGCGACTTGTCGAGTGGTTTGAGGCGCGGGTCCTGCGGGTTGAAACTCTGCAGGGTGGCGATTTGTGACTTGGCCGGCGATTCGGCGGCGTTCGGGTAAACAGGCGCCGTGGCTGAAATCAGGTACTGGTGGTTGAGGAACGAGCCGCCGAAAGCACCCTGGAAGAAGTTGTCACACAGTACGAACTCCTCGGCCACATCCCACAGGCGCAGCGAGTACTGAGTCTGTGCGTAGTTGCCCATGGTCAGGCCGCCTGCATCGGCCCAGGCCACGAAGCGGTCGTTCTTGCCGTCGTTGATCTGCATCTGGTTCTGGTAAAAGACGTGCCATAGGTCGCGGGTCACCAGGCTCAGCGGCAGGTCTTCACCGTTTGGTCCCTTGAGCGGGAACGGCGCGTTGGGCAGGTCTTGCTGAAATTGCTCGCCCACCGGATAGGTCACGCCATCGACGGTTTGCGGTCCGACCTGCAGCACGCCGCCCCAGGCCGGGGGCAGTTTGGACAAGCGCGTGCCGTCGCGGTCGCGCTGCTCGTAATCGGAAGGCCTGAGCGAGGAGAGCGGCTTTTCGACACCGGGGAAATCGCCGAACAGGTTATTGAAGCTACGGTTCTCGGCGTAGATCACCACAATGGTTTTCACATTTTCGCGCAAGGCGCGATCCAGCGCGGGTCCGGCAAGGTGATGATGCCGTTCGTTGTCGCCAGGCGGCTTCTCGTGGGCAGAAACGTAACTGCTAAGGGTGACACCTGCACCCAGGGCAGCCATCCCGCCCAGAAAACGACGGCGGCTGGGGTTTTCGTTGGTCTCTTCGTCGTCTGGTCTGTCGCTCATCGCCAAATACTCGCGCTGGTTAATGTGTTACCAAAGATTTCACGCGAGCGTAACCATGGAATATGACGCTATTGCGACAGCGCAGATCAAGGATCAGGGTGCGGTGGGTGTGGTGTAGTGATCGATGATTTGCTGGATCTCGCCCGACAGACGCATCTGCACCAGCGTGCGCAAAATTCTGCCCACTGGCAGTTCGGGGTTATTGCGGATCATGCAGGCGGCCGGCTGTTCGGCGACCAGTGAGATCGGCTTGAGTTTCTTGCCGTCAGGCAGGTTCCGGTTGGTCCATTCGAGGATCAACTGATTGGTCACCGCGTAGTTGTAGCGCCCGGCCATCAGCTTGCCGAGCGTCTGGTTTTGCGTGCGTGCATCTTCACGGACCAGTTGATGAGTTTCGAAAAGGTGCTCGAGGGCCGGGTAGGTGTAGCCCAGCACGGTGCCGACGGTTTCGTTGTCGAACTGCTCGGGGTAGGGGCCGGCAGCTGTTGCGGCCGAAGCGACCAGCCAGTCGCGCTGATAGAGAATCGGCAGGCTCCACAGGTAGTCGCCGGAAAGGTCGGGGAACCACGCCTGGGCGCTGTAACAGTGCATGTCGACTTCGCCGCGCTCGAGCGCCGACTGGATACGCAGGCGCGGCATCACGTGATAACGGGCTTCGAGGCCCACATGGTGCGCAAGGCTTTGCATGATGTCGAACAGAATGCCGGATTCGGGACGAAAGTCGGTGATGTGCATCATCGGCATGGTCCAGCCTTCGTTGACCGCAAAGCTCAAGGTCCTCTGCGCCGCGCTGCCGTTTTGCGGCAACAGCAATAGCAGGCAGACCGCCGCTGCACGAGGCAGCCGCGGCGTGGTAAAGGCCCGGATAAAGCGCGTCAATAGAGTCATTTGCACAGCTTAGCCACAATAGAGGCGGACACCAGATGCAATTTTGCCCCTGCTCGGCTAGCATTGGCGGTCTTCCGCTTACCAGTTGCGACGGTTTTAAATGAGTTATCAGGTTCTTGCACGTAAATGGCGTCCGCGCTCGTTCCGCGAAATGGTCGGCCAGGCTCATGTGTTGAAGGCCCTGATCAACGCGCTGGACAGCCAGCGCCTGCACCATGCCTATCTGTTCACCGGCACACGGGGCGTCGGCAAGACGACTATCGCGCGGATCATCGCCAAGTGCCTGAACTGTGAAACCGGCATTACTTCGACGCCCTGCGGCACCTGCTCGGTGTGCAAGGAGATCGACGAGGGCCGGTTCGTCGACCTGATCGAAATCGACGCCGCCAGCCGCACCAAGGTCGAAGACACGCGCGAGCTGCTGGATAACGTGCAGTACGCGCCCAGTCGCGGTCGCTTCAAGGTCTACCTGATCGACGAAGTGCACATGCTTTCCAGCCACTCGTTCAACGCCTTGCTCAAGACGCTTGAAGAGCCGCCGCCCTACGTCAAGTTCATCCTGGCCACCACCGATCCGCAAAAACTGCCGGCGACCATCCTTTCGCGCTGCCTGCAGTTCTCGCTGAAAAACATGACGCCCGAGCGCGTGGTCGAGCATCTGACCCACGTGCTGGGCGTCGAGAACGTGCCGTTCGAAGATGACGCGCTGTGGCTGCTCGGGCGCGCCGCCGACGGTTCGATGCGTGATGCGATGAGCCTCACCGATCAGGCCATTGCCTTCGGTGAAGGCAAGGTCATGGCTGCCGATGTACGTGCCATGCTCGGCACGCTGGACCACGGCCAGGTCTTCGATGTACTGACCGCGCTGCTGGAAGGCGATGCCCGCGGGGTGCTGGAGGCGGTACGCCATCTGGCCGAGCAGGGCCCTGACTGGAATGGCGTGCTCTCGGAAATTCTCAACGTGCTGCACCGTGTGGCGATTGCCCAGGCGCTGCCGGAAGGCGTCGACAACGGTCACGGCGATCGTGACCGGGTGCTGGCCCTGGCGCAGGCCCTGCCTGCCGAAGATGTGCAGTTTTACTACCAGATGGGCTTGATTGGTCGTCGTGACTTGCCACTGGCCCCTGATCCGCGTGGCGGCTTCGAGATGGTCCTGCTGCGTATGCTGGCGTTTCGTCCTGCCGACAGCGAGGACGCGCCGAGGCAGCCGCTAAAGCCAGTGGGGATCAGCCAGGCCACGGTTGATTCCCGAAAAGCAGTGGCTGATGCGACACCTGTTGCATCGGCAGCTCCCGCAGTGTCGAGCGCTCCGGTGATGGCTGCGCCCGATCCGGCCTTCGAAGCGCTGCCGCCTGCAGCGGCGCCGAAGCCGCCCGCCGCCCGGCCAGAGCCCGCGGTGCAGCCGGAATCGAAGCCAGAGCCACAAGCCGCGCCAGTCGAAGACCTCGACCTGCCGTGGAATGAGCCGAAATCCCCGGCTGCCGAACCCGCCGCCGAAACTGCGCCTGATACCGATACCGATACCGAGCCAGTCGCCGAGCCGGTTCTGGAGACCGTTTCCGAGCAGCCTGACCTGACGCCCATGCCGACGCCTGCGCCCGCCAGCCCGGTGCCGGCCGCACCCGAGGCCGAGCCTGAGCAGCCGGTTGCCGAGCAGCAGGACGCGCCGGCAATGCTCGAAGCCATCCCGGACTCTGCGTATCTGTCCACGCACACCGATTCGATGTCTTCCGACTCCGGGCCGATGGGGCGTGATGACGAACCGCCAGCGGATGATGATTACGTCGAGCCGGATATCGACATAGACCCGGCGTCCTACAGCTATCTGGACGAGCTGGCCCACGAAAGTGTCGTCGAGCTTGAAGCGGTCGAGCCGGAGCCTGCTCCGGCCGCCAAACCGGCCACCGGTCTTGCGGCCGAGTGGCTGGACGTGTTCCCCAAGCTGCCGATCTCCGGCATGACCGGCAGCATCGCGGCCAACTGCACATTGATCTCGGTCGATGGCGATAACTGGCTGCTGCACCTGGACCCGGCGCACAGCGCGCTGTTCAACTCGACTCAGCAGCGGCGTCTGAACGATGCGTTGAACCAGTACCATGGGCGCACGATCAATCTGAGTATCGAGCTGATCAAGCCCGAGCAGGAAACCCCTGCGCAGGCCGCTTCACGGCTGCGTGCCGAGCGCCAGCGCCAGGCCGAAGCCTCGATCCAGGCCGACCCGTACATCCAGCAGATGCTGCAACAGTTCGGCGCTGTGATCCGGGAAGACACGATCAAACCCGTTGACGCGCCTGCGGTGCAGGCTCAATAACTGAACACAGGGTGCCGCTGGCGCCACGCAAACGAACCATCCATTTTCGAGGAGATATCCCATGATGAAAGGTGGCATGGCTGGCCTGATGAAGCAGGCGCAGCAAATGCAGGAAAAAATGGCCAAGATGCAGGAAGAACTGGCCAACGCGGAAGTCACCGGTCAATCGGGCGCAGGCTTGGTCAGCGTGGTGATGACCGGTCGTCATGACGTCAAGCGTATCAACCTGGATGACAGCCTGATGCAGGAAGACAAGGAAGTTCTGGAAGACCTGATCGCCGCCGCCGTCAACGACGCCGTGCGCAAGATCGAGCAGGCCAGCCAGGACAAGACGGCTTCCATGACCGCTGGCATGCAGTTGCCGCCCGGTATGAAGCTGCCGTTCTGACGGTCGCCCGGCTCATGATCAATGCCAGGCCCCGTGCCTGGCATTTTTCTGTCTGCTGTCTGGCCGCGCGCCGCCATCAGCATTTGGCCTGATCGACTGAATTGAGCGACAATCCTCCCCCGTCTCTGGAGTGCCCCATGTCTGAGCCCATTGAAAACCTCACTGTCGACGCCGAGCTGGACGCCGTAGGGCTGTTTTGTCCGGAACCGGTGATGATGTTGCACCAGAAGGTGCGTGATCTGCCTGCGGGCGGTCTGCTCAAGGTCATTGCAACCGATCCGTCCACGCGTCGCGATATTCCGAAATTCTGTGTATTCCTCGGTCACGAGCTGGTTGCGGAGCAAGCCGAAGAGGGCACGTTCCTCTACTGGATCCGCAAGAAGTCCGACTGATCGCCATATCGCTGCAACCCGCGCCTGTTCACGACACGCCTGTTCCCGATTCGAGCAGGTCCCTGTTCGCCAGACCCAGAGAGTCTTCCATGCGCATTGTTGCCGACGAAAATATTCCCCTGCTCGACGCCTTTTTTGCTCATTTTGGTGAAATCCATCGCTTGCCGGGCCGCGCCATGGATCGCGCCGCGGTGGCGGATGCCGACATCCTGCTGGTTCGCTCGGTCACCGCAGTGACCCGCGAACTGCTTGAAGGCAGCCCGGTACGTTTTGTCGGGACCTGCACCATCGGCACCGATCACCTGGATCTGGACTGGTTTCAGCAAGCCGGTATCCAGTGGGCCAGTGCTCCGGGCTGCAATGCGCGTGGCGTGGTGGACTACGTGCTCGGCAGCCTGCTGACCCTGGCTGAAATCGAAGGTGTCGACCTTGCGCAGCGCACCTACGGAGTGGTCGGTGCAGGGCAGGTGGGTGCTCGGCTGATCAGCGTATTGAAGGCCCTGGGCTGGAACGTGCTGGTCTGCGATCCGCCACGCCAGGCTGCCGAAGGCGGCGATTTCGTCAGCCTCGACGAGATCCTGCAGCGCTGTGACGTCATCAGCCTGCACACGCCGCTGAGCAAAACCGGAGCGTCACCGACCTGGCATCTGCTTGACGACGCGCGCCTGCGTCAGCTTCGGCAAGGCGCCTGGCTGATCAATGCCAGCCGTGGCGCCATAGTGGATAACGCGGCGCTGCATGACGTCCTGCTTGAGCGGGAAGACCTGCAGGCTGTGCTGGATGTGTGGGAAGGCGAGCCGCAGGTCAACGTCGCACTCGCTGATCTGTGCATTCTGGGGACGCCGCATATCGCCGGCTACAGCCTGGATGGCAGGCAGCGCGGCACGGCACAGATCTATCAGGCGCTTTGCGGCTTTCTTGATCAGCCTGCGACGATCGAGCTGGACGATCTGCTGCCAAAACCCTGGCTGGCCCAGGTCAGTCTCGACGCGGCCTGCGACCCGGTCTGGGCACTTAACATGCTGTGCCGCGGCGTGTATGACCCGCGACGTGACGATGCGGACTTCCGCCGCAGCCTGACCGGTGACACCGCCAGCCAGCGTCTGGCCTTTGATGCATTGCGCAAGCAGTACCCGCCACGCCGGGAAATAGAAGGGCTGAAGGTGCGCCTGGAGGGCGAGTCCGAGGCGTTGGCGCAACTGGTGCGGGCGCTGGGTGCGGTGCTGGTCTGATCGCCAGCCGGGCTGGCGGACAATAAAAAACCCGACCAAGTGGTCGGGTTTCAAATGTCTGGTACGGCTCGGTTTTATTTTTCCGGGGTTACCCAGTTCTTATCGCATTCCTGGCAGGCAGCCTGAACCATTTCTTCGGTGATCAGGACTTCTTCCCCGTGCTGGTCGAGAACTGCACCGCCAACCGGCAGATTGGGCGTGGCTCGAACGACTTGAACTTCGTTGCTGCGCTCTTGCGGGTTCATGGTGTTTCTCCTTTCATCAGGTAACGGCGTTAAGTTAACCGCGCTTGATGACCGGTCCGTGACACGTACTGTCAGCCGCTCAAACGCGCTCCAAGTGCAACAGATATGATGCAAATCTGCCAGCAGACGCTTAGATCGATGTCTTATAGCGGCCTCTGTAAAGCAGTCATAACCTGACTCTGGAAACCGGCCGCAAGTTCATTCGAAATGATGTTCGGCGCGCCCGGCAACACAGGTGTAGGCTTTGCAATTCAGACAGATCGGGCAGACAGGCAGGTTCATCGTTCATGATTTCACGGATTACCCGACGTCATCGCCAGGCCTTGCGTCTGGCTGCGAGTTTCATCGCGCCGTATCGCTGGCAGGCGCTCGGCGCATTGCTGGCACTGGTCATTACCGCGGGCATCACCCTGTCGATCGGGCAGGGCATCAAACTGATGGTCGATCAGGGTTTCATGACCCGTTCACCGCAGTTGCTCGAGCGCTCGATCGGGTTTTTCATGCTGCTGACGGTCGGCCTCGCCGTCGGAACCTTCGCCCGTTTCTATCTGGTGTCATGGATCGGCGAGCGTGTGGTTGCCGACTTGCGCAAGAAGGTGTTCGATCACCTGATCGAGCTGCATCCGGGCTTCTACGAGAACAATCGCAGTTCGGAAATCCAGTCGCGACTGACCGCCGACACCACGCTGTTGCAGTCGGTGATCGGCTCGTCACTGTCGATGTTCCTGCGCAATGCGCTGATGGTCATCGGCGGCATCGTGCTGTTGTTCATCACCAATCCCAAACTCACCAGCATCGTGGTGGTGGCGTTACCGCTGATCATCGCGCCCATTCTCATGTTCGGGCGGCGGGTACGAAACCTGTCGCGCGAGAGCCAGGACCGGGTCGCCAATGTGGGCAGCTACGTGGCCGAGGCCCTGGGGCAGATCAAGACGGTGCAGGCCTACAATCACCAGCAGCAGGACAAGCAGCGTTTCTCGCATACGGTGGAGCAGGCGTTCGAGACCGCTCGCAAACGCATCCTGCAGCGTTCCTGGCTGATCACGCTGGTGATCGTCCTGGTGTTGGGTGCGGTGGCGGTGATGTTGTGGGTGGGCGGCATGGACGTGATCAGCGGCCGCATTTCCAGCGGTGAGTTGGCAGCGTTCGTGTTCTACGCGCTGATGGTCGGCATGGCGTTCGGCACGTTGAGTGAGGTGATTGGCGATCTGCAGCGCGCCGCCGGTGCCGCAGAGCGGATCGGCGAGCTGCTTCAGGCGCGCAGCGAGATCAGCGTGCCCACCACCGACCTGCAGAGCCTGCCACCGCGCATCAGCGGGCGTCTGGCGCTGGAGAATGTCACCTTCGCTTACCCGTCGCGTCCCGAGCGCAATGCACTGGATAATTTGACCCTGAGCATCGAGCCTGGTGAAACCTTGGCGCTGGTCGGGCCCTCCGGAGCAGGCAAGTCGACCATCCTCGATCTGCTGTTGCGTTTTTACGACCCGATTCAAGGGCGCATCCTGATCGAGGGCGTGCCGATCGCGCAGCTCGATCCCCATGACCTGCGCCGCTGCTTCGCGCTGGTTTCACAATCGCCCGCGCTGTTTTTCGGCACTGTCGAGGACAACATTCGTTACGGTAACGCCACTGCGAGCCTCGAGCAGGTGCAGGCGGCGGCGCGCATTGCCCATGCGCATGAATTCATTCTCGACATGGCCGACGGCTACCGTACGCATCTGGGTGAGGGCGGGGTGGGCTTGTCCGGCGGACAGCGGCAGCGTCTGGCGATTGCCCGAGCCTTGCTGGTCGATGCGCCGATCCTGTTGCTGGACGAGGCGACCAGTGCGCTGGACGCGCAGAGTGAGCACTTGATTCAACAGGCTCTGCCGAGCTTGATGCAGGGGCGTACCACGCTGGTCATCGCCCACCGGCTGGCCACGGTGCAGAATGCCGACCGGATTGCCGTCATGGATCAGGGGCGGTTGGTCGCGGTGGGCACCCATCAGCAGTTGATCGCCAGCAACCCGCTTTATGCGCGACTGGCGGCGTTGCAGTTCAATGCCGGGGTTGAGTAGGAGAGGGCGAGAAGGGCTTGTGGGGAACGTGGGAGGTCAAGCCTCCCACTCGGTGAGCCTCAGCGATATTCGCACAGGTAGGCGGTATCGACTTTGACCTTGATCTGGAACTTGCTGTTGGCCGGTACGTTGAACTGGTTGCCGGTGGCAAAGGTTTCCCAGTCAGTGCTGTCCGGAAGTTTCACGCTCAACTCGCCGGAGATCACATGCATGATTTCCCGTTGCGCCGTACCGAACTCATATTCGCCCGCTGCCATGACACCGATGGTTGCCTCACCATCGGCCTGGGTGAAGGCGATGGATTTGACGGTGCCGTCGAAGTACTCGTTGACCTTGAACATGGGCGGTTCCTTTTGAAAGGGCTGAAAATGGCTCGCCAGTATGCCCAACACGGTAAAACTCGTCACGCCCCTTGCACGTCGACGCTGACGAAACGTCGACCTGCAGTAGCATTCAATTGGGCAGGATCAACGGCAGCAGCCTGGCAGTATTGCGCGCATCGACCAGGGCGCGGTGTTGTTGCCCGCTGAACTGCATGCCTGCCAGTTGCAAGGCACTGTTCAGCCCTATCGGTTTCTGCAAGTGGCGGGCCTGGGCGAAACGCTGTTTGAGATTGACGTGCGGCATGCTGGACAGCGCACTGTCGAGGTGGTGGTGGCGCCATTCCTCTTCCAGTTGCTGACGATCGTAGTCCCCCCAGCTGGCCCAGCCCACGATGCGTGCCCGATGATGGCTCAACCAGCGCTCGAACTGCGGCCACACCGTCGTCAGCGGCGCGGCGCTGTCGATGCTGCTCTGGTTGATATGGGTCAGCTCGCGGCAGAAATGGGTCAGCAACGGCCTGCGTGCCGGGCGCACGAAGCGTTCGAAATGGTCCAGCTCGCGTCCGTCCTGATTGACCAGCGTCGCGCCTATCTCGATGACTTCCATTTCTGCGACCGGCCATCCACCTTCTTCGGTCGTGGCCTCAAGATCAATCACCAGCCAGTGCGGCATCATCCAGCTTCCTTACGATAGTCAATGGCTTCAGCGTAGCCAGATTAACCCGTTGCGCACACTCAGGGCTTTGCATCGGCATTCTTGTTGTTACAACTGCCCCTACAGTGACCACAGGTGATTGCATTGGTGCCTCGCAGGCGGCTTTCACTTGCCTGTTCGAATACTGCAAGCGCACCGCAGAGCGCTGACGCTGTCGATTTGACAGTTGTTTAAATCCTGGAAACCGCATAGCTTGAACGGCTTTGATTGATGTCGTGTTTTATGAAAAGACTTGCAGTGTTAATTGACGGTATGGCGCGCACGATCGTTACCGGTGTCATGCTCTTCATTCCGTTGATGGCAACGCCGCAGGTCTTCGCCGCGCAGATCGTGCGGGTGGCTGCAGTGCATTTCCCCCCTTATATGGTGCGTCCTGAAAAAGGTGAAGACGCCGGTCTTTTACCCCAACTGATCAATGCCCTGAATGGCGAGCAGGACGACTATGAATTCGTGATGGTCCCCACTTCAGTGCCTCGGCGTTTTCGTGACTTCACGGAAGGGCGTTTCGATGTTGCAGTCTTCGAAAACCCCGGCTGGGGCTGGAAGGACATTCCCCATGAACAGATCGATATGGGGCTCGAGGATGCCGAGGTCTATGTGGCGCGCCGAGTGGAAGGACGTGGGCAGGATTACTTCGACACCCTGGCTGACAAACGTCTGGCACTGTTCAGTGGCTATCATTATGGATTTGCCAACTTCAATACCGATCAGAAGTACCTGAGCGAGCACTTCACCATTACCTCCACGTACTCCCACGACAGCAACTTGCTGATGGTGGTGCGTGGCCGCGCCGATGTGGCGCCCGTTACCCGTTCGTATCTGATTGATTTCATGGCGCATAACAAGGAAGAAGCGGCGCAACTGATGGTGTCCGAGCGTGTCGATCAGGTCTACCGTCAATACGCGTTGTTGCGTCCGAATGGCAATATTGATGTGCCGCACTTCAAGCAGCTACTGGAAAGGCTGCGTGCAGATGGGCAACTGGCGAAGATTTTCGAGCCGCTGCACATCAAGGTGCTTCCGGTGAATGCCGGGATGCCCGGCAACTAGCAGAGGGGCAGGTTTTGCGCCTGCCACCCGGAGGCACTCAGCGGTCGTTGGCGTCCTTGGCATCCATTTCTGCGTTGCGCTCGTGGACGCGCTTGAGCTGTTCTTCGGTGAGGGGCAGTTTCTTGGCTGTGTCGCGCAGCATCATCAGACCGCCGACGATCGAGCCAATGGCTACGAGCAGAATTAACCAGGCATACCAGGGCATAGCGCTCTCCTTATTGTGATACCGCTTTGAGCAGCACGGCTGCCTAATGGTTCAAGAGTATGCGCCCTGAAGGGTTGCGTGCGAAAGCATTCGCCCGCAACCCCTTGGAACCTGGCAGTTACTCCCCGGTCAGCATCACGTCGGTCGGCGCGTCGGCACGCGATTTGGCGGTCAGGCTGAAGTAGATGAAGCCGATGGCCATCAGGCCGAGGAAAATCAGGCCGATCAATGCGTTGAACCAGGCCATTGCCACCAGACACACGACGGCCAGCGCCAAGGCGATGCCGGGCACTACCGGATAACCGGGGGCGCGGAACGTGCGCTCCAGGCCAGGCTCGGTCTTGCGCAGTTTGAACAGGCTGAGCATGCTCATGATGTACATGACGATGGCGCCGAACACGGCCATGGTGATCATCGCAGCGGTCAGCGTCATGCCACTCAGGTTGATCAGGCCGTCGCTGTAGATCGCGGCGATGCCGATCAGACCGCCGGCGATGATTGCCCGGTGCGGCGTCTGGAAGCGCGAAAGCCTGGCCAGCGAGGCGGGCAGGTAGCCGGCGCGGGCGAGGGCGAAGAACTGGCGCGAGTAACCCATGATGATCCCGTGGAAGCTGGCGACCAGACCGAACAGGCCGATCCACACCAGCATGTGCAGCCAGCCGGAACTGTCACCGACCACGGCTTTCATGGCCTGCGGCAGCGGATCGTTGATGTTGGCCAGGGTGCGCCAGTCGCCCACGCCACCGGCAAACAGCATGACGCCGATCGCCAGTATCACCAAGGTCAGAATGCCACTGATGTAGGCCTTCGGGATGGTGCGTTTCGGGTCCTTGGCTTCTTCGGCGGCCATTGCAGCGCCTTCGATGGCCAGGAAGAACCAGATGGCGAAGGGGATGGCAGCGAACATGCCGGCAATGGCTTCGGGTCCGAAGGTCTGCGAACCGGCCCAGCCGTTGAGGGCGAAGTTGCTGAAACTGAAGGCAGGCGCGACGACGCCCATGAACACCAGCAACTCGGCGACGGCCAGAATGCACACCACCAGCTCGAAGGTTGCGGCGAGCTTCACGCCCACGATGTTGAGCGCCATGAAGACGATGTAGGCGCCGACTGCCGCATGCTTGGGGTCAAGACCCGGGTATTGCACATTAAGGTACGCACCGATCGCCATGGCAATGGCCGGTGGCGCAAAGACGAATTCGATCAGGGTGGCCATGCCTGCGATCAGTCCGCCTTTTTCGCCAAAGGCACGACGGCTGTAGGCGAACGGACCGCCGGCGTGCGGGATGGCGGTGGTGAGCTCGGTAAAACTGAAAATGAAACAGGTGTACATGGTGGCAACCATCAGGGCTGTTACCAAAAAGCCCAGCGTACCCGCAACGCCCCAGCCGTAGCTCCAGCCGAAGTATTCGCCGGAAATCACCAGCCCTACCGCGATCCCCCATAAATGAATCGTGCCGAGCGTCGGCTTGAGTTGTGTGCTCATTGTTCTCTCCCTGGGATTCGATAAACGTTGAAACATCCTGTTGCAGAGGCCGTGCCAGTGCACGGATCACTGTCGTGATGCTTCAAAACGGGTCGTTTACAGAACGTCAGGGTGAATCGATTCAACTCGTTGTACAGGTTTGATCCGGTTTGGTGCGGCGATGACCGCCAGGGGTGCATGGAATTCAGAAGGCTCAGGACGCTGTTCGGGCAAATGCCGATCGATGGGTCCCGCCGGTGCGCCGGTTCGGCTACAATGCGCGCCGATTTCGACTTACCTGAGACCACGCTCATGTCCGCCTGCCAGACTCCTGTCATCGTCGCCCTGGATTTTCCGACCCGCGAAGCCGCCTTGCGCCTGGCTGATCAGCTCGACCCCAAACTGTGCAGGGTCAAGGTCGGCAAGGAACTGTTCACCAGTTGCGCGGCCGACATCGTCGAGACCCTGCGCCACAGGGGCTTCGAAGTGTTTCTGGATCTCAAATTCCACGACATCCCCAACACCACGGCGATGGCGGTCAAGGCGGCGGCCGAGATGGGCGTGTGGATGGTCAATGTGCACTGCTCGGGCGGCTTGCGCATGATGGCGGCCTGTCGGGAAGTGCTTGAGCAGCGCACCGGTCCACAGCCGTTGCTGATCGGCGTGACCGTTCTGACCAGCATGGAACGTGAAGACCTGGCCGGTATCGGCCTGGACATCGACCCGCAGGTACAGGTGCTGCGCCTTGCGGCTCTGGCCGAGAAGGCCGGAATGGATGGTCTGGTCTGCTCGGCACTGGAAGCGCAGGCCCTGAAAGCCGCTCACCCGTCGTTGCAACTGGTGACGCCCGGCATCCGTCCGGCGGGCAGTGCGCAGGACGATCAGCGCCGTATCCTGACCCCTCGTCAGGCACTGGATGCAGGCTCTGACTACCTCGTCATCGGCCGCCCGATCAGCCAGGCGGCTGATCCGGCGAAGGCCCTGGCGGCGGTGGTTGCCGAGCTGGCTTGAGTAGATGGATGCGTAACATCACGGCTCTACCCACAGAGTGGCGAAGAGCTGTGACGCTGCGAAAAGCCCGCGGGTTTATTCCACTTTCAGGATCAGCTTGCCCTGATTCTCACCGCTGAACAGCATCTGGAAGGTCTCCGGGAACGTCTCGAGGCCTTCTACGATGTGCTCCTTGCTCTTGAGCTTGCCTTCCTTGATCCAGCCGGCCATGACCTGACCCGCTTCTGCATAGCGTTCCGGATGGTCCAGTACGATGAAGCCTTCCATGCGAGCGCGGTTGACCAGCAGCGACATGTAGTTGGCCGGGCCTTTGATCGCCTTGGTGCTGTTGTACTGGCTGATGGCACCACAGATCACTACGCGCGCGCCGACCGCCAGCTGGCTGAGCGCCGCATCGAGGATGTCGCCACCGACGTTGTCGAAGTACACGTTCACGCCATCCGGGCAGTGGCGTTTCAGACCGTCCATGACGTCTTCGGATTTGTAGTCGATGGCTGCGTCAAAGCCCAGCTCCTCGGTCAGCAGACGGCATTTTTTCGTGCCTCCCGCGATGCCGACGACCCGGCAGCCCTTGAGCTTGGCAATCTGCCCGGCGATGCTGCCGACAGCACCCGCCGCACCGGAAATCACCACGGTGTCACCGCTTTTCGGTTGGCCGACGTCCAGCAGCGCCAGGTAGGCGGTCATGCCGGTCATGCCCAGTGCCGATAGATAAAGGGGCAGGGGCGCAAGGTTGGTGTCCACCTTGTAGAAGCCCTTCGGTTCACCGGCAAAGTAGTCCTGCACGCCCAGGCGTCCCTGAACATGGTCACCTACAGCGAACTTGGGGTTTTTCGATTCTATTACTTCACCCACGCCGATGGCACGCATCACTTCGCCCAGCTCTACGGCTGGAATGTAGGATTTGCCCTCATTCATCCAGCCACGCATTGCCGGGTCCAGTGACAGGTATTTGCTCCTGACCAGAATCTGCCCGTCGGCAAGTGCGCTGACCGGGACTTCCTGATAGGTGAAGTCTTCACGGCGCGCATCGCCCGAAGGGCGTTTGGCGAGCAGGAACTGGCGGTTGGAAAGATCGGTCATGGCAGGGTCTCCTGAAAAGGGTTCAAGAATGGATTCAAACGCTCATCGCGCCATTCGGGCAAGAAGCGATCACCCAGCGAATGCCGTTTGATCCATGTGGTTGATAGGAGTACGTTGCGCCACTGGCGTTCAGACGGATCTGCGGATGAAACATTCTGACGACGGATATGGCTTGAGTCGCCCACCCTCAGTGCTCTAGATTCCTTGTTCGATCAACACTTGGAAGACATCATGCCTGCTACCTCTTCGAACACTCTCCACCCCCGGGCTCTGCGACCTGGCGACGCCGTTGCGCTGGTATCTCCGGCAGGGCCTGTGGACCCCGGCAAGATCCAGGCGGCGGTGGCGGTGCTTGAGGGGTGGGGGTTGCGTCCTCGGGTCTATCCGCATGCGCTGGGCAGCTACTCGTTCTATTCCGGGACCGATGAACAGCGGCTCGCCGACCTCAACGCCGCGCTGGCCGATCCGGAAATCCGTGCGGTCATCTGCACTCGCGGTGGTTATGGCGTGCAAAGGATTGTCCAGCAGGTGGATATGGACGCGGTGCGTTGTGACCCCAAGCTGGTGACTGGCTTTTCTGACATCACCGCGTTGCACGGTGCGCTGTGGAACCACGCGCGCCTGGCGACCATCCATGGGCCGGTCGCTTCGCAGCTGGAACGTGGTGGCCTGTTCGTCAGCGGTATGCGCCATGTGCTGATGAGCACCGAGCCGGTCTTGCTCAAGGCTGATCCGGCCTCGCCAACCGCCAGGGTAAGAACCGCTGGCAGCGCACAGGGCCTGCTGCTGGGTGGCAACCTGAGTATCCTCGACACCTCTGTGGGTACGCCGTTCATGCCTGACCTGAGCGGTGCGATCCTGCTCATCGAAGAGGTCAACGAACCTGCCTACCGGGTCGACCGCATGCTCACCCACCTGGGCAACTGCGGGATTCTTGCGTCTCTGGCCGGCATTGCCGTCGGCGAATTTACCCCTGCCGCTAACACTGGCCGCACCATCAGCCCTGCCGATGTGTTGCTGGAGCGGCTGGGCAGTCTCGGCATCCCGGTACTCGGCGGTGTGCCTGTAGGGCATGGAGATCTCAATCAGGCCGTGCCACTGGGCACTCAGGCGATACTCGATGCCGACGCCGGAACTCTGCTGGTAGCCCCCGCCGCGCGTAGCTGATGTCTCTGTCGTGCTGCTGGCGGCTGGCCTAATCGGTCTTGCGTGTGTTCAGGATCAGCAAGGTCAGCAAGCCCGCGACGATGCCCCAGAATGCCGAGCCTATGGAAAACAGCGTCAGTCCTGAAGCGGTCACCATGAAGGTGATCAAGGCGGGTTCGCGCTCCCTCGGTTCGGCCATCGCAACAGTCAGGCCATTGGTGATCGATCCGAGCAGCGCCAGTGCGGCAATCGAGAGCATCAGCTCCTTGGGGAACGCACTGAACAGACCCGCCAGGGTTGCACCGAAAATGCCGGCTATTGCATAGAAAATCCCGCACCAGATCGCCGCTGTATAACGTTTTGACTTGTCCTCATGGGCATGAGGGCTGGTACAGATGGCGGCACTGATTGCTGCCAGATTGATCCCGTGGCAGCCAAACGGTGCCGTGAGCAATGAGGCAAGACCTGTCACCGATATCAGCGGCGAGGTCGGCGGGTAGTAGCCGTCGGCTCGCAACACGGCCACACCGGGCATGTTCTGCGAGGTCATGGCCACCACGAACAGCGGGATACCGATGCTGACCGTCGCCGCCCATGAAAACTCGGGCGTGGTCCAGACCGGTATGGCGACTTCCAGCGCCAGGCCATCAAAGTTCAGCAAGCCCAGCAGGCCGGAGATGCCGATGCCGACCAGTAGCGCGAGCAGCACCGAATAGCGTGGCGACAGGCGCTTGACCAGCAGGTACGTGAAAAACATGCCCAGCACCAGGCTGGTGTGGTGCTGTGCGGCAATAAAGATCTCGCTGCCGATCCGGAACAGAATCCCTGCCAGCAAGGCCGCGGCCAGCGAGGCTGGGAGGCGCCGCACGATGCGCTCGAAACTGCCGGTCACTCCGCACAGAATCACCAGCAGCGCACTGGTCATGAATGCGCCAATGGCCTGTGGGTAGCTGACACCGCCCAGGCTGGTGATCAGCAGGGCGGCGCCGGGTGTCGACCACGCCACGGTAATCGGCATGCGGTAGCGCAGCGAGAGGCCGATGCTGCACACCGCCATGCCCATGAACAGCGCCCACAGCCAGGATGAAATCTGCACGCTGCTCAGCCCTGCCGCCTGGCCCGCCTGGAACATCAGCACCAGCGAACTGGTGCAGCCGGTCATCATGGCGATGAAACCGGCAACCACCGCCGACGGCGATGAGTCTGTCAGCGGGCGCAATGGCACCTTGAGGGATTGGTTCATGCTGGGCGTTCCTTGAAGCGGGCAGATAGCAAAGGGCGCCAAGCCTAAACGCATGGCTGCCCGGCCTTGCAATACAGCGACACGAGTAAACGCCAGCACAGTTGCAGCCGTGGCGTTTACTCGGCGTCAGCCCCGGCCGGGCAAGCGCCGGACTGCAGGGTCTGCCCCAGCGCCCGATTGACCATCAGCCAGCCGTCCACGGCATCCTGACCCGCTTCGGCGAACACCCGCTGCAGCAGTTTGACCTGTTCGCGACGCAAGCCCTGTTCAAAAAGGGCGCCTTCATCGGTAAGGCCCAGCAGTCGTTTGCGCTTGTCATTTTCGGGGACCGCGCTGTGCACCAGGTTCATGGCGATCAGCTGGCGCAGCGGAGCATTGAGGGCCTGTTTGCTCACGCCCAATACGGTGAGCAGCTCCTTGACGCTCAGGCCGGGGTAACGGGCGATGAAAAATACGATGCGCTGGTGCACGCGACTGAAGCCGCGTCTGGCCAGCATTTCATCAGCCTTGGCAGTGAATGCCTGATAGCCGAAGAAGAAGGCTTCCATGGCCATTTGTTGATTGGCAGGTTTTTTAAGGTCAAGCATGTTGACGTATCCGGGTTGATCGTCGTAATTTGAGTCAATCAGTTTGACGTATTTCCAATTGTCTCGGCTACAGGTAACTGCCATGGCTTTCTCCGAACGCGTTTCCCGTCTGAAAAGTTCTCTGATTCGCGAGATCCTCGCCGCCGCTCAGCGTCCGGAAGTGATGTCGTTCGCCGGTGGTCTGCCCGCCGAGTCGATGCTGCCCAAAGTGGAGTGGGCCGACATGCCTGTTGCGCTGGGTCAGTACGGCATGAGCGAGGGCGAACCTGCGCTGCGCGAAGTGCTGGCCGCCGATGCTCGCGCCCTGGGTATCGACTGCGATGCCCGTCAGGTCATGGTGGTCAGCGGTTCTCAGCAGACACTGGACCTGGCGGCCAAGCTGTACATCGACAAGGGCACCGAAATTCTCCTCGAGGCGCCTACTTATCTGGCGGCGCTGCAGATATTCCAGCTGTTCGGCGCCGACTGCATCACCGTGCCGCTGCAGGCCGAAGGCCCGGACCTGCTGGCCATGCGTCAGCGTCTGGAACAGCACAAGCCAGCCTTCGCCTACCTCATCCCGACGTTCCAGAACCCCTCGGCGGTGCGCTACAGCCAGGCCAGTCGCGATGCCGTTGCGGCCTTGCTCGACGAGTTCGGTGTCACCTTGATCGAGGACGAGCCGTATCGTGAACTGAGCTTTGACGGCGGCAGTGCCAGGCCGATCGTCAGCGTTTTGAAGACGGCCAGCTGGATATACACCGGCACGGTTTCCAAGACGCTGCTGCCGGGCCTGCGAGTGGGCTATCTGATCGCCAGCCCCGATCTGTTTCCGCACTTGCTGCGCCTGAAACAGTCGGCCGATCTGCATACCAATCGCCTCGGCCAGTGGCAGGCCTTGCAGTGGATTGGTACTGAGCACTATCGTGAGCATCTGGTGACGCTGTGCGAGTTTTACCGGGGCCGTCGTGATGCGTTCGAGAGTGCCTTGCAAACGCATTTTTCCGACCTGGCCACCTGGAACAGCCCGCAAGGCGGACTGTTCTTCTGGTTGACGCTGAAGCAGCCGCTGGACACGCGCACCTTGCTGGATACAGCGCTGGCGCACGATGTGGCGTTCATGCCGGGCGAACCTTTCTTTGCCGATCCGGACGCCAATCACGGTCACTTGCGGCTCAATTTCAGCCATATCGACCCTGCACGGCTTGATGAGGGTATAAAACGACTGGCGTCGGTGGTCCGCGCAGCACACCTTCTGCAGGCCGCCTGATCCAAGACGTCAACATAGACGCAGCAAGGGAGCAGTCTGATGTACAAGGTTTATGGCGATTACAACTCGGGCAACTGCTACAAGGTCAAGCTGATGCTTAACCTGCTGGGCAGCGAGTACGAGTGGGTGCCGGTGGATATTCTCAACGGCGAAACCCAGACCCCGGCGTTTCTGGAAAAGAACCCCAACGGCAAGATTCCGGTGCTGGAGCTGGAAGATGGCACTTGCCTGTGGGAGTCCAATGCGATTCTCAACTTTCTGGCTGACGGCTCTTCGTACCTGCCGAGCGAACCCAGGCTGCGTACCCAGGTGCTGCAGTGGCAGTTCTTCGAACAATACAGCCATGAGCCGTCGGTTGCGGTGGCCCGTTTCATCCAGTTCTATCTGGGCTTGCCGGCCGAACGCATGACCGAGTATCGCGCCATGCAGAAGGCCGGCTATCGCGCACTGGCGGTGATGGAGCAGCAGCTCGACCGTACGCCGTTTCTGGTCGGCGAGAATTTTTCCATCGCCGACATTGCCTTGTATGCCTACACCCACGTCGCGCATCAGGGCGGTTTCGATCTGGCACCCTACACCGGGATCCGCCGTTGGCTGGATCGGGTCAAGGCACAGCCGGGTTATATCGGTATGCTGGACTGACACATCCGTCATTTGAACAAAGGGAAATGTATGCGCGTTCCAATCGTACTGCTGGGTGCTTTCATTGCGCTGGGTATCGGCTGCTCGGCCCAGGCCGAGGACTGCGACGCCAATCAGGCCAGCATGAACCGCTGCGCTGCCAATGAGCAGGCAGCGCTCGATGCCGATCTCAACAAGCAGTACAACGCGCAGATGGCGTGGTTGAAGACCCCGGCGAAAAAGCAGGCACTCAAGGATGCGCAACGAAAGTGGATAGCCCTGCGTGACGCCGATTGCCTGTATCAGGCGGGCAAGCCCGAGGATTCAGGCTCTATCTGGCCATTGCTGCAGTCGCAATGCCTGGCCGAGCAGACCCGCGTACGAGTGAAGCAGCTGCAAGCCTATGTGGCCTGTCGCGCGGAAGGTTGCCCGCGCTGAGAGGCGCCGGGCAAACGGCGGTCAGATCGCGCCGAAGCGCTGGTTCAGGTAGTCGATGATCACCTTGGATTCATACATCCATACGGTTTTGTCACCTTCCTCGATGCGCAGGCAAGGCACTTTGATCCTGCCGCCCTCGTTGAGCAGGGTCTGGCGATCAAGCTCGTTGTTTTTCGCATCGCGCAACGCGACCGGAACATTAAGGCGGCGCAGGGCGCGACGCGTCTTCACACAGAACGGGCAGGCATGGAACTGATACAGCGTCAGGTTCTGAGCCGCTTCAGCGACAGCCGCCTGGGCCTGCGGATCACGTTTCTTCCTGCTCGGGCGAGTCAGGAAATCGATGCCGATGACGAGTTGGCCGAGGCCGACTCTTAACGCTTTCATGAACAAGGTCATACCTCTTGCGGGCGGTGGCGTGCCCAGCCGTGCGTTCAGCTTGCCTCACGGCAGGTGAACGCAGGCTGAACGATCACTTGATCAGGCTGAGAAACTCACTGCGGGTGGCCGCGTTTTCACGGAATTCGCCCAGCATCACCGAGGTGATCATGGCCGAGTTCTGCTTCTCGACGCCACGCATCATCATGCACATGTGCTTGGCTTCGATCACCACCGCAACGCCCAGCGCGCCGGTGACCTGCTGGATGGCTTCGGCGATCTGGCGGCTGAGGTTTTCCTGGATCTGCAGACGGCGGGCATACATGTCGACGATACGCGCCACTTTCGACAAGCCAAGCACCTTGCCCTGCGGGATGTAGGCCACATGTGCCTTGCCAATGAACGGCAGCAGATGGTGCTCGCACAGCGAGTACAGCTCGATGTCCTTGACCATCACCATTTCACTGGCATCGGAGCTGAACAGCGCGCCGTTGGTCACTTCTTCCAGGGTCTGCGTGTAACCGCGACACAGATACTGCATGGCCTTGGCGGCGCGCTTGGGGGTGTCCAGCAGACCTTCGCGCGAGACGTCCTCGCCCAGTTGCCCGAGGATGGCGGTGTAATTCTGTTCCAGTGTCACAGAGGGTGATTCCGTATAGGTTTCAGAGCGGTACGTTTGGGTCTGTACCGATTTTTTACCAATCGAGCTGGTGTCCCGTTTGCCGATCCCGCTCCAGTGGAGTTGGGCGATTGCGCATACGTAACCTGCGGATCTCGTCGATTGGCGATGAAAGCGAGGTTTATCCCGGCGATTGGGCACATGTTAGCGTAGGTGTGCTCGCAGTTGTACTGCCGTGGCCTCGTAATGCTTTCGCAATCAGCGCCGGTTTTTAGACTTTGCCCTGCATTGCGCTATAGCCAGGTGCTTTTCAGAGCCGCAGAAAAGCGAATGCAGGGAGCATGTGTTTTGGCTTGGGCTCTCCGACATGCGTTTCTGTTGCCTTGATTGGAGTGCTGGAATGACATATGTCGTAGCTTTTTCAAGCGTTTGCAAAGCAGATCTGAAGCGTATCCTTGCTTCATGAAGGCGGCTTGTGAGATTAAGGTCAGACTCTGATAGGAGGTTGGATGCCGAGTCAAAAGGACGAGCTGGAACTTGAGAAACTCCAGGCTGAGGTTCACAAGTTTGTGGCTGAGGCACGAAAAATGATCGCAGAGACCAATAAGCTCCAGCGCGAAACGAGCTTTTATCCATTCGTGGCGGCTGGTGGGTTGATCACCGTAATAGTTACTGCTGCCGCTTTCATTCACAAGCTCCAGGCAGCCAGTATCCAGTAGCGGACAGCGACTTGCAGCGCTTGAGATTCAGGCTGGACCAAGCGAAAGTGTGTACGCAACGCATGAATCGGCATTTCGAGAGAAGATGAGTATGAGTCACGATCAAGTCATAAAGCGGATGCGCGAAGACCTCGAGCAGTTGGGCAACGAGGTCCGCAACATGCCTGCCCATGAACCACGAAACGTTCTGGTGTCTGCTGCATCCGGTGCAGTATTTGCTCTGGTTTTTTCATGGCTTGCATTCAAGGTCTGGTTCTGAAGGCCTGCGATAGCTATGTCAGGGCAGTTAGTCGCCTGAGTCAGGTCCAAAGTCGTATGGCTTTTTTGTGTCTGGCTGGCTGTTGTTTTGTTTGCCCTGAAAAATCCGCTTTTACAGCTTTTGTATCCTCTCGCTTACACGTTGGCGACCAGATCGCTACCCACTTCCGAGGTCCATTGCGGTCTGAGTAGGCAGGTCATCAATCCATTGCCTGTCTAGAGAGTAAACCCGGATGTTGAGTCGAGTAGCAAAAATAGCGTTGTTCGCGATTGTACTGTCGTCGGTTTCCGGTTGCTGGCCGTTCTGGCCTGGTCCGGGCGGACATGGCGGCGGTGGCGGGCATCATGAGGGCGGTGGTCCTGGTCCTGGCGGTCCTGGCCCGGGTCGCTGAGTCACCAGCGGGGCGGCAACATGCAGCCCGACGACGAGTCTGACTGACTGGAAGGGCGCGGCGGGTTCTACTCGTCGCGCCCTTCCATCATGGTGCGCCTGAGGATCACGTACACCGCACCTGCACCGCCATGTTTGGCCAGGCAGGAGCAAAAGCCCAGTACCTGCGAATGCTGACGCAGCCAGGTGTTGACGTGGCTCTTGATCATCGGCCGCTTGCCGTCCAGGCGTACCGCCTTGCCATGGGTGACGCGTACGCAGCGTATTTCCAGACGGGTTGCTTCAGCCAGAAATTCCCACAGCGTCTCGCGCGCCACTTCCACGCTCATGCCATGCAGGTCCAGGCTGCCCTCGAAGCTGATCTGCCCGAGTTTGAGCTTGCGCATCTGACCTTCCTGCACACCGTCACGCGACCAGCTCAGAACATCTTCAGGACCGACGTCGATCACGAATTGATCCGACAAGCCGTCGACGGTCACCGAGTCGGTGCGCAAGGTCGCCGACTGGCGCAGGCGGGCCAGCATTTTTCGATCGGTCTTGGGTTTGCCGACATCGGCGTGTTCATGCTTGAGCGGCTTGACGCCACGTGTCTCGCTTCTGAACAGGGAAAAATCGTCGTCTTGCATGGGGCCTCCGCGAAGGAGGCCATTCTAACCGGTCCGGCGAGAGGGTCAGTTGTGTTTTTTCATCAGATGCGAAGAGATACTCAAGCCGCCAGCACTGCGCTGACGACGGCAGCGGCGCCATAGCCAGACACCCATGTACAGCACCAGCAATCCGCCGATGGCGACAAACGCCGCGCCGCCGGGACTGGCGTTGAGTTCACCGAGCATCTGCGGATGAACCGTGAGGCTGGATGCACCGGCAATCGTCAGCAACAGGCCCGCGACCACAAGGAGCAGTGCGATCAGCGTGCCGATGCGTTTGCCCCAGTTGCCCTGACCCCTGGGGCGCAGGCGACGTGCATCGAAACCATCTGACGTTTTCATGCCTTTTCCTCAACAGGTATCAGCTCAATGGAGTATCGGCGCTCTGACCCGGGGAAGGAGGGGTGGTTCCCGCCTCCGGGACGATCCATGACGGCACAGGATGGGCGGTTATGTGAACGCTGTCACACGCTTCCTCGCCTGTGTCGCGTCAGACAAGATCTTTGGTCAGTGCCAGGGTGGCGAAGTTGTCGGCCATGATTGCCATCTCGGTTCGGTGCACGACCTCTGCGCTGACCACGCCGTGCGGGCTCGGCAGGTCGCGGGTTGCGCAGGCATCGTCGACCAGGGTGCAGCGATAACCGTAGTCCTTGGTGGCGCGAACCGTGGTGCTGATACTCGAATGACTCATGAAGCCACAAACGATCAGGTCCAGGTGCCCCAGACTCTGCAGCAGTTCATGCAGCCCGGTGCCATTGAAGGCATTGGGCAGGCGCTTCTCGACCAGATGTTCATCGCCCTGCGGCAACAGCTCCGGCACCAGTTCACCGCGCTCGCCATGGGGGTCGAACGGGCCGCCCACAGTGCCCAGATGGCGGATGTGAACGATCGGGCACTTGACCGCACGTGCCTTCTCGACCAGCCGGCCGATGTTGGCCATGGCTTCTCTGACGCCGGTCAGGGCCAGCGGGCCGCGGAGGTATTCTTTTTGCGCGTCGATGATGATCAGCGTCGCGTTACTCAGATGGGCGGGCGCATGCACCCTGCCACTGAGTTGAAACATGGTCTTTAAATCGGACATTCACGGGCTCCTTGGTGTGGGGCTTTTGCGACATTGTCCTCTGGCTGAAGCGTTCTGGGAATGGCAACCATCGCAGGCCACGGTTTTTATGGCCTGCAGGGCAGTTGCAGGAGGGGGTGGCTGGCGGTTTGCCTTGATGGCGGTAGACGAATCATGGAAACTTCCCCGCCTATCGGGTACGAAGAATGCACGTTGTTCGTAACCAGACTGTTCACCGAGGCTCGTCTTACAGCAGTTCGTTGCCTTTCAAGGAGTTTGTCCATGATCACTTCCCGTCTGCGTACCGTGCGCGACCATATACGCTGGGCCGTCAGCCGCTTTCACGAGGAAGACGTATTTTTCGGTCATGGCACCGACAATGCCTGGGATGAAGCACGGCAACTGGTGCTGGGCGCACTGCACCTGCCTTGGGAAATTGCCGACAGCTACCTGGATTGCCGTATGGAAGTCGATGAAATATCCGAACTGCAACGCTTGATCAAGCGTCGCATCGATGAGCGTGTGCCAACTCCTTATCTGCTGGGCGAGGCCTGGTTCTGTGGCATGTCGTTCATTGTCGATGACCGCGTCTTGATCCCGCGTTCGCCCATCGCCGAGCTGATCGAAGAGCGTTTCGCCCCCTGGCTGGCCGACGAGCCGGCGCGGATTCTCGACCTGTGCACAGGCTCCGGTTGCATCGGTATCGCCTGCGCCGAGGTGTTTCCCGAAGCCGAGGTGGCCCTGGCCGACCTGTCCTACGACGCACTGGAAGTGGCCAATCAGAACATCGAACGTCACGGCATGGAGGATCGCGTCTACACCGTTCAGGGCGACGGATTCGACGGCCTGCCGGGTCAGCGCTTCGACCTGATCGTGTCCAACCCGCCCTATGTGGACGCCGAAGACTTTGCCGATATGCCCGACGAGTATCAGCATGAGCCGGAGCTGGCGCTGGCCTGTGGCAGCGACGGTCTGAACCTGGTCCGCCGCATGCTCGCCCAGGCCGCCGATCATCTGAACGAGAAGGGCCTGTTGATCGTCGAGGTCGGCAATAGCCAGGTGCACGTGCAGGCGCTGTACCCGGAGGTCGATTTCGCCTGGCTGGACTTCCAGCGCGGCGGGCATGGTGTGTTCATGCTCACGGCAGAACAGTGCCGCGACCATCAGGCACTGTTCCAGTCGAAGGTTTGAGCTCAACAGCCGCGATAAGCGGCTGAGGCTGAGACAAAAGGGAGGCTGATATCAGCCTCCCTTTTTTATTTTAACGGCTTTATCGGCGCGTCTCTTATCGGTGCGTTGCGATCCAGATCAGCAGCCCGGCCTGGAACACCGCGAAGGTCACCAGACAGGCAATCGTGAAGCGCAGGCCGCTGTCTTCACGCTTGTATTTGCTGACCCGGTCTTCATGCTGGCGAATCGTCACTTCCTGCTCGATCAGATTTTTCTCGGCCTTTTCCAGCATCTGCGAGGCTTCGAGAATCTCGATGATCTGCACCTTGTCGTTGTTCCAGGTGCTGTGCAGGTTGCCGACGTGTACATCCTTGATCGCGCCTTTCATGTGCTGGGCATCGGCATACGTCACTTCAAAGCCCAGCGTGCGCAGAAAGTGATCGCGACGCAGACGTGTGTCTTCGTTCAGACCGTCCTTGCTGGCCAGCGCCACGCCTTCAATCTTGTAGGAAGACCATCTTTTCTGCGCCCAATGCACCGCATGAGCAATCATGAAGCGTCCGATACCGCGGTTCCATGGCTCGATCTGCAAGCCTGACTCGGGACCGAAGCGCACCATGCGTTTTTCGTGGTCGGCCCAGATATCCAGATGGTTCTGTTCCTTGCGCACCCGCTGACCTGGCAATTGCACCGTGATGCGCAGCAGGCTCAACGCCTTGCTGTGCCGCTCGGCACGGCCGAACTGTACGAAGCGCAGAGGGCGGCCGCCGGTCGCGCGGTCGGTGGGCAGCGGCGACAGACGCAGCATCTGAAAGCTTTCGGGCAGAACGTCTTCCCACGGCTGCGGGGGCACCGGCACTGCGACTTCTGCGCTGGCCGGTTCTGCGGGGGTTTCAGTCATGGTAGTTGCGTCTGTCATAAGGGTGTCCTTTCCTGGGCCTTGCCCCGGAGCACGTTCGCCGGGGCATAAAGGTGCCGAAACACTAAGGTGCCGGAACACAGGGCCAGCAAATCGCTATCGGCCAGATTCGCCAGGACTGAAGGGCTTTTGACTAACGCGCGTCAGATCTTTTTCCCGGGTGTGGCATCCGGGTGAGGCAGCGCCTTGATGAAGCTCAGGATCCGCTCGGTCACTTCACTGGCCAGCGGCTGGGTCGGATTGCGGTAGGAGAGCAGTTGTTGCTGCAAATCGTCCGGGACGATGCGCAGCACATGATTCATGCCGTCGATCAGGGACAGCTGTGCATCCGGCTTGGCCTTCTGCAACAGCAGCGCATCACCCACACCGACCTGAATGTCGTTGCGACCCTGAACGATCAGCGCCGGAATGTGCAAGGCACCGAAAGCCGCCGCCGGGTCCTGGCGGAACAGCGAGATCAGGTACGGCTGGACACTGGGGCGGAACACCACTTCCAGCTCGGCGGGCACGTTGTCATCGGTCTTGCCGGCCTTGAGTTCGTCGAGCAACTGATCGCTGCGCTGCAGCAGGTCCGGTGGCAGGCGCTCCTGAAACTGTTCGCGCAGCACCTGATCCACCGGTCGCCCGGTGCCGGCCACGGAAATCAGCGCCGCTGCACCTACCTTTTCAGCCGCCAGCGTCGCCACCAGCGCACCTTCGCTGTGGCCCAACAGAATCAACTGGCCCAGGCGCGGGTTGGCTTTCAGCGCTCTGGCCCAGAGCTGCACATCGGCCACGTAGCGCTCGACGCTCAGGTTGCGTTCATCCGGCGTGACCGCCTTGCTGGCCGCGACGCCGCGTTTGTCGTAGCGCACGCTGGCGATATTGTTGCTGGCCAGGATCACCGCCAGGCGTTTCATGCTGTCGTTGCGTCCACCCTCCGGGTTGTTGCCGTCGCGGTCGGTGGGGCCGGAACCGGCGACGATCAGCACCACCGGCACCGGTTTGTCGGAACGCGGCATGAGCAGCGTGCCGTACAGCTTGCCGTTCTCGGTATCCACGCTTATCGGCCGCTGCACCGTACCGGGCGCCGCAGCGCTGGCGGTTGCGGCGGCCAGGCTCAGGATCAGGGTTATCGGCAGGGCCAGCAGACGCAGCGCGTTGGGAACTCGAAGCAGGGAAATACCGGATAACATCGCAAGGCCATCATTGGGGGAGTCACGCTTGGACGCACGCGGTGACAGAAGGTTCGAGGATGAACTGAACCGCGAGCCTGCGTATACTGGCGCGCTTGGTTTAACGATCTGGTTTTTTGGCTGATTTTTCGGAGCGCCCGCATGTCCGGCAACACTTTCGGCAAGCTGTTCACTGTCACCACCGCCGGCGAAAGCCACGGCCCGGCGCTGGTCGCTATCGTCGACGGCTGCCCGCCGGGGCTGGAGCTGGACCTGCAAGACCTGCAGCGCGACCTGGACCGGCGCAAGCCGGGCACCAGCCGCCATACCACGCAGCGTCAGGAAGCCGATGAGGTCCAGATACTCTCGGGTGTCTTCGAGGGCAAGACCACCGGCGCGTCCATAGGCCTGCTGATCCGCAACACCGATCAGAAATCCAAGGACTATTCGGCGATCAAGGACCTGTTCCGCCCGGCCCACGCCGATTACACCTATCACCACAAGTACGGCATCCGCGACTACCGCGGTGGCGGACGCAGTTCGGCAAGGGAAACCGCCATGCGTGTGGCTGCGGGGGCCATCGCCAAGAA
Source organism: Pseudomonas sp. P135 (assembly GCF_020312125.1). NCBI lineage: Bacteria > Pseudomonadati > Pseudomonadota > Gammaproteobacteria > Pseudomonadales > Pseudomonadaceae > Pseudomonas > Pseudomonas sp. P135. The sequence goes on from NZ_JAGPYR010000009.1 coordinate 46,409, forward strand.
GTATCTGGCAAGCCAGGGCATCGTCATTCGCGGCTACATGAGCCAGCTTGGCCCGATCCAGATCCCGTTCAAGACCTGGGATTCGGTAGAAGACAACGCGTTTTTCTGCCCCGACCCTGACAAGGTGCCGGAACTGGAAGCCTACATGGACCAGCTGCGACGTGATCAGGACTCGGTCGGTGCGAAAATCACCGTGGTCGCAGACGGGGTAATGCCGGGTCTCGGCGAGCCGATCTTCGATCGTCTGGACGCTGAGCTCGCGCACGCGCTGATGAGCATCAACGCGGTCAAGGGTGTGGAAATCGGTGCCGGTTTCGACTGTGTTGCCCAGCGCGGCACCGAGCACCGCGACGAGATGACGCCACAGGGTTTCCTGTCCAATCACGCGGGCGGCATTCTCGGCGGCATTTCCTCCGGCCAGCCGATCATCGCGCATCTGGCGCTCAAGCCGACCTCCAGCATCACCACGCCAGGGCGTTCGATCGATGTCGATGGCAACGCCGCCGATGTCATCACCAAAGGTCGGCATGACCCGTGTGTCGGCATCCGTGCCACACCGATTGCCGAGGCAATGATGGCCATCGTTCTGCTCGATCACCTGCTGCGCCATCGCGGTCAGAACGCCGACGTCAGCGTCAACACACCTGTGCTGGGGCAGGTGTAATGCACGCCGTCACGGTTGCGGATTGCTAGCGTGGCGCAACCTGGCGGCGGACAGCTGCCTTACTGGCGGCTGTCCGGGTTCTACGTATGCTATTTCGCCTTGCTGGGCCTGTCGGCGCCGTTCATAGCCCTTTACCTGCATCATCTGGGTTTTTCCAGCGCACGGATCGGCGAGCTGGTCGCCATTCCCATGCTGATGCGCTGCGTCGCGCCCAATCTCTGGGGGTGGCTGGGTGATCACACCGGTTGGCGTCTGACCATTGTGCGGTCTGGCGCCATCTGCACGTTGCTGGCGTTTTCGCTGATTCTGGTCGAAAAAAGCTATGCCTGGCTGGCGATGGTCATGGCGCTCTATGCGTTCTTCTGGCACGCCATCCTGCCGCAGTTCGAAGTCATCACCCTCGCGCACCTGCAAGGCCAGGCCTCGCGTTACAGCCAGGTTCGGCTGTGGGGTTCGATCGGTTTCATTCTGGCCGTCGTGGTGCTGGGGCGGGTGTTTGAATGGTTCAGCCTGGACCTGTTCCCCTACATCGCGCTGACGATCATGTCCGGTATCGTTATCAGCAGCTGGTGGGTGCCGAATGCGCAACCCTCACCGTCGAGCCGCGAAACCGGGTCGGGCGGCTTTCTCAGGCAACTGGCGCGCCCCGGTGTATGGGCGTTCTACCTCAGTGTTGCGCTGATGGTGCTCAGCCATGGGCCGTATTACACCTTTTTGACCCTGCACCTCGAAGCGCTCGGTTACAGCCGCGGCCTGATCGGCCTGCTATGGGCGGTCGGCGTGGTGGCTGAAGTGCTGATGTTCATGGTCATGAGCCGGATTCTGCAGCGCTTCACCGTGCGCCAGGTACTGTTCGCCAGTTTTCTGCTGGCCGCACTGCGCTGGCTGCTGCTGGGGCTGTTTGCCGATCACCTCACCGCGCTGCTGATTGCCCAGGTGATGCACGCCGCCACGTTCGGCAGCTTTCACGCCGCTGCCATTCATTTCGTGCAAAGTAGCTTCGGTCCGCGTCAGCAAGGTCAGGGGCAAGCGCTTTATGCTGCCTTGTCCGGGGTCGGCGGGGCGTTGGGCGCTCTGTATTCCGGTTACAGCTGGAACGCGCTGGGGCCGACCTGGACCTTTGCCATCGCCAGCCTTGCAGCCTTTGCCGCTGCCGTCATGATTGTCACACCCAAGAAAGAGGAAGGTGTATGAGCCGCGAACAATTGAGCCTGGAAATCATTGAGGCCGGGCGTTTTCTGTACGGCCGTGGCTGGTCGCCTGCCACCAGCAGCAATTATTCTGCGCGCCTTTCTGCCAGTGAGGCGTTGTTGACCGTATCCGGCAAGCACAAGGGCCAGTTGGGCCCTGACGATGTGCTGGCCACCGATCTGGCTGGCAACAGCCTGGAGCCCGGTAAAAAGCCGTCTGCCGAAACCTTGCTGCATACCCAGTTGTACAGCTGCAGGCCGCAAGTCGGCGCGGTGCTGCACACCCATTCGGTGAACGCGACCGTGTTGTCGAGGCTGACCACGGCCGATCATCTGGTGTTCGAGGATTACGAACTGCAGAAGGCCTTTAGCGGCGTGGTCACTCACGAGTCGCAGGTCGTGGTACCGATTTTCGACAACGATCAGGACATTGCCCGTCTCGCGGCAAAGGTGCAGCCTTGGCTGGACACCCATCCCGAGTGCGCCGGCTACCTGATCCGCGGTCATGGCCTCTACACCTGGGGGGCTAAAATGAGCGACGCCTTGCGCCAGATCGAAGCGTTCGAGTTCCTGTTCGAGTGCGAACTGAAAATGCGCGCGGTAATGAACCGCTGACAACGTCTTGCCAAACCAGTCTGTAAGCCTGACCGGCCTGTAAAAGCCGGAAGGCGTTGCACCAAACCGAGGATTCACGCATGAGCAGCCTGTCCGTTTATCACGTTTCAAGCCCTGATATGCCCAACAAGGTGCTGACCCATCTGGAAGACATCGCGTCGACACTGGCCGAGCACGGCGTGGCGTTCGACCGTTGGGAAGCCGCGACGCCGATCACTCCCGGTGCCAGTCAGGAAGAGGTGATCAGCGCCTATCGCACGCAGATCGACACGCTGATGACCGAACGCGGTTATGTCACCGTGGACGTCATCAGTCTCAACAGCGATCACCCGCAAAAAGCCGAATTGCGCGCCAGGTTTCTTGAAGAGCACCGCCACGGCGAAGACGAAGTACGCTTTTTCGTCGCCGGGCGGGGCTTGTTCACCTTGCACATCGACGACTATGTGTACGCCGTGCTGTGCGAAAAGAACGACCTGATTTCCGTACCGGCCGGCACGCGGCACTGGTTCGATATGGGCGAAAACCCGCACTTCGTGGCCATCCGCCTGTTCAACAACCCGGAAGGCTGGGTGGCCAATTTTACCGGTGAAGACATTGCCGGCCGTTTTCCACGGCTGGAAGACTGACAGGAGCCCGATTCTGATGCCCATCAAAGCTATCCTCACGGATATCGAAGGCACCACCAGTGCAGTGAGTTTCGTTTTCGACGTGCTGTTTCCGTTCGCCAGAAAGCACCTGCCCGCATTCGTTCGCGAACATGCCGAGCAACCGGCCGTGGCGCAGCAGTTGCAGGCGGTGCGCGACCTGGCCGGTGAGCCGGACGCCGATGTCGAGCGCGTCATTGCACTCCTGCTGGAATGGATCGCCGAGGACCGCAAAGCCACACCGCTCAAGGCCCTGCAGGGGATGGTCTGGGAGCAGGGTTACAACGCCGGACAGCTAAAGGGGCATGTTTATCCGGATGCTGTCGATGCCTTGAAACACTGGCATCAACAGGGCTACCGGCTTTACGTTTATTCCTCGGGCTCTATTCAGGCTCAGCAATTGATTTTCGGCTGTTCCGAGGCGGGCGATCTGTCCGGCCTGTTCAGCGGTTACTTCGATACGACCTCCGGCCCCAAGCGCGAAGCGCAGTCCTACCGGACGATTGCCCAGGCAATGGACTGTCCTGCCGGGGACATTCTGTTCCTGTCGGATATCGTCGAAGAACTCGATGCCGCACAGGCCGCCGGCATGGCCACCTGTGGTCTTGCGCGTGATGGCGGGGCACTTGCCGGGCACCGGTATGTGACCAGTTTTGCGCTTATCGACCCAGCCGCTTTCTAGAAGACTCCCGCCTGCTGTGCGCGGCATCGTCCTGATGCCGCTGCATTGAAAACTGCCTGCCGCAAGGCTCACGCACTACGTCTGTAGGACTTTTCCTGCTTTCTGGTGAGCTGTTGCCGGGTTGAAAGTGCGTTGAATCTGTTTGTTCTGTTCGCCGTTTTTCAACGTGATTATTCGTGTAAGTTCTGCGCCATCGCCAACGGGGTCACGGACAACACCTGTACCGATTCACGGGCGAACAAGGAGCGGCAGCGATGTGCAGTGCCATGACAGAAAGCGCAACCAGGGACTTATTGATACAGCAGATGGTGAGCACGATTACCGAGCTCGATGGGCAGACCGCCATCGAAAATGCACTCGAGTGGTTACGGCGCGAATGCAACAGCGAGCGCGCGATGTTCTTTCAGTTCAAGGGGCCGCTGTTGCTGACGTTCATCACCTCCAACGTCGACGAAGCGTGGGGCGATGCCTACCGTCAGCACGATCTGATCATGCAGGACCCGGTAATCCGTTGTTATCGCAATCAACTGGGCTTCCTTAACTGGCAGGATGCGTTCAGGCAATACCCGGTATCCGCCTTTTATGACGAGCTGGTCGATGCCTGTGAACTGCTTCCGGCCATCTCCTACGGCTACACCAATCATTGCCGCGGTGCCGACAGCGTGACATCGGTGTGTAGCCTGGGCGAAGTGGCGCGGCCCATCAGCGCTGAACAAAAGTACCTCATGAGCAGTCTCATGCCGGTGCTGCACAGTGTCGCGCGGGGTCTGAAGTTCTGTTCGCGCGGTCTGACCCATCGTGAGCTGGAAGTCTTGCAGTGGGCCAGAGACGGGAAGACGGCCTGGGAGATCTCGATGATCCGCGACGTGTCGGAGTCGACGGTGAAGTATCACCTCAAGACCATCTACTCCAAGCTCGGCGTTGCCAACAGGGCACAAGCGGTGGGCGAAGCACTGTGTCGTGGCCTTATCAGATAGTCGGCGGACAAAACGCAGGCAAAAAAAAGCCGCGAGAACAAGGTGTAATCGCGGCAAACAAGGGATGAGAGAGCGTACAGCGGGTGCCACCCAAGAGGGTGGCGGGCAAATCAACGTGTGTGATACGTCGGCAGATCAAAACGGTGCTGGCTTTGCAGCATCGAGATGGCTGGCAACTCGCTGGCTTGTGCAGCCAGGTCACGGCGGATGGCACTGATTACCCATTCCAGTTGAACCGGAGTGTGCAACTGAGCATAAGAGACTGAGCGACGGATCTGCTTACCATCCTGGGTACGCAGTGACAACAGAACACCACCATCGGGACGCGGTTGAGTGGTGACGGTGTAGTCGGAGAATACGGAAGCGAATTTTTCTTGAATAAAAGTCATGTGAGGCGGCTCCATTGCTCATGGGATAACAAGCTTGCAAGTACTATTGCAGTGTCTGTGCCAGACTTTACTTGAGATTTAATCCTTTAAAATCAATAACTTGAAATATCTCTTGTTTTCAGGCTTCGTGCATTTTGCATGAACGCCCGTCGTGCGCCCTGCATTTTGCCGTTTCTTGCACGATGGGCATCGGGCAGAAGGGCGATTGCATGCATTGCGGCGATCATGAGCAGGCATTGCGCATGGGGATCGATGCCAATCGAACAGCTGGCGAGAGTTGAGGTCAGTGTGTTTATCGATGCCGGGTCAACGCATACCCGGAGTACCGTGCGCCAAGGAGTAGTTAATGACCGATACAGATATCAGCGCTTCGAAAACCATGACTGAAGACGAAGCTGCCGAGTTCGCCGAGCAGGTATTCGATGTGGCTCGCCAGGGGAATGCCGTCATGCTCGAGCGTCTGCTTGAAAAGGGCCTGCCGGCAGATCTGCGCAACCACAAGGGCGATACGCTGCTGATGCTGGCCAGCTATCACTGCCATGCGGATGCGGTCCGTGTGCTGCTGAACCACAAGGCTGATCCTGAAATCCGCAACGATAATGGCCAAAGCCCCATCGCCGGCGCAGCGTTCAAGGGCGATCTGGCAGTGGTCAGGTTGCTGGTCGAGGCGGGTGCCGATATAGACGGTGCCTCTGCTGATGGGCGTACCGCATTGATGATGGCAGCGATGTTCAATCGCAACGAAATAGTCGATTATCTGATCAGTCAGGGCGCGGACCCGCATGCCACCGATGCCAAGGGCATCACTGCACTGGGCGCCGCTCAGGCAATGGGCGCGACCGTCACCATCGAGCAGTTGAGCAAAATGGGCGTGCAGCCAGCCCGGTCCTGACGGCGAGTGCATTGACCGCAAGGCATGAACACATAGAGGCGCGATGGATTTACCGTTATCCTTCGCGCCTCTTTTTTTGCCCGCTATCAGGATCGCCCCCATGAAAGACTCACTGGTCGAATTAATCAGCAAAGTCAGCTCCGGCTGCATGGGCGACGATGAGATCGTGCATATCGCCGATGAAGCCGCGCAGGCGTATGCCGATCCGCAGGCATTTCTGGCGGCCAACCCTGATATCAACTACGACGATACATTCCCGATCCCGCTGGGCGAGTGGGTCGTGGTGGGCAGCCTGCCGGAAACCGTACTGTTCCAGGCCGACAGCTACATGGACCTGTTCGAGCAGATCGTGCAGTCGTTTGGCAAGGACGTGACCTTCAACATCAAGCCCAGGCAGCTGGCCAAGGTAGAGCCGCTGGTCGCGCTCAATCGCATTCAGATTCAGTTGAGCAGCATGAACAAGGAGATGGGCGGCTATGTGCTGATGAACTTCAGCCAGCCACTGGATGACGAGTTGCAAGCGGTGCTGGTGTATGGCCGTGACGAAGCACGCGTAGTCGAGCTGGCAGCAACGGCCGGCATCCATGCCGCACCTGCACTGCAAGCCTTGCGCGGTTAGCCCAGCGCCGTATCGAGAAACATCATCACCGCAAAGCCGCCCATCAGGCCCAGGGTTGCCGAGGTCTGATGGCCATTGCGGTGGGTTTCCGGGATGACTTCATGAGAGACCACGAAGATCATCGCGCCTGCCGCCAGCCCCATGCTCAACGGGTAGGCGATGGCAAAGCCGCTGGAGATGCCCAGGCCCACCAGTGAGCCCAGCGGCTCCATGAGGCCGGAACCGATGGCCACCAACATCGCCTTGAAGGCCGACAGTCCGGTCGCACGCAGGGCCAGCGCAATGGCCAGACCTTCGGGAATGTCCTGAATGGCGATGGCCGTGGTCAATGGCAGGCCGACGTTCATGTCGCCGCTGGCGAAACTGACGCCAATCGCCATGCCCTCGGGCAGGTTATGCAGGGTGATCGCCAGCACGAACAGCCAGACCCGACTGATTCGATCCGAATGAGGCCCCTGGCGGCCTACGCTTTCATGTTCGTGCGGGGTGAACCTGTCCAGCCCCAGCATCAGCAGCACCCCCAGCCCCAGGCCGGCGACAACCGTCGCAGCTGCCCACGGCCCGCTGTCGGTAATGTCCCGGGCGGCTTCCAGGCCTGGAAGAATCAGCGAGAACGAACTGGCCGCCAGCATCATCCCCGCAGCGAACCCGAGCATGATGTCCTGAGCGCGTTGCGAGACGTTGCGCAGGGCAACCGCCATCACTGCGCCTAGCGCCGTCGCCAGAAAACCAGCGATACCGCCCAGCAGGGCGTGATTGAAGTTGACCTGACTGGTGCCATAGAAGGCGTTGTAAAGGCTGATGCCACCGAGGCCGACGACGATCAGCAGGGCGAGGGCGAAGCCCAGGCTTACCAGCGGGCTGCCCTGAAGCTGGTTTAACCAGGCCGCCCAGGGCGTTCGGGATGATGCGGGCGTAGGCATTGATAGGGCTACCTTTGTAAAGGGGGAGAAGCAAGGGTGACTGAAATATAAAGTCGACCCCGTCTGGGAGCCCGAGAATATAAGGTTGGTTCAACGGAACCCCCGAACGGCGCGACTATCCTAGGAGGGTAAGCATTTAATTTAGGGGCAACACCATGGGTTCTAGCTTCAACGGCCTGGTCGGCTTGATCATTCTGGCGCTCGATATCTGGGCCATCATCAACGTCTTGAAAAGCGGTGCCGAGACGGGCAAGAAAATCCTTTGGGTATTGCTGATCGTACTGCTTCCCGTGGTGGGCCTGATCATCTGGGCAATCCTCGGGCCGCGTGGTAACGTACGCATGTGATACGTCCATACGCTGGGCAAATAACGCTTGATTACCTTGGGTAGTCAGGCGTTTTTCGTTTCATGCGGCGGGCATTTGCAGCGGCAATGCCACGCCAGGCTGCATAGAGGTTCGACCTGTCATGTTCCTCGACGTAGAATGCGCGCCTTTGTTGTGGGCGGTCGGCCGTCCTGTCATCAGTACCCAGCGGGAGCTTACCCATGAGCGATTATCAGGAAACGTTATACGAAGGCTACGGCCAACGCTTTCGTATGGAAAAAATGCTTCACGAAGTACGTACCGATCACCAGCACCTGGTTATCTTCCAGAACCCGCGCATGGGCCGCGTCATGGCGCTGGACGGCGTCATTCAGACCACCGAAGCGGACGAATTCATCTACCACGAAATGCTCACCCATGTGCCGATTCTGGCGCACGGTGCAGCCAAGCGCGTACTGATCATCGGCGGTGGCGACGGCGGCATGCTGCGTGAAGTCGCCAAGCACATGAGCGTCGAACATATCACCATGGTCGAGATCGATGCGACCGTGGTCGAGATGTGCAAGGAATATCTGCCCAATCATTCCAGCGGTGCCTTCGACGATTCGCGTCTGAACCTGGTGATCGACGACGGCATGCGCTTCGTCGCGACCACCGAAGAGAAGTTCGACGTGATCATCTCCGACTCCACCGATCCGATCGGCCCGGGTGAAGTCCTGTTCTCGGAAAACTTTTATCAGGCCTGCCATCGCTGCCTCAATGAAGGCGGCATTCTGGTCACCCAGAACGGCACGCCTTTCATGCAGTTGAGCGGTGTGCAGACCACGGCCGGGCGCATGAACGGTCTGTTTGCCGACTGGCATTTCTATCACGCAGCGATCCCGACCTACATTGGCGGCGCAATGACTTTCGCCTGGGGTTCGACCGACAAGAGCTATCGCAAACTGCCGCTGGAAACCCTGCGTCAGCGTTTCTCGGGCAGCGGTATTGTTACGCGTTATTACAATCCGGAAGTCCACATCGGCGCATTCGCCTTGCCACAGTACGTTCTGCAGGCCGTAGGCAAGGCCAGCAACGACTGATGAGTCGGTCCGGCTCCTCGAGCCGGATTTTCTCGAGCGTGGCCTGTGAGGCTTTATAAGCGCTTAATTCGCGACAGAAATTTCACACGGTCTGTCACAAAATTGCGCGCGAAGCTGAACAGGCACGCGTCTTCATGGGCCGACCTGGCCCCTGGCGACCCGCAATCAAGTAATATCTGCGCCCTGTCGCGCGCCGTCTCCCTCAAGAGGAGGGCGGCGCTGCACTCTGAACCTACCCCTGAATCCACCGGATCCTGACAACCATGGCCAAAACGGACGCCCAGATTCATCGGCAAGCCCGCCTGCAAAACCCCACTGTCAAATCGCATCTGGCGTACATCCTGCTCAGCGGCTTCGCCCTGATGGTGATGTACACGCTGTTGCGTATCGGTCTGCTGGTCTACAACCGCGAGATGATTGGCGACACGCCAGCCTCGACGTTCCTTGAAGCACTGTTCAACGGCACGCGCTTCGACCTGCGCCTGACCATGTACCTGTTGATTCCGCTGGTGCTGTCGCTGTTCAGCGCCCGCGCCATGGCGGCCCGCGGGTTCTTCCGTTTCTGGCTGACCCTGGTCGGCAGCATCACGCTGTTCTTCGGCTTGATGGAAATGGACTTCTACCGTGAGTTTCACCAGCGCCTGAACGGCCTGGTGTTTCAATACGTCAAGGAAGACCCGAAGACTGTTCTGAGTATGCTCTGGTACGGTTTCCCGGTGGTCCGCTACCTGCTGGCATGGGCCGTGGTGACCTGGCTGCTGAGTCTGGTGTTCAAGGGCATTGACCGTGCAACCCGTCCACGTGTCGCTGCAAAAACCAGTCCGCAAGCCACTCGCTCCGTTGCGCCGTGGTATGCGCGCGCCGGTGTATTCGTGCTGGTGTTGCTGGTCATGGTGGTCTGCATCCGTGGCACTTTGCGCCAGGGCCCGCCGCTGCGCTGGGGCGACGCTTACACCACTGATTCCAATTTCGCCAACCAGTTGGGCCTCAACGGCACACTGACGCTGATCACTGCGGCCAAGAGCCGTATGTCCGAAGATCGCGACAACATCTGGAAAGCCACGCTGCCACAGGCCGAGGCCCAGCAGACCGTGCGTGACATGCTGCTGACCCCGAACGACAAGCTGGTCGAGCCGGATATTGCCGCTGTGCGCCGCGACTTCACGCCGCCGGCAGAGAACACCTTGCCGATCCGCAACGTGGTCGTGATCCTGATGGAAAGCTTCGCCGGTCATTCGGTAGGCGCGCTGGGCAACGATGCCAACATCACGCCGTACTTCGACAAGCTGTCCAAGGAAGGCCTGTTGTTCGATCACTTCTTCTCCAACGGTACTCACACCCACCAGGGCATGTTCGCCACCATGGCGTGCTTCCCGAACCTGCCGGGCTTCGAGTACCTGATGCAGACGCCGGAAGGCAGCCACAAGCTGTCGGGTCTGCCGCAATTGCTGAGCACGGGCCGCAACTACGATGACGTCTACGTCTATAACGGCAACTTTGCCTGGGACAACCAGTCGGGTTTCTTCAGCAACCAGGGCATGACCAACTTCGTCGGCCGTGAAGACTTCGTCAATCCGGTGTTCTCCGATCCGACCTGGGGTGTTTCCGACCAGGACATGTTCGACCGTGGCGCGCAGGAGCTCAAGGCCCGTCAGGATGGCAAGCCGTTCTATGCGTTGCTGCAGACCCTGTCCAACCACACGCCGTATGCGCTGCCGGATCCTCTGCCGGTCGAGCGTGTCACCGGACACGGCTCGCTGGACGAGCATTTGACCGCCATGCGTTATGCCGACTGGGCGCTGGGCCAGTTCTTCGAGAAGGCCAAAAAAGAGCCTTACTACAAGAACACGCTGTTTGTGGTGCTGGGTGATCATGGTTTCGGTAACGACAAGCAACTGACCGAAATGGACCTGGGCCGTTTCAACGTGCCTCTGCTGCTGATTGGTCCTGGTGTGCAGGAGAAGTTCGGCCAGCGCAGCAGCACCGTGGGTACGCAGGTCGACGTCGTGCCGACCATCATGGGGCGTCTGGGTGGTCTGAACCGCAACCAGTGCTGGGGCCGCGATCTGCTGAACCTGCCTGAGGGTGACAAGGGCTTCGGCGTGATCAAGCCGTCGGGCAGTGAGCAGGTGGTTGCTATCATCAGCGGCAACCGTATCCTGATCGAACCGACCGAGATGCCTGCCAAGCTGTTGACCTACACCCTTGGCGCCAAGCCGCATGCCGAAGAAGTGCCTGATGCGCCCGACACGCAGGAGCTCAAGCGCAAGCTGGAAAGTTTCCTGCAGACGGCCACCAAGAGCCTTCTGGACAACACGGCAGGTGTAGAAGCCAGCAAGAACCGCAACTGATGACAACTGACTCGTCCGGCTGACCGGCGAGTCGGATCAGTCAAGCGACGAAGGCCCTCGGCATTGACTGCGAGGGTCTTTTTTTTGCCCGGCATGGCTGGCCCCGCGGCGTAATCGGTTGAACGAATACGCGGGCCAAAAGGTCCAGATCACATAAGCCAGAGTGCCTGGCTTCGTACGGGAGGCATTGATGAAACAGTGGGCCATTGTGTATCTGGACAAGGATGGTGTGCAGCAACGCCGCGAGGCTGGTTTTGATCAGCGTCCCAGTGAGGAGGAGGCCGCGCGTTTCCTGCGCAAGGACCTTTACCCGGTCACCGACGAGCTGGATCTGAATGATCTTGATGGGCGCACTGAGGAACCTACCGTGAAGACGCTCAAGGACCATAACAGTGTGCAGATCGTTTCCATTACAGAAGTCGCCTGATCTGCGCTGATCAAAAACCTTTTCGTGGCAACCACTTGGCATCCGGCCCACGATAGGGCTACTCTGCAGATGAGGCTGTTCAGGCAGCCTCTGACATCTCGATACCCGACCGGCGCCAAGCCTGGTCTGGTCAGCTACATGCTTGATTCCCCGCGCCGGATTATCTGTCGTGAGGCGACCTCCGAAGACTCGGCGGTCGCTCTGGAAGAGTTGAAACTCTATCTATCGTTGCATAGGAGGACGTTTCATGAGCACAGCCTATCAAGAGGACATCAGCAGTAATGTACTGCGCCGCATGAAAGAAGGCGGTTTTGACTTCGCACGAATCTATCCCATCGAGTTCTACGCCATCTTCCCGGACGAGGAGCGGGCACGGCAGGCCGCAGAGCAATTTCGCGGCGAATCCCTCAACACTCAGGTAAACGTACGTGATGACGGCCATTGGCACCTGCAATTGAGCAAGGTCATGTACGCGACTTATCACGGCATTGGTGACTTCGAGCAGGACTTCCAGACGGTCATCTCACCTATGGACGGCGAAGTCGAGGGATGGGGCGTTACTCAGGAGATCAGAAGACTGCACGCTTGATGGCTGCGGATTGTCAGGCAATACACCACCGGCTGATTCGGGACACGTCCCGGATCGGCCGGTTCTGTTTCTGGTCCTTGTTCATGAACAGTGGTCAAAAAAAAGCCACTCAAACGAGTGGCGCAAAGGGAAGTCTGTTTAAAATCCGCAGGCATTTCTCGCCTGCTGGACAAAATATCGGTTGCGGCAAAAGCGGCGTTTGGCGCCCTGTTTGCTCGGTTGCTATGGAGTGTGGCGAACTAATGTCGTTGGCGGAAATCAACTCTGACTATGCTGATCATAGATTTCACGGTTGAATGACGCCTCCGAATGAAGCGCGAAAGAATTGGCTTGGGTGTTTAGTGCACAGGAATGGTGCGTGGAACGTCGAGTGGTTACATAACCTTTTGAAATCAAAGCGTTTATGCCGGTGGCACGGGCTTTGCGATGGTCTTGGTGTCCATGGTGACAAGGAGTACGGCATGATCCGCACCTTTTATGACGAGATGTACGATGCGGGCGGCGTAGTCCGTCCGCACTATCGGGAGTTCGCCCGCTGGCTGGGTGATACACCTCCCGAGCTTTTGGCTCAACGCAGGCGCGAAGCTGATCTGCTGTTTCACCGTGCCGGGATCACGTTCACACTCTATGGTGATGAGCAGGGCACCGAGCGGCTTATCCCTTTCGATACCATCCCGCGCAGCATCCCGGCCAGCGAATGGCGGGTTGTCGAGCGTGGCTGCATTCAGCGCGTCAAGGCGCTGAACATGTTTCTGGCGGATCTGTATCACGACCAGCGGATTATCAAGGCCGGGATAATTCCCGCCGAACAGGTGCTGGCCAACGAGCAGTATCAGCTGGCAATGCAGGGCCTGAACCTGCACCGCGATCTGTACTCGCATATTTCCGGCGTCGATCTGGTGCGCGACGGTGACGGCACCTATTACGTGCTGGAAGACAACCTGCGCACCCCGAGCGGCGTGAGTTACATGCTCGAAGACCGCAAGATGATGATGCGCCTGTTCCCGGAGCTGTTTTCCGCGCAGCGCATTGCGCCGATTGACCACTACCCGAATCTGTTGCTCGACACGCTCAAGAGTTCCAGCCATCTGGACAACCCGAGTGTCGTGGTGCTGACGCCTGGCCGCTTCAACAGCGCTTTTTTCGAGCATGCATTTCTGGCTCGCGAGATGGGCGTCGAACTGGTGGAAGGTGCTGATCTGTTTGTCCGCGATGACCGCGTGTTCATGCGCACCACTGATGGCCCGAAAGCCGTTGACGTGATCTATCGTCGTCTCGATGACGCATTTCTCGATCCGCTGGCCTTCAACCCTGACTCGATGCTGGGCGTCCCGGGGCTGCTGTCTGCCTATCGATCCGGCAACGTGGTGCTGGCCAATGCGATTGGTACCGGCGTTGCGGATGACAAGTCGGTTTATCCCTACGTCACCGATATGATTCGCTTCTATCTGGACGAAGAGCCGATTCTCAAGAACGTGCCGACCTGGCAGTGCCGCAAGCCCGAAGAGCTGTCACATGTGCTGGCCAACCTGGGCGACCTGGTCGTCAAGGAAACCCAGGGCTCCGGCGGCTACGGCATGCTGGTCGGCCCCGCAGCGACCGCCGCCGAGATCGAAGCCTTCCGGGCGCGCCTCAAGGCCAAGCCGCATGCGTACATCGCCCAACCCACCTTGTGCCTGTCGACCTGTCCGACCTTTGTCGAGAACGGCATCGCCCCGCGACATATCGATTTGCGCCCGTTTGTTCTGTCCGGTCGTGAAACCCGCGTTGTGCCTGGCGGGCTTACCCGAGTGGCCTTGCGTGAAGGCTCACTGGTGGTCAATTCGTCACAGGGTGGCGGAACCAAAGACACCTGGGTGGTCGAGGATTAAGGATGCCTGCCAATGTTAAGTAGAACTGCCTCTGATCTTTTCTGGATGTCGCGTTACCTGGAGCGAGCGGAGAACCTCGCCCGCATGCTGGACGTGAGCTATTCGCTGTCGCTGATGCCGCAGGACGGGCGGGGCGACGGGCTGGATGAAATAGCCATGCCGTTGCTGATCACCGGAACGCTGGAAACCTATATCGAGCGTCATGGCGAGCTGCATGCCGAGCGCATGCTGCATTTCTTTGCTCTGGACGCCACCAACCCGGCCAGCATCTACAGCTGCCTGGGCGCAGCAAGGGTCAGTGCGCATGCCGTGCGCGGTCGCATCACCGCAGACATGTGGGAGAACATCAACTCCACCTGGCTGGAGATTCGCGGCATCGCCCAGCAGGGGCTGACCCGCTACGGCATGAGCCGTTTCTGCGAATGGGTCAAGGAGCGTTCGCACCTGTTCCGTGGCGCGACCTACGGCACCATCATGCGTAACGATGCGTTCCGCTTCATCCGTCTGGGTACGTTCATCGAGCGCGCCGACAACACCATGCGCATGCTCGATGCCCGCTATGAAATGCTTGAATTACGCGGGCCACAGGCTAACGCTGCGGCGGACAACTCGGCGGCCGGTTATTACCAGTGGAGTGCCTTGTTGCGCGCACTGTCTTCGTTCGAGGCTTACACTGAAGTCTATCGGGATGCGCCAGGCGCGCGTCAGGTTGCCGAACTGTTGCTGCTGCGTGCCGACATTCCGCGTTCGCTACGCGCGTGTCTGGAGGAGATGGACGTCATTCTGGCCAGCCTGCCCGGCGTCAACGGTCGACCTGCGCAGCGCATGGCGGCCGAGATGGACGCGAGATTGCGCTACACCAGCATCGACGAGATTCTGGCTGAAGGCCTGCACGAGTGGTTGAACGAATTCATTCCGCTGCTGGCTCAACTGGGTGATGCCATTCACACTTCGTACCTGGAGGCTGCATGAGACTTTCGATAAGCCATGAGACCACCTATCACTATGATGACCAAGTGCGCTCGAGTATCCAGTATCTGCGTCTGACGCCTCACGACAGTGAACGTCAGCAAGTGCTCAGCTGGCAGTTGACGTTGCCACGTCCGGTGCGCGCGCAGATCGACCCCTTTGGCAATATCCTGCATGTTCTGAGCCTGGAAGAGCCGCACGAAGCGATCATCATTGGCGCGCGCGGGCAGGTTGAAATCGACGAGACCCGCGAGGCCGAGCACGAAAGCCAGTCGGCATTGCCGTTCTTGCGCGTGACCCGACTGACCGAGCCTGACGAGGCGATTCGCAGTTTTGCGGCCATGGAGTGCCGCAAGCGCGCTGACCGCACGGGGTTGATCGACCTGATGCAGGCGCTCAACCAGCACATGACCTACACCCAGGGCGCAACCGAAGTGGACACCAGTGCCGCGCAGGCCTTCGCCGGACGCTCGGGCGTGTGTCAGGACCATACCCACGCGTTTCTTGCCTGTGCCCGCAGCCTTGGGGTACCGGCTCGTTATGTCTCCGGCTATCTGTGCAGCGAAGACAGCGAGCATCTGTCCAGCCACGCCTGGGCCGAGGCCTGGATAGACGACGCCTGGTACAGTTTTGATGTCACCAATCAGCTGGCCATCCCCGAGCGTCACTTGAAACTGGCGGTAGGGCTGGACTATCTGGACGCCTGTCCGGTACGCGGCATGCGGCGCGGCGGCGGGTCCGAGCAGATGCACGCCAAGGTCGTGGTGTCGCCCATGACCGGCACGCCGAAAGTGAAAACCCGCGTGCAGGTCCAGACGCAGCATCAGTAATCCGCAGCGGGTCTGCGCATCATGAAGTGGCCGGGCTCAATTGCCTGGCCATTGTTCATTCGGCGGGGTCGTCGGTGATGTCGTAGAGCGCGTTGTGCAGCTCTTCATAGTTGCCGCCATTGATGACGCTGAAGTAGCCGGCAGCCCGGAGCTTTTCCTGGGCCTTGTCGGCCTTGCTGTCCGTGCTGCTGAAAATCACGAACACCGCATTGCGGTCGGTGAGCACCTGTTTCATCTGATTGACCAGCCGTCGATCATCGACGCGTACCGCGTTCAGTACCGTACCTGCGTCATAGTCGGTCTGGCTACGCACATCCATCGCCAATTTGCCTTCCTTAAGCGCCGCCACGGCTGCAGCCTGATCGACCATCCCCGCGTGTGCTGCGAAACTGCTGACAAGTGCACAAACAGCAATCCATTGGCGCATACATTCAACCTCCCTCAGTGCGAAGGGAAAGAGTGGCACAGATGAACGTTGATCGAAAGCGCGTGGATCAACCAAACAATCGATTCAGGTTAGGCACGATCAATAACAGCGCAGTAGTGAAGAGGATCAATCCCGCCTGACGTATTTTGGAGTGTTTGAACTTGAACATGGCTGACCGCCTTTTGTTGTTATTCCTGAGCGACAAAAGCAGGCCCGATCTGCAAAACAGATAATCGACTGCTGGCAAGGTTGTGCATTGAACAGGTGGGTCCGGTCATTCGACCGCTGGCCCGAGCGCTGAAAGGATTTTGCGCGCCTCCTGTTACAGATATAACCATAGAGCCGAGGTGCCCTATAGTTTAGAACTGTTGGGAATCTAAACGTGTTTATCTAGAATCGAAAGCTATTACCGCGTGGGGCGCTGAATGCTCAGGCCTTTTCTAGACGCTTCGTCGGTGGCCTGCAGTTTTGCACCGTTCGTCCGGGACAGAATTTTCCTACATGGAATAAACGTCTGAAACGGGCCGGGGTGCTGCTTGATTTGCCGAGGTCTTCAAGGCAGGCTCTGCCGGTGCGCTACTGCCTCATTACTGCTTCAGGGTCTCTCTTATGTCTTTACGCATCTGTATTCTGGAAACCGACAATCTGCGACCTGAACTGGTCGAGCAGTATCATGGGTATGGGCGGATGTTCGAATTACTCTTCGCTCGCCAGCCCATCGCCGCAGAGCTGACGGTTTACAACGTGGTGCAAGGGGACTATCCACCTGCAGATGAGCAGTTCGATGCTTACCTGGTGACCGGCAGCAAGGCCGACTCATTTGGCACCGACCCGTGGATTCAGACCTTGAAGGTCTATCTGCTGGAACTGTATCAGCGCGGCGAAAAACTGCTGGGTATCTGCTTCGGTCACCAGTTGCTGGCGTTGCTGCTGGGCGGCAGGACCGAGCGTGCGGTGCAAGGGTGGGGCGTCGGCATTCACCATTATCAACTGGCCCCCGCCAGGCCGTGGATGACGCCGGCGATGGACAAGCTCACGCTGCTGATCAGCCATCAGGATCAGGTCACTGCTCTGCCCGAAAACGCGACGGTGCTTGCGTCCAGCGAGTTCTGCCCGTTTGCGGCCTACCATATCAATGATCAGGTGCTGTGTTTCCAGGGGCATCCCGAGTTCATCCATGACTTTTCCCGCACCTTGCTTGACCTTCGTCAGGAAGCGCTGGGCGAGCAGATTTACAAGCAGGGTGTCGCCAGCCTGGATCACGACCATCATGGCGCGACAGTGGCGGAGTGGATGATGCGCTTCGTGGCGCATAAACCGGAAAAACAGTCCGTCTGACCCGGCGCATGGCGCATTGTCATGCGCTGGCCGGACTGTCTGGATGGGAATGCGGTGGCGGAGTTATAGCCAGCCGGAGCGCTTGAAGCTGGCGAACAGCGCCGTACACCCGCCCAGAATGACACCCAGCACGATGAAGTAGCCGTGTTCCCACTTGAGTTCAGGCATGTTCTCGAAATTCATGCCGTAGATGCCGGCAATGGCCGTCGGGAACGCCAGAATCGCCGCCCAGCCGGCAAACTTGCGCTGCACGATGCTTTGTCGCGAAGACTCCAGCAGCAGGCCGATTTCGATCGTCTGGCTGGCGATGTCACACAGGTTGCCGAGGTCTTCCATCTGCCGCTTGACGTGAATTTCGACATCGCGAAAGTAGGGGCGCATGTTCTTGTCGATGAACGGAAAACTGAGTCTCTGCAATTCTTCGCCCACTTCCACCATGGGTGCCACGTAGCGGCGCATGCGTAACAGGTCGCGGCGCAGGGCATGAATGTGCTGGATGTCGGACTCGCGCAACGAACCACCAATGACGCTCTGCTCCAGTTGCTCGAGCTCGGCGTGGATGGCTTCGGTCACCGGCTGATAGTTCTCGGTCACGAAGTCCAGAAGCGCGTAGAGCACGAAGTCTTCGCCGTGCTCCAGCAGCAGTGGTCTGGCCTCGCAGCGCTGACGCACCAGTCCGTAGGACTTGGAGTGGCCGTTGCGCGAGGTGATGACGTAGCCCTTGCCGGCGAATATATGGGTTTCGATGAACAGCAGCTTGCCGTTGTCGCGTACGGGGGCGTAAGTCACGATGAACAGCGCATCACCGAAGGTTTCCAGCTTCGGACGGCTATGCACCTCCAGCGCGTCTTCAAGGGCCAGCTCATGCAGATTGAACTGATCCTTGAGGCTGGTCAGCTCCGCGTTGGTGGGCTGCTCCAGTCCTATCCAGACGAAATGATCGGGCTTGGCCGCCCAGGCGGCGCCCTCATCGAGGGTGATATCACGGACTTTTTTGCCCTTGCTGTACACCGCTGCTGCAACAACTCGGCCCATGGCGCTATCGCTTCTTCAATTTGTCAGTGGCGCAAAAACATGCGCGGTCGCTGATCAGATTGATCAAATGCGTATGAGTTCGCCGATAAACGAAAGCCCGTTTGCACGGGCTTCGGTTGGGGATCACAGCATGTGCTGTCGATCCTGTTCGATCGCGGCCTCCAGCGTGTCGAGCAAAGCCTTTCTGACCTTGAGTTTGGTCTTCTTGTGCGCGCTCATATTGATCTTCTTCAACTGCCCGGCGACGGCCAGCGCGGTGCTTTGCAGCTCTTCGATGCTGACCACCCGGTCGAGGAAACCGGCGGCCATCGCTGCTTCAGGGTCGAACATCTCGGCGTTGATTACCGAGCGATTGAAAGCCGACTTGCGCAGGCGGTCGCGCGCCAGTTCGATACCGGCGTGGTGCATGGTCATGCCGATCTGCACTTCGTTCAGGCCGATACTGAACGGCCCGGCGACACCGATTCGATAATCGGCGGACAGCAGCAGAAAGGCGCCCTTGGCAACCGCGTGGCCGGGGCAGGCGACGATGATCGGGAAGGGGTGCGACAGCATGCGCCGTGCCAGCGTCGAGCCCTGTGCGACCAGCTCGATCGCGGCCTCGGCGCTGGAGGTCATGACCTTGAGGTCGTAGCCGCCCGACAGAATGCCCGGCTGGCCGGTGAGAATAACGATGGCCCGATCCTTTTCGGCCTGATCCAGTGCGGCGTTGAACGCAACGATCACGTCCGGGGAAATGGCATTGACCTTGCCGTTGTTCAGGGTCAGCGTGGCGACACCGTCGTCCAGATGGTACGAGACCAGATCACTCATGGCGTGATTCCTTTATTGAAGTGAGCAGACGTTACTCATCCATAAGGAACAGGTAAAGCGCTGACTGCCGGGTCACTGAACAGTGTGCCGATCAATGGCTGATTCAGCGCCGACTGCGCTCCGCGTCATGGCTGGATATCGTTGAATCCGCAATACTCTTCCCAGTCCATCCCCAGCGCTTCGGCGACCTGGCGATGGGCTTCAAGGCGCATGCTCTGCAACTGTTCGGGCGACTCGGCAATCAGTTCCAGCGCCAGCTCCCAGGTCTCGATACCCTGGCTCTCGGCTTCGTCTTCGAACGCCCACTGCACTTGCTGCTGTTGCTCCTTGGGGCTCAAGGCGCTGATTTCATCCTTCAGGGTCGGATGGGTCGCGAGGTATTTCGCCAGCGCGGCCTCGTTCCACTCAAGTGTATTCATGCGGTTTTTCCTCAAACGTTTCGATAGCCAGGCTGTCTGTTGAAATAGTCTGGCAAGACGGCGTGATTGTGAGGGAGGAGGCCTTTGGTGTCAGCACTTGCAAGCCGCTGTCCACACGAATTTATTGACCACTTGAACAGGAGCCTGTCGTTATGATCAAAGTCAGCGTGCTGTATGCGTATGAAGAGGGTGCCCGTTTCGACCACGATTACTACCGTGATAAACACATGCCGCTGGTGCAGGAAATGATGGGCAAGTACTGCAAGGGTTACAGCGTGGACCGGGGCATAGGCGGAGCAACGCCAGGCTCGGACCCCGTGTATATAGGCATGTGCCACATTTACTGTGATTCCATTGAAGACTTTGAAGCCGGCATGGGCCCGCATTCAAAGCAGATCAATGCCGATATCATCAACTACACCGACCTGATCCCTGAAATTCAGATCAGCGAAGTGCGTGCCGATGTGAAAACCGCTCTGTAAGTTATCGAGCGGTATCCCGAGAGGCCGCCTGTTTTTTTGAGGACATTCCACCCGATGGATCGAAACACTGACTGTCGTAATGCGGGCTTTGGCACTGCGAAGGAATGTTCGGCGGAGGCGGGCGGTTTCTCTGGAAGGCCTTGTAGCGCTCGGTCTCGATCACCTGCACTCGAGTGCGACCGCCGACCTTCAGGTATTCGGTAGCCTTGAGGTTGGTCTTGTGAACGTAGTCCAGCGGCTCGTCTTCCCATCGCATGTATGACGGCCCCTGGCGTTGCAATGCGCTTTGCGCGTTTTCATCGCACGGGATCGATGCATAACTCACCTTGCCTTGCGGTGATGTGCATTTGAAGATCTCGCCGTACGCTGCGCCGCTGCCCAGCAAAGCGGTCATTGCCAGTGTGATTGAAAGCCTTTTCATGATTCTCTCCTTACATGGCGCAAGGCTACCATTTGCCCTTGACTGCCGCCAGATGCCTCTTTGCAATGTTCCGTTCGTCAGACACATCGCACGGCTGTGTTGAGGGGCTCTCTGAATATCAGGTCCTGAATTCAACAAACGGAGGCGCATATGACCGGCACCCAGCCAGGCAGCAGCAACGGAAACAAGAATGATCCGGGTTTTGACGAGAAGTCACCGAATACCGAAGACCCGCAGATCGACCCTACCGAGCCTGCGAAGACTCCTGCCACCGATAAAGGCAGCAAGGACGATTACCCGCCTTACACGCCGGACAAGTAACTGACAGATTGCCCTCGGTGAGTACCGGGGGCGATTCATATCCGAACCTCGCTTTACCCCGCGTACTACTTGTTGGCGTCAAGGTATTCCAGAAGATCCTCCATTCGCTCATCGTTACCCATCCACCACAGCTTCATGCGGGTGCCAGGTACAACGGCGCTCGGGTCCTTGATATAGGTGCGCAACGCTTCACGCGTCCAGACCAGCCCCGAATTCTTCATCGCGTCGGTGTAAACGTAGCCTTCCTGTTGCCCCGCCTGACGACCAATGATGCCGTTGAGGGGCGGGCCAAATGCGCTGCGTGCAGAGGGGCCGATCTTGTGGCAACCCGAGCAGAGGCGGGTGAACACAGCTTTCCCGGCCTCCGCATCGCCCGCGCCCTTGGCAAGCGCAGGCAGGGTCAGTGCCAATAGGAGTAACGTGGTTTTTTTCATCGATAATCCACAGCGCGTTCTGCCTTGCGCTCAAAAGTGGCAGATTTTAGCGCAATTATCGGCGGATCACTTGCTGGCCGGTATCTGGCTCGACAGTTCGTCGAAGTCGCGCTTGTAACTCGCCATCTCGGCTGCGCTGACAAAGCTCTGTTCAAGGACCACTTTCTTAGCTCCGGACTCGATAGTGTCCAGTTGATGAAGGAAGCGCTTCTTCTTTCTGGCCTCCATCCGTGTACCTGCCGCATCGATAGCCGTGCGTAGCTCTGTTGCCCGCTGGTTTACAAAATCCTGGCCGCGACGGTCAACCGTGAGCCCGTCATTTTCGACATAGCCTTCCAGCCCGGTTTTTTTCAAAACCAGCCACAACGCCTGATCAGGGGTGAACCTACCCTTGAATTTCTTGACCTTTCTGCTGCTGTCCGCGCCCAGGTCGACCGTCACCGGGCAGCCGGATCGATGGGCCAACTGCTGCAAGGCCTCGTCCAGACGTTGCGAAGGCATGTCGTACTCCACCGGCGTCATCTGACACGCAGCGAACGCAGGAGCCGTCGCCAGACACGCAACAGCGAGAAGCAGTTTTTTCAGGGTGTTTTTCATGATTGACGGGTTTCATCCGGGAGGTAGGGCTTGGAAATCGTTTTCTGCATGATGTTCCCTGTCTGCCCGACGCTTGCTTGAGCAGTCGTGTCCCTGATGTCTCTTGACCCATGCCAGACGTTGCATGCTCAAATCGCAGACAAAGAAAAGCCCGCGATGGGGGGTAGCGGGCTTAAGGTCTTGCTGGGAATTGAGTTAACAATAAACCCGCGAACGTGAAAAAAGCGTGAACTGCCGGATACAATTTACAAACAATTCAAATCAGGGCTCGCCGTCCCAGTAATCGAGGTTTTCCGTGGTCCGCTGGTTGGCGGTGAACACTCGGGTCCCTTGAACGGACACCATGGCCTGGTACTTGCCCGAGTCCGGGTACTCACACACTTCCGGTGTTTCCCGGGTGCTGATCGACAGGTATTTCAGCGGCGCCTGCGAGGTATTGATTATCTGGTGCGGGTAGTCGGCACCCGCGGGGATAAACAGGATATCGCCCGTCCTGATCGGCAGCATCTCGCCCGCAACACGCAAACTGCCTTCGCCCTCGATGATCACGAACATCTCTTCCTGCACATGATGAAAGTGATAAGGGCAGGAGCGTTTGCCCGGCGCCACCACGTCAATCGACGCCCCCAGCTTTTGCGCTGCCGTGCCTGTGCCCAGGCGAGCGGCAGAGCTTTCATACAGCGGTTCACGAACTTCATGTTCGAGGGGAGCTTCGTTGAAATTGCGAATCAGACGAGACGCCAGCTCACGTGCGCGTTCATTCATATCGGTCGAGGCTCGGGGAGTTCAGGAGAGGGTACTTTAGACCAGAGAGCGTGAGGTGTTGCAGGCAGTTACCTCGATCAGGCAAAAACAGCCCCAGACATTCGCCACAAAAAACCTTCCGCGACGCATGCGTCCGTTGCGCGGGTCGGAAACCTATTCGCCTGAAACTCGTCTACACTTCACATCACGATTTGGCCCCTTCCAGAGGACGCACCATGTTTTCAAAACCCGATATTCAGCGAGTTCTTGAAACAGCTTTTCTGCCTTCAAAGTGCGAGTGCGTCGTAGCGCCAAATGAAACCTTCTCGGTGAAGCTTATCCACCCCGAGTCAGGTGATATCCAGCTCTACGTAACGGGGCTGTCCTTGTCCGAGGTAGGCAGCAGCCGATCCATCGCACGGCTGGTGCTCTCGTTGAGAGAACAGAGAGATTTGATGGGGCAGATGAATTTGTCTCTGAGGCGGATGGCGTAAGGACTGGGCTCGTATTTTGATTGCGGTTTTTTGATCGCATTCACGACGGCCTATCGTCTCCAGCAGGCTAATAGCGGGCATTCGCCCATGCAACGTCGCACAGCCGATTTTTGAAGCGTCAGAAACCACAAAGCCCCTGAATTTCTTTCAGAATTCAGGGGCTTTGCGTTGTATCGATATGGCGGTGAAGGAGGGGGTCTCAAGTAGTCGTCAATGGCGTGCTGGTCGAGCCGCTACCATTAAGCGAATCGTTCAGTTCCTGGGCGAAAATGTGATCACCTAGTTTGCTAAGGTCGTAAAGCTCCAGCCCTAGACACGACACAAAACTTTGTCATGGCTACATCATCACCTAAACCCAGATGTCCCATAGCACGCCGAATACCTTTCCCAGCTAGACGAGATGTCTAGCAAAGCGCTCATCACGTTGAAAGCCAAGCTTCGGGGCGACTCGGCCATTAGGCTGCTGAGGAACAACAATCTGAGCGATACCGATTGTTAGGAAATCTTGAGCCACAATCACGGTCTGTATGATGCTGTAATGAGTGCGCTCATCGATGTGAGCCCTTGCATTCAGGCAGGGCCGAGCAGTCCATCCATGGGAAATTTCCGTCCTGTTCAGGCGAACTATCATGTCTACCGTCTTACAATCTGCTCTGTCATCAGAACTAGATGAACAAATTACGTTTCATAAACGGCCTTCTTTCAATACCTACACGGGTACGTCAGGCGACGACGCACTTGCCGGTACGTATTGGGACGATCACCTGCTCGGCGGCGCCGGGGATGACACCCTGGATGGACATAGTGGCAGCGACACATTGATAGGCGGCGCTGGGGTAGATACCCTCACCGGCGGAGAAACCTACGGATACGGGGTGAAATTCGTGTTCACGTCGCTTACCGATAGTTACGCCAACGCCCAAGGCTCCCACTCGGACCTGATTACCAGCTTCAGCGAATACGACGTATTGGACCTGACCACCCTGCACTTGGAGCGGATCGGTAACGGCCATAATGGCGACCTGGCCGTAAGCTATGACGCGGCCTCGGATATGACCTACCTGCGCTCGCTGGACAAAGACGCCAGCGGTAATTTCTTCGAGGTACGCCTGGCGGGCGATTATCAAGGCAAGCTAAGCACCTCCAACTTTGTACTGCGTAATGACGGCACGGCCGGCAACGACACGCTCTATAGCCTCAGCACCAAGCAATACGTGCTCAATGGCCTGGACGGCGACGATACGCTGTATGCCGGGAAAACCGGCAGTGTACTGGACGGTGGCGCCGGTGCTGATCACCTGATCGGCAATACCAACGCCGAAACCTTCCTCTATCACCAGATCAGCGACAGTTTCGTCAATGACGCCTCGGGTGTGGCCAGCGTTGACCTTATCAGCGATTTCAACCTGTTCCGTGGGGATGTATTGGACGTTTCCGCGCTAGGCTTCACTGGCCTGGGCGATGGCTATGACGGCACGCTGAATTACGCCTATGACAAGACCCTTGGGCATATCGTGGTGCAGTCTTTCGAAGCTGATGCCCAGGGCAACCGCTTCGAAGTGTATATCGACCAGTCCAACCGCCACGGTAGCATTGCTTACCAAGATGCCGATGGTTTTATCTTCGCCGGTGACAACAGCCATGACGATGCAGACCAGACCCTGACCGGGAAGCCGGGTTGGGATTCGCTGCACACGCAAGACGCGGGCGGTGTTCTGATTGGTGGCGGCGCGGGCGATGCGCTGACAGGCGGTTCAGGGGTAGATACCTTCCGCTATCTGGACAGCAGCGACAGCGTCCATGGCGCCGCCGACCTGATCAAAAACTTCGATGTAGCCCACGACAAGATTGACGTGGCCGCCCTCGGCTACACGGGCCTCGGTGACGGCACCAACGGCACCTTGAAGCTGGTCTACGACAAGGAGCTCCACCACACCTACCTCAAGGATTACGACTTGAACGCCGACGGTCAACGCTTTGAGATCGGTTTGGTCGGTACCTTCACTAAGACCTTCACAGCAGACAACCTGATCGTTGCAGGCACCGTTTCAACAGCCGAGCACGCTACCGTTGAATTGGTAGGCGTTGCGCCAGCAGATAACCATCTGGTGGGATAGTGCAATAATCCACACTGGCTCATCGTCGAGATGTTAGTGAATCGCGGCGAGCTCAGCCAGTGTCTCTTGGACAGGCACTGATACGTGGCTTCTCGGCCAATGACAAAGAGCCCGGTAGCCTTCATGGACCACCGGGCTGTCTGGATCAGACCTGCATGATCTAACCGGAATATCTATTAATGAATAATTTAACTTGAATATCAGTAGGTTGTGAGCTGCTAGCAGTTAGTATCATTCATATATAACGACGGCTGTGTGATCGCCCGCAGCTATGATGCGAAAGATCACGTCAAGATGGGCGCGCCTTATTATCAGGTCAAGGATTTGTTGAAGCGCAAGGGCATCCTGGCGTTCAGCAGTAACTATGCCCTCTAGTAAGTTAGGTGGAATGCTTCTGAGCTACCCTGATTCTGTCGACGTTCTGGGGGATCGCCATGGCCTCTACAACTGCCTCTTATGAGCACGTGCTTCACCGCTACCCAAGCGTTCAGGAATGGCTGACACTGCTCGATAACCTGGGAAGAGCGCCGGCTACTTTGGATGCGTACGGCAGGGGATTGGCGCATTTACTTGCTCCACTGCGAAGCCTCCGGTCTGGAGGCTGAATCCGTCACATTTGAGCAAGTAACGCTCTACATCCGTCGGCTACTGCCCGGGCAAGAAAACGCGGTGGCGAATTCGACCTTGCACCAGCGCCTCACCGCGATCCGCCTGTGGTACGACTACCTGGTCTTTCAGGGGCGTTGCGCACAGAATCCGGTACCTCGCGGCCAGCACGGCCGCTTGTGTCAGGTCCCTGGACATTCAGGCTTTGTGAGAGGGCTGGTATCTCGCTTGATAAAGCTGCCCGACATCCCCACGGATGAGCAGTGGCGATACTTTCTGAGTATCGCGGCCAGGTCGTCTATTCGTGATCGGCTTATGCTCTCGTTGGCGTACTGCGGTGCGCTCCGTCGTGCCGAACTGGTGGCCCTGAGAATCGAAGACCTGGATCTCGCCCATCGACTCATTTCAGTGCGCGCAGAGACGACCAAAGGCCGACGCAGCCGCGTCGTGTGCTACAGCCCGGACATTGCGCCGATGCTTGGAACGCATCTTCATGCGCTTCGTCTGGCCGGTTGGTCAAAAGGAGCCCTGTTTCGATCCGAGTCTGATCGCAATCGTGGTTTGGCACTCACGCGGTGGACGTGGAGTAAAACGGTAGAAAGATGGGCCACAGACTCAAATCTGTCCTGCCTTAGCACACACACTTTTCGTCATCTGCGACTCACCCCATTTGGCCCGTGCGGGGTGGAAACTGCATGAATTGACAGCCTATGCAGGTCACCGGGATCCGAAGACCACTTTGAATTTACTTACAGTAGGTTGTCCTATTGATGTGGCCTGTACTTCATGCGCAGAGGCAGACCGTGTTCAGCACGGATGGAGTTCTCTGACGGTTTTTTTGTAAGTGAATAGCGGTACTTGTCTAATCCAACGGCCCTAAGTTCCTCTTTGCCAGATCCCGTACGTGGATTATAGCGATCTCCGCCATCCGCTAAGGAACTCCCACTTAACACGTGTCGAGCATGAACGAGCTCATGAGCCAAGGTCGTGATTTTGTCGTCGTTATCCATTCCAAGGTGTAACGGTGAGCCATTCTGATTTAAGCGTATGCTTGCTTTGTCTGGTGACCAGCCAATAATCGCATTGCTTCCTTCACCTTTGGTAAAGGTCCCCTTTCGTGATAGCTGTGATGCAATGTGTCGATTCTCGTTAAAGTTTTCTGGTTCGTACTTTTCCAGTTGCCTCCTGCTCAGAACAGCTTCGGTATAACACTGGTTATTTATTTCAATCTCTTTTAGTGTGACTTTTCTATCTTTTTGACTGGCAAGAGTGGATATTTTTCGCAATAGCTTATCGCCAGAGGGGCCGGCGCTGATATGGTCAAGCGCTTCCTCTGCCTGTTCTTTGAATGTGTGAGCTGCTGTCGGTTCGCTACTGAGGGGGGCGATATAGATGCCTGGGTATCGAGACGGAGTGATCATGACTATCCTAAGAAGTTAATTGAGCTGTATGATCGCTTGAAATTGCAACTATTGGCGCTACCCCAATTGTTGCTGACATGGTTTGGCAGGGAGTCCAATGGACCATCCAGGATTACCTGAAAATTACACTCCCGTGTGCATACATCTATGTCGTAGATATGTTGCGCTGCTTGAGTGGCCCTTGAGATGGGTTCGGTTCCATACAAAGGTAACGTAGTGTGCAATCAGTCGAAAAAGGCATCCTCTGCGTGATGCTAAGGTGGCATTGATGTTGGGGAAACGCTTTTTTCACGCCTCATCGGCCTCTAAAAACGGGTCCTATGCGACTTTACGACGTGTTTCGTTAATTTCAGGCGCACTTCCCCCCCCTCAGGTCCTCAGATACTTGGGGGTGAGAGAGAAAACGGACAAAATAGGGGGGGGGTTGCGGCTGAGAGCGAAATGACACCCTAAGCCGCTTCGCGATGCCTGCGCGCAATTTCAGTGAAGGTGCTTTTGTTGATATCAGGATCTCAGGCGATTCACCTGTAGCTGCGGCAATTGCGTCCATGACTTTTGGGTCAAGCTTGTCGGATTTTGGACGTACTCCCGCTTGGCTCCCTAGTTTACGTCCTCGAGCACGAGCAGCCGCGAGACCCGATTTGATTCGCTCGCAGATCAGATAACGTTCGAACTCCGCAATGCCGGAGAGAAACGTCGCCAGCATCCGACCATGCGGGGACGAGAGGTAAGAATACGGCGCAAGGGCTGATGCTGCTTGTGCTGATCCGTGGATGGTGCGCGGGCAATTGCTGCCGACCATGAAGCTGCCTGGCGACAGCCAGAACCGCCACGTAGCAAAGAGAAGAGGGGAGCGCCCACAGAATTCGGGAACATCGTGCGCTAAGCCTACGGCACCTATGCGCACGATGTTCCATGGCTCCCCATACCCATCAACGCCAGCTACAAAGCCGCCCGGTACTCCATCAGCTGGATTACATATCTGACCAGCGTCTGGCGTTGAGCGATCTGAGCCGTGCCTCCGTATATTGCGAGTTCCGTTCAGGCGGCTCACGAAAATTTGTTCCTGTATTCCCTGAGTAACTTGTGCGAGGCGCCAATCCATGCTCGCGACGTATTGCGTTTTCTGACGGATATTCGTCTTCGTACTGCCCGATGCCAACCGTTCGGAGTTCTTCCTCCGCCGCTCCGCTATCTTCGTCGACATCCGGTCGGCCTCGACTCACTCGGTATTGAGTACCTTGTAACGTTCTGGATGCATGAATAAGTTCATGACCGAGAAAGACGTAAGCAAGGCTTGGGTCAGGTTGCCCATTGACAGACTGGTCATCGAACCGTCTACCAAACCTAGAGTTATATCGTACCGCGACAGACTCGCCTCTCCCGGCTACAAAGGGTACAAAAGGGTCGCGAGTCGGCCGCGCGCAGCCAGTCTAGTGCCCTGGCATGTTGGCTTCCGAGCCCTGATCTGTCTTGGAGATGACCACCCGCTTCTCCGGATCCATTTCACAGGCGGCCTCAATATTGCGAATTACCGTCCGACCGGCGTGTCCTCTATTCAGCTCATCCAACGCAGATGTGGTCTCCTTGTAGTAGTCACTTCGATTCGGATTGCCTGTCGTTTCAATATAGATTCCAGTAAAGCTAGTTGGGTTAATGCGAGGCATGGGGGGCTCCAGTGATCATGGAGAGGTTGAGTGGCTTAACGTGGAAAATAGTTCCAGCCTCAACGGACTCGCTTCAGAGAGCTACAAGGGCTGTATGTAGGGCCAGCGCTGCACATGCTTGACTTGCGCACTTAATGGCAGCAGTCAGCGAGTCTCTGGGGCGCGGTCACAAGACGCCAAAGCATGATCCTGCTTACCAAGCTCCACTGTCTCTCCGGACCTTTGGTTGATTTTCCATTCCACATAAACGGCGACATGAGCCAAAGGGGCATGGCAATTCTGAATTGCTCGGGCAGCTCAGGCACTTCAGGAACATTGGCAAAAACGAGACGATTATTAATTGCTAGATAAAGCCGAGTTTTAACATCGCTTTTGTGGGTCGCGAGTATTTCCACGGAATCCCGCAGGCGGCATCTGAAATTCCCTAAAGCCATGGCCTGCGTTCCTCGTCAGTCGATGCGCTGCGCCGGACCAGCGCTTTTCAGGCCTCACTACAGCTGAGAGCAGCAAGACAGCGAATCTTGCTGTTCTGTCCCATATCTGTCCCATGGAGCGTCCCACGGCCATTTTTTCAGACCCCAGAAACCACAAAGCCCCTGGATTCCTTTCAGAATTCAGGGGCTTCGCGTTGTTTCAATATGGCGGTGAAGGAGGGATTCGAACCCTCGATACAATTTCTTGTATACACACTTTCCAGGCGTGCTCCTTAAGCCACTCGGACACCTCACCGTATCTCGACGACAACGTTGTGTCTGCCGAGGCGCGCTAATGTAGTCGAAAGCTTTTCCTAACGCAAAACTTTTTTTCAGATTTTTCATGCGCTTAAGCAAATAAACGCTGATTCGCCAGTAAAAGGCTCTGGCACGGGATGCGGCCCTTGGGCAAAGGGCCGTTTGTGGTGGTGGCGTCAGGCGCTGAAGCCGCCGTCGATGGTCAGGCTGGCACCGGTGATGTAGCCCGCTTCCGGGCCTGCGAGGTAGGCGACGAAGCTGGCGATTTCTTCGCTGGTGCCGTAGCGGGGCAGGGCCATCAGCGCTTTCAGGGTTTCGGCGAATTCGCCCTGCGCCGGGTTCATGTCGGTGTCCACCGGGCCGGGCTGAACGTTGTTGACGGTGATGCCTTGCGGGCCGAGGTCGCGGGCCATGCCTTTGGTCAGGCCGATCAGCGCCGATTTGCTCATGGCGTACGTGGCGCCGCCCGCAAAGGGCATGCGGTCAGCGTTGGTGCTGCCGATGTTGATGATGCGGCCGCCTTCTTCCATATGCCGGGCGGCTTCCTGGCTGGCGATGAATACGCTGCGCACGTTGATGGCCAGGGTCTTGTCGAAGTCCTGCATGCTGAATTCATTGAGCGGCGCGATGGCCAGAATGCCGGCGTTGTTGACCAGGATATCCAGCCTGCCAAGGGTCTCGGCAGTGGTCTGCACGGCCTGGCGGATGGCTTTTTCGTCGGCGCTGTCTGCGCGAATGGCCAATGCGCGGCCGCCATTGGCGACGATGCTGTCCTGAATCTCCAGAGCGCTTACCTCGGAGCTGACGTAGGTAAACGCCACGGCAGCGCCTTCTTTGGCCAGGCGCTGGACGATGGCTGCGCCGATGCCACGTGAGCCGCCCTGCACGAGCGCTACTTTGCCGGCGAGTTTAAGGTGTTCGATCATGATGTTCTCCTTGGGGGCAGGTCTCGGACAAGCCTGAGGCTGTCGACGATTGCGACCAGAATAGACCTTGATTGCGATAGTCTTGCTGAACCAAAAGTTCGGACTGATTCATCATGGATATTCAAGACAACAGCGCGCTGATCCTGATCGACCTGCAGCAGGGCATCCATCATCCCAGGCTCGGGCGACGTAATAACCCACTGGCCGAGAGCCATGTCAGCGCTCTGCTCAGTGCCTGGCGGCAATCCGGGCGGCCGGTTATTCACGTCCGGCATTTTTCGACGTCACCCGAATCAGTGTTCTGGCCGCAACAGTCAGGGGTCGAGTACCAGCCGGCGTTCGTGCCGCAAGCTGATGAGCGTGAGCTGAGCAAGCAGGTCCCCGACGCGTTTTGCGGGTCCTTTCTGGAAATGTGGTTACGCTCCGACGGCATCAGGCAGTTGGTGATCGCCGGTGTGGTCACCAACAACTCTGTCGAGTCGACCGCGCGCAGTGGCGGTAATCTGGGGTTTGACGTGCTGGTTGCGCACGATGCCTGCTTTACCTTTGATCAAAAGGACTTCTTCGGCACGCCGCGCAGTGCCGAAGAGGTGCACGCAATGTCGCTGGCCAATCTGCATGGCGAGTACGCTACGGTCCTGTCGACGGCGCAGATTCTCCAGCAGGTGGCTGTCGAATAAGCGCCTGACACGCCTACTTGCGGGTTTTCTTCGGTGCGGCGGGCAATGGGGCGAACAGCGCCTGCAAATCTTCGTCGCGCAGCTTCCAGTCGCCGGTTGTGCGACCGTCAAGCACACCCGAGGCCAGCGCTGATTTTTCCCGTTGCAGGCGCTGGATTTTCTCTTCCACGGTGCCGCGCGCGATCATCTTGTAGACGAACACCGGCTTGTCCTGGCCGATACGGTACGCGCGGTCGGTCGCCTGATTTTCCGCTGCCGGGTTCCACCACGGATCGTAGTGGATCACGGTATCGGCGGCGGTGAGGTTGAGGCCGGTGCCGCCTGCTTTGAGGCTGATCAGGAAAATCGGCAGCTTGCCGCTCTGGAAGTCATGAATCGGCGTGCGGCGATCGCGGGTCGAGCCGGTCAGCAGGGCGTAGGCGATACCGCGTTGCTTGAGCTCTTCCTCGATCAGGCTCAGCATCGAAGTGAACTGCGAGAACAACAGAATCTTGCGACCTTCGGCCAGCAATTCTTCGAACATCTCCATCAGGCTGTTGAGCTTGCCCGAGGTGCCCTGTTTGCTGTTGACCGGCATGTCCTGATTGACCAGGCGCAGGTCACAGCAGACCTGACGCAGCTTGAGCAGCGCTTCGAGAATGATGATCTGGCTGCGTGCCACGCCTTTGCGGGTGATTTCGTCCCTGACCTTTTTGTCCATCGCCAGGCGCACGGTTTCGTACACATCGCGCTGCGCGTCGTTGAGGTCGACCCAGTGGATGATCTCGGTCTTGGGTGGCAGTTCGGTCGCCACCTGTTCCTTGGTACGACGCAGCAGGAATGGCTTGATGCGCGCATTGAGGTGATGCAGGCGGTCCTGGTTGCCATGCTTTTCGATGGCGGTGCGGTAGTTGCTGTTGAATTCCTTGCTGTTGCCCAGCCAGCCGGGCATCAGGAAGTGAAACAGTGACCACAGCTCGCCCAGGTGGTTTTCCAGCGGCGTACCGCTCAGGCACAGGCGCTGGCGGGCGTTGAGGTTGCGTGCGGCCTGGGCGGCCTTGCTGTTGGGGTTCTTGATGTACTGCGCTTCATCGAGAATCAGCACGTGGAAGGGCTGTTTTTCGAGCAACTCCAGGTCCCGTGGCAGCAAAGCGTAGGTGGTCAGGATCAGGTCGTAATCCTGAAGGTTGCCGGCATCCTGGTGGCGGTTGGCACCGTACAGGGCCAGCACCTTGAGGTCCGGGGTGAAGTGCTCGGACTCGTCCAGCCAGTTGGGGATCAGGCTGGTCGGCATGACCGCCAGTGCCGGGCGATCGAGGCGTCCGGCCTGTTTTTCCATCAGCAGGTGGGCCAGGGTCTGCAGGGTCTTGCCCAAGCCCATGTCGTCGGCCAGCACGCCGCCGACTTCCAGCTCGCGCAGCGACTGCATCCAGCTCAGGCCTTCCAGCTGATACGGGCGCAGCGTAGCGTTCAGCCCGTCGGGCAGGCTGACCGGCGCGTCCTTGATGTTGATCAGGCGTTCGGCAAAGTGACGCAGGCGGTCGCCGCCCTGCCAGGTCAGCGGCAGGTCTTCGAGCTGGGTAAGGCGTGCCGCGTCGGCTTTGCTCATGCGCAGCGCGTTGTTGCCCTCCTGGCGCCAGTAGAAGTCCCCCAGCGTCGCCAGTACCGGCTTGAGCCGGCCGTAGGGCAGGGCGATCTGTACCGGGCTGCCGCCGCTTTGCGTGAAGTGGTTGAGCTGCACCAGCAGTTGTTCTTCGTCGCCGCGCTTGGCCACGGCCGACGGGCTCATCAGTTCGGGATGGCTGCGGATCAGGTTGATCAGGATCGGCAGCAGGCTCAGGCGCTCGCCGTTGACGATGATGCCCAATTCCAGATCGAACCAGTCGCGCTCGTTCTCTTCATCGATGACCGCGTACCAGTCTTCCACCGGCGTGACGTCGAAGCCGAACTCTTCCTGAATGTCGATTTCCCAGCCTTGCTCGCGCAGCCGCGGCAGGTCATCGAGGACAAAATGCAGCCAGGCCTTGTCGTTGGGCAGTTCGTACATGTCGCCGGCGCTGTCGGGCAGTGCCTTGCTTTGCCGGGTGGCAACCTTGAAACCCAGATCGGCCAGTTCCTGACGCAACTGCCGCTCCCGTTCGCCCTGACGACGGATGCGCAGGGTTTCGGTGTCGGTGTGTTCGATGATGTCGCTTTTCTGGTTCACCAGATCGCTGCCCAGCGAACTGACCAGAATGCTGACGTTGGTGGTGCCGACCGCGTAATGCTTGCCGTAGGCAAAGGCCAGCGCGGCACGGTGCTGGATGTGTCGCTGCATACGCCCGTTGCGCGGCTCGTAGGCACTGAACTCGATGCTGGCCAGAATCAGCCTGGGCCGTGGCTGCAGGTCATCGATCAGGCGCTCCGGCAACCTGGGCTTTTGTTCGACAGGCTTTTCCATCTCTTGCTGGTGCGAGGCCAGCGCGGCCTGCAGCAGCGGACGGTTGTGCGGGTCCTGCAGAAACAGCAGGGCGGCCACGCAGTGTTTGCAGTCGTTGCGAACCGGGCACGTGCATTTGCAGGTCAGGTAGTTCTTGTAGCGATCAGGGTCCTTGAACAGCAGCGTCTGGGTGTAGATTTCCAGGCCCGAGCCCCGACAGGCGGTGCGGATGATCTGCGGGCTGGAGTCTTCCAGCACGATGCGTTTTTGCCGGGCGTAGTCGCGCCCTCGCTCAAGCGTTCGCTCGTGGAATAGGTCTGTCCAGGCCGCAGCCAGGACTTTTTCGAGAATGGACGACAAGTTTTAAAAAGCCCTACGCCGCAGCGATGCTCAAAAAGAAAGGGGACGCTTGGGCGTCCCTTGCGTACGTAAAGATCAAAGAGGAGAAACCTTGATCAGCAACGCGAGGTTGCCATTGTCCAGATAGGTCAGCTCACCGTTCTTTACCCTGGCAGTCTGCTTCAATCGTTCACTGCTGATGACCACGCCATGCGGGTCCAGCTGGTTGACCCAGAATTGTGCACCAATATCGGTGAAGCGTGCCATCGCCAGACTCACGGTACCCTCGATCGGGAAATGCCCAAGCCGCTCTTCACCACTGGTGATGGCGACCTTGCCCGGTTCGGTGCCGATGCTCTGCTGCCAGGCGCGCTGCATCAGCACTTCATAGTGGCCGCTGCCTTGCAGTTTGCTCGCCAGATCATTGAGGGCGGGGCTTCGTTCATCGTTCGCGTCGATCTTCTGTGCGCCCTTGTCCCAGTTTTCCGGTACAAGCTGGCGGGTCGAGGCCGGCTCGCCGCTCTGGCGAAACAGCAGAATCTCGACCTGATACAGGCCATCGGCGAACGCGGCCGGCGCGATCAGCGTCAGCAGCAGGATCAGTGAACGAAACAGAAGCATGCGTGAATCCTTCAAGCAGTTTTCGGGGTCAGGCGCTCAAGCAGCGCTTCGATCGTATTGAAGCGCTCTTCCGGGCGCTCCATGGGAACCATGAATTTGAACAGCGTGGCACCTTCGAACTTGTAGCGGTTGGGCTGGCTCTGGATCAGCTTGATCAGGGTCAAAGGATCAACCGGCGTCTCGGCTGCGAACTCGATACGGCCACCTTGCGGGCCACCGTCGATTTTCCGGATGCCCAGCTGTTCGGCGTGCAGTTTGAGCAGCGTGATACGCACCAGATTCTTGGTCGGTTCCGGCAGCAGGCCGAAGCGGTCGATCATTTCGACCTGCAGGTCCTTCAGTGCTTCTTCGTCAGCAGCGTTGGCAATGCGCTTGTAGAGAATCAGGCGCGTGTGCACATCCGGCAGGTAGGCTTCGGGGATCAAGGCCGGCACGCGCAGGTTGATTTCCGGTCCGCCGCCCAGCGGCTGATCGAGATTGGGCTGTTCGCCCTTGCGAATCGACTTCACCGCGCGCTCGAGCATTTCCATGTACAGGGTGAAGCCCACCGCCTGGATCTGGCCGCTCTGGCCGTCCCCGAGCAGTTCGCCTGCGCCACGGATCTCCAGGTCATTGGTGGCGAGCACGAAGCCCGCGCCCAGGTCCTGAGTATTGGCAATCGCTTCCAGACGCTTTTCGGCGTCGTGGGTAATCTGTTTGCGTGGCGGGGTCAGCAGGTAGGCGTAAGCCTGGTGGTGACTGCGCCCGACACGACCGCGCAACTGGTGCAGCTGGGCCAGACCGAACTTGTCGGCGCGCTCGATGATGATGGTGTTGGCGCTCGGCACGTCGATGCCGGTCTCGATGATGGTCGAGGCGATCAGCACATTGAAGCGCTTGTGGTAGAAGTCGCTCATCACCTGTTCGAGTTCGCGCTCGCGCATCTGCCCGTGTCCGATGCCGATACGCGCTTCCGGCACCAGCTCGGCCAGATCGGCGGCGCATTTCTCGATGGTCTTGACGTCGTTGTGCAGGTAATAGACCTGGCCGCCGCGCAACAGCTCACGCAGCAGGGCTTCCTTGATGGTCGGCTTGTTCTGCTCCATCACGAAAGTGCGCACCGACAGCCTGCGCGCCGGTGGCGTAGCGATGATCGACAGGTCGCGCATGCCCGACACGGCCATGTTCAGGGTGCGCGGGATCGGCGTTGCGGTCAGGGTCAGAATATCGACCTCGCTGCGCAGCGCCTTGAGCTGTTCTTTCTGGCGCACGCCAAACCGGTGTTCTTCGTCGATGATCACCAAGCCGAGGTTCTTGATCTTGACGTCATCCTGCAACAGCTTGTGCGTGCCGATGACGATGTCGATCTTGCCCTCGGCCAGATCGGCAACTGCGGCGCTGACTTCCTTGGCCGACTTGAAGCGGCTCATCACCTCGACGGTCACCGGCCAGTCGGCGAAACGGTCGCGGAAACTGTTGTAGTGCTGCTGCGCGAGCAGGGTGGTCGGCACCAGAATGGCCACCTGACGCCCGCCATGCACGGCGATGAAGGCGGCACGCATGGCCACTTCGGTCTTGCCGAAACCCACGTCGCCACAGACCAGACGATCCATCGGCTTGGGCGCCAGCATGTCGGCGCGCACGGCGTCGATGGTGGTCTGCTGATCCGGTGTCTCTTCGAACGGGAAGCCTGCGCTGAAGGTCGCGTAATCGGCTTTCGGGTCGGCAAACGCATAGCCTTCGCGGGCCGCGCGACGCGCGTAGATATCCAGCAGTTCGGCCGCCACGTCACGGACCTGCTCGGCAGCCTTGCGTTTGGCTTTCTGCCAGGTTTCCGAACCCAGGCGGTGCAGCGGCGCGGTTTCGTCGTCGCTGCCGGTGTAGCGGGCAATCAGGTGCAGGTTGGCGACCGGGACGTACAGCTTGGCGTCTTCGGCGTAGGCCAGCATCAGGAATTCGGCGACCTGGTTTTCGACTTCCAGGGTCGCGAGCCCGAGATAACGACCCACGCCATGATCGATGTGCACCACCGGCGCGCCTTCGCGCAGCTCGGTGAGGTTCTTGATGACCGCATCGTTGTTGCCGCCGTCGGTGCGCTTTTCGCGGCGACGGCGCTGCATGACGCGCTGGCCGAACAGCGGGCTTTCTGCGATCAGCGCCAGGGCTGGTTGTTCCAGCAGCAGGCCTTCGTCAAGCGGTGCGATGGTGATTGCCAGTCGGTCCTTGCCGTCGACGAAATCCAGCCAGCTGTCGACGGTTTTGGGTCGCAGCTTGAGGCGTTCGAGCAGTTCCAGCAGCACTTCCCGGCGTCCGGCGGACTCGGCGGTGAACAGCACGCGACCGGGGAAGTCATCCAGAAACGTCGACAGGGCCGCCAGTGGTTGAGTGGCCTTGGCTTCGATGGACAGGTCCGGCAGGGACTGCGCCGGGAAGCGCTCGCGTCCGGCACCGGCGTCGACATCCTGCTGGCTGGCGACCACGCGCGGCCAGTTTTTCAGGCGCGCGAAACAGTCTTCTACCGGTAGAAACAATTCTGCGGGCGGCAGCAGCGGCCGCGCAGGATCGACGCGGCGTTCTTCATAGCGGTTGCGCACGTCGTTCCAGAAGTTCTCGGCAGCCTGCTCAATGCCCGGCAGGGAAAACACCTGGGTGTCCTGCGGCAGGTAATCGAACAGCGTCGAGGTTTCCTCGAAGAACAGCGGGATGTAGTACTCGATGCCGGCAGGCGTGATGCCGCTGCTCAAGTCCTGGAAAATCGGGCTGCGTCGGAAGTCCACATCGAAGCGCTCGCGAAAGCGCGCCTTGAAGCGTGTGACTTCTTCTTTCTGTAACGGGAATTCACGGGCAGGCAACAGGCGCACCGACTCGACCTTGTCGATGGAGCGCTGGGTGTCCGGATCGAAGGTGCGCAGCGTTTCGATTTCATCGTCGAACAGGTCGATCCGAAACGGCAGCTTGCTGCCCATCGGGAACAGATCGATCAGCGCCCCGCGCACGGTGAACTCGCCATGTTCGTAGACCGTATCCACATACCGGTAGCCGCTGGCTTCCAGGCGCGTACGCATGGCTTCCACATCGAGCTTCTGGCCGACATCCAGCACCAGGCTGCTGCCGAGCAGAAATTTGGTCGGCGCCAGTCTATGTAGGGCGGTGGTGATGGGAACTACCAAAACGCCATGCTCCAGTTCCGGCAGGCGATAGAGGCTGGCAATACGCTGGGAAATGATGTCCTGGTGCGGCGAAAACAGGTCGTAGGGCAGGGTTTCCCAGTCCGGGAAGTGCAGAACCGGCAGCGTAGGTGCAAAAAACTTCAGCTCTTGCTCGAGCCGCTCGGCGCTTTGGCTGTCGGCGGTCAGCAGCAGGGTGAAGCGCTTGGCCGCGCTGGCGGCTTCGGCAATGGCCAGGCTCAGTGTGGCACCGGGAAGATTGCCCCAGTGTTGTTTGCCTGCAGCGGCAGAAAGATGCGGTAGACGCAGAACTGGCACGGGAAGGTCGGGCTCCAGGCGTTGCAACAGGGGCGGCGATTGTAACGGGGGAAGGTGGTGGCTGTCAGTTTTCCGGAGTATTACCGAGTATTTACGGGCGAAAATTATGTAGTGCGCGTCGATATGACAGCCGTGCATTGCTCATAAACAAAGGCGCAGTCATAATGTAGCCCCTTTTTTCAGCCCCTACATGTGGAAGGTTCCCGTGACTCAGAAGCCCGACCAGTGTCTTGGTGAATGGATTGATCGTGAAGCTCTCGCCGAAGCGATGATCCCGCTCATCGGTCAGCTCTACCGCAATAATAATGTGGTGAGCTCGATCTATGGCCGTAGCCTGATCAACCGTTCAGTCATCGCGATTCTCAAAGCTCACCGCTTTGCGCGTCATCGTCAGTCCGATGCGGTTGAGTTGTCCGTACACGAGACGTTCCCGCTGATCAAGGCGATGAGCGAGCTCAAGCTGGGTGCCGCTTCGGTGGACCTGGGCAAGCTGGCGGTGAAGTTCAAGACCGAAGGCAATGGCCGCACGCCAGAGCAGTTCGTCCGTGAAGAACTGGCCAGTGTAGTGGGTCAGCAGGGCGCCAGCCCACGCAAGGGCACCGACGTCGTGCTGTACGGTTTCGGTCGTATCGGTCGCCTGCTGGCGCGGATCCTGATCGAGAAGACCGGTGGTGGCGACGGCCTGCGTCTGCGCGCCATCGTGGTCCGCAAGGGCGCGGAAAACGATCTGGTCAAGCGCGCCAGCCTGCTGCGCCGTGACTCGGTTCACGGTCCGTTCGATGGCACCATCACCATCGACGAAGCCAACAGCACGCTCACCGCCAACGGCAACCTGATTCAGGTGATCTACGCCAAGAACCCGTCCGAGGTGGATTACACCCAGTACGGTATCAAGGACGCTCTGCTGGTGGACAACACCGGTGTATGGCGTGATGCCGAAGGTCTGGGTCAGCATCTGGCCTGCCCTGGCATCGACCGCGTGGTCCTGACCGCGCCGGGCAAAGGCAAGCTGAAGAACATCGTGCACGGTATCAACCACGGTGAAATCACTGCGGACGACAAGATCGTCTCGGCGGCATCCTGCACCACCAACGCCATCGTGCCGGTGCTCAAGGCGGTCAACGACAAGTTCGGCATCACCAACGGTCACGTCGAAACGGTTCACTCGTACACCAACGACCAGAACCTGATCGACAACTTCCACAAGGGCGATCGTCGCGGCCGTAGCGCCGCGTTGAACATGGTCATCACCGAAACCGGTGCGGCCACCGCTGCTGCCAAGGCATTGCCCGAGCTGGCCGGCAAGCTGACCGGCAACGCGATCCGCGTTCCGACGCCGAACGTGTCCATGGCCATTCTCAACCTCAACCTCGAGAAGCAGACCACTCGCGAAGAAATGAACGAGTACCTGCGCTACATGGCGCTGCACTCGGACCTGCACAAGCAGATCGACTTCGTGAACTCGCAGGAGGTGGTCTCCACTGACTTCGTTGGCTCGCGTCACGCTGGTGTCGTGGATGCCGAAGCGACCATCGTCAACGACAACCGCGTTGTGCTGTACGTCTGGTACGACAACGAATTCGGTTACAGCCATCAGGTGGTTCGCGTGATGGAAGACATGGCAGACGTCAATCCGCCAGCTTTCCCGCAGTAAACGTTGAACGCTTGAGCTGCCCGGTCTGACCGGGACAGCAGATAAACGGGCCGAACCCTGCGCAGGCAGGCTTCGGCCCGTTTTGTTTTGTGGCTGACCATGAGAATCTGTCACGCGCAGATTTTCTGGACGATGGAGTCACCAAGGATGAGCAGTTCGGCCCTGGACGGTTCGCAACACCCCCTCAAAAGCAGCTTCTTCCTGCTGTTTCTGACGATCTTCATCCCCTTTGGGCTGGGGCATTTCGTTTCCTACCTGTTTCGCACCGTCAACGCAGTGATTTACGTCGACCTGCAAGCCGACCTGAGTTTGCCCGCGAGCAGCCTGGGGTTGTTGACTGGCGTGTATTTTCTGACCTTCGCGGCGGCGCAGATTCCGCTTGGCGTGATGCTGGACCGCTATGGGCCACGCAGCGTGCAGGCGCCGATGCTGCTGTTCGCGGTCGCCGGTTCGGTCATCTTCAGTATTTCCAGCACCGAGACAGGGTTGTTGATCGGGCGAGGGCTGATTGGCCTGGGGGTAGCGGGCTCGCTGATGAGTGCGATCAAGGCGTGCGCCATCTGGTTGCCGGTCGAGCGTTTGCCACTGAGTACTGCCTGCCTGCTGTCGATCGGCGGGCTGGGCGCAATGGCGTCGACCACGCCATTGCATGCGTTGCTGAGCTGGTTGACCTGGCGAGAAGCGTTTCTGGTTCTGGCGCTGCTGACCTTTTGTGTGGTGGTGGTCATACACCTCAGCGTCCCCAAGACCTACGAGAGCAAAAACACTCGCTACGCCGACATGTTTGCCGCTGTCGGCAAGCTGTACGCGTCGTGGACGTTCTGGCGTCTGGCGCTGTACTCGGTGTTCGCGCACGCCATCTACATGTCGGTACTGTCTCTTTGGATGGGGCCGTGGCTACGCGATATGGCGGGCTTGAGCGATTCCGGGATGGCCAATGTGCTGTTGTTCGGAGCTATCGCGATGGTGGCGGGGTCCCTGACGTTCGGCGCGATCACCGATTACCTGCGCAGGTTCGGCGTACAGCCGATCATGATCTGTGGCACCGGTATGCTGATCTTTATCGGCTTTCAGGTGCTGATGGCCAGCGGCTTGCCGGTATCGCCTTACCTGATTGCCATGGGCTTCAGCTTCTTTGGCACCTCGACGACCATGAACTACGCTATTGTGGCGCAATCGGTGTCGCCGGAGCTGGCGGGCAGGGTCAGTTCCTCGTTCAATCTGGTGGTGTTCGTGCTGGCGTTTTTCCTGCAGTGGCTGATGGGAGCAGTACTTAATCTGTGGCCAGC
The DNA here is from genome assembly GCF_020312125.1 of Pseudomonas sp. P135. Classification (NCBI taxonomy): domain Bacteria; kingdom Pseudomonadati; phylum Pseudomonadota; class Gammaproteobacteria; order Pseudomonadales; family Pseudomonadaceae; genus Pseudomonas; species Pseudomonas sp. P135. Next base: position 87,887 of record NZ_JAGPYR010000009.1, read on the forward strand.
GTCCCAGGGTGCCGGTCACCCGCTTGAGGCTTATCAGTGGTCGTTGGGCCTGATGGTGGCGTTGCAATTGCCTGGTGTGTTGCTCTGGCTCAGCTTTCGGCCCTGGAAACGCAAGGTCTGAAAACGCAAAACCCCGGCCGAGAGACTCTCGAGCCGGGGTTTTCTTTTTGCAATGCCGCGATCAATCAGCTGGCGGAAGCCGCGACAGGCGCTTCAAGCTTCTGCCCACCCTTGCGGAACAGTATCAGCGTCGCAACCAGACCCAGCACCGCTGCGCCGGTCAGCCAGATACCTGGCGCTGCCTTGTTGTCCAGTACGTGAATCAGGTAAGTACAGGCCGCCGGGGTAAAACCACCGAAGGTCGCAGTCGCCAGGCTGTAGGCCAGCGAGAAGCCGGTGGTGCGGACGTCGACCGGCATGATCTCGGTCAGCGCCACAACCATTGCCCCGTTGTAGGAGCCATACAGGAACGACAGCCACAACTCGACCATCAGCAGGTTGCCGAAGCTTGGGTGTGCGACTAGCCACGACAGGGCAGGGTAAGCGGTGGCGATAGCCAGTACAGTCGCCGCAATCAGCAGCGGCTTGCGGCCGATGCGGTCCGAGAACGAGCCCATGATCGGCAGCCAGATGAAGTTGGACACACCAACGCAGACCGTCACCAGCAGGCTTTCAAGGTCGGTCAGGTTCAACTCGTTCTTGCCGAAGGTCGGGGTGTAAGCGGTGATCAGGTAGAACGTCACGGTGGTCATGACCACCAGCGCCATGCCGCCCAGCACCAGACCGAAGTTCTGGCCGATAGAGCGCACCACTTCACTCAGCGTCGGGCGATGCGTGCGGGCTTCGAACTCCGGCGACTCTTCCAGCGAGCGACGGATGATGAAGATGGCCGGCACGATCAGGCAGCCGATCAGGAACGGCACGCGCCAGCCCCATTCACCCATCTGCTCCGGGCTCAGCCAGTGGTTGAGACCCACGCCCAGCAAGCCGGCGAAGACCACGGCGGCCTGTTGGCTGGCGGACTGCCAGCTGACGAAGAAGCCTTTGCGGCCCGGTGTCGAGATTTCAGCCAGGTACACCGAAACACCACCCAGTTCCACACCTGCAGAGAAACCTTGCAGCAAACGACCGAGCAGCACCAGCAAGGGGGCGATGACGCCCAATGTGGAGTAGCCCGGCACGCAGGCAATCAACAGAGTGCCCATTGCCATCATCGCGAGGGTGATAATCAGCCCTTTGCGACGCCCGTGACGGTCGATGTAGGCACCGAGAAAGATTGCGCCCAGCGGACGCATCAAGAAGCCTGCGCCGAAGGTCGCCAGCGACAGCATCAACGAAGCGAAAGCGCTGTCGGAAGGGAAGAAGGTTTTTGCGATGGCCGTGGCATAGAAGCCGTAGACCATGAAATCGAACATCTCGAGGAAGTTACCGCTGACAACGCGAAAGATCGCTTTGCCCTTACTTGTTGTGGAGGCCATTTAGTTACTCGCTCAGGCTCGTCGGCTTGGAGTCCGTTGTCGTTTTTATCCCGTTCGCATCGCCATTTCGTGTGTGCAACTGGCGATGCGCACTTGTAACAGTATGTGTAACAGGGCTCAAAGACAACCGTTTCGGCGATTTGCTATCAGTTAACTGACGCTTGACAGGTCAAGACAATTGAGAACGTGCGGCGTGTCGTTTTGATGAAACTTGATGAACAGACCGGGCGCGCAGGGAGCATTAATGGCCCTCGACCACTCAATATGAGGGTCGGCCTTGTATCGGGACGGTTCACTGGGTGTCAGAGCAGGTTATGGACGCTTTTCTGGCTTGTTCGCCAAAGGCAGTAAGTCACTCTGAAGGTTTTTTATAGTGCGGGGCATGGGTTTGCGTAGGTTTGGCAAGGTTGCAGGGTGCCTCGTGTTGCTGGTGTGCAGTGGTTGTGGTCAGGAACGCAAGCTGGAAAGCTTTGGCGGGCCGACCATGGGCAGTCATTATTCCGTGGTGTATGCGCGCGCTTCCGGGCAGCCGGAGCCTGCGGCTGTGCGTCCCGAGGTCGAAGCGCTTCTGGACGAGGTCGATCAGCAGATGTCGCTCTGGCGCGCGGATTCGGATATCGAGCGCTTCAATGCATTACCTGCCAATAGCTGCCAGGTGATGCCGGAACCGGTCTTGAAACTGATCGGCGTGGGCGAACAGTTGGCGCAGGAGAGCGACGGAGCCTTCGATCTGACGGTCAAGCCGTTGATGGACCTGTGGGGGTTGGGGCCTCATACGCTGTTCGAGCAGATGCCGCTGGTGCGGCAACTGGCCCGGACTCAGGCGCTGGTCGGTTATCGCAACCTGCGCATCGTCGGCGACCGGTTGTGCAAGAGTGCCGCCGTGCAAGTGGACCTCAACAGCATCGCCGCCGGCTATGCGGTCGATCGGATCAGCGAACGGATGGACGCGCTCGGCTTGCACGATTATCTGGTGCAGGCCACGGGTGAACTGAAAGTCAGCGGGCTCAAGCCCGACGGCTCGCCCTGGCGAGTGACCCTGGACGCGCCGCTCGATGATGGCACTGTCACGCAAAAAGTGTTTCCGCTGAAAGGCTACGCCGTGTCTACGTCGGGCGACTATCGTCGCTACGTCGACCATGCCGGGTGGCGCATTTCCGATACGCTCGATGCCTTGAGCGGTAAGCCGATCAGCCACAGTCTGGCGTCGGTGACGGTCATTCATCCCTCGGCGCTGATGGCTGACGGTCTGTCTTCCCTGCTGTTGATTCTCGGCCCGCAGCGCGGTTGGGATTATGCGCAAGAACATAAAATCCCTGCTTTTTTTGTGATTCGTGCCGATAAGCGCTTTATCATCCGCAGCAACGCGTCGTTTGATCATCTGGTTGTGCAGCAGCCGCGGTAATTCAGCGGGCCGGATCATCCGGTCAGTTGCGCCATGTGCAGACAAAAATTGGCCTTCGACGCGACCAAGGGTTAATGTTCGCCGCCTCGGTGCAGCGCTAGACTGCGCCGCGTGATTTAGCCAGAGATGCCAGAGTGGCGCCTCGGTCTGTTTAAAGGAGTACGCATGGCTGTCTACAACTACGACGTAGTGGTACTGGGTTCCGGCCCTGCCGGAGAAGGCGCGGCAATGAACGCCGCCAAGGCGGGGCGCAAGGTCGCCATGGTCGACAGCCGTCGGCAAGTGGGCGGTAACTGCACCCATTTGGGCACCATTCCGTCCAAGGCCCTGCGTCACTCGGTCAAGCAGATCATTCAGTTCAACACCAACCCGATGTTTCGTGCCATCGGCGAGCCGCGCTGGTTTTCGTTTCCGGATGTGTTGAAAAACGCTGAAATGGTCATCTCCAAGCAAGTGGCCTCGCGCACCAGTTACTACGCCCGCAACCGCGTCGACGTGTTCTTCGGCACCGGCAGTTTTGCCGACGAGACCAGCATCAACGTGGTCTGCACCAACGGTGTGGTGGAAAAGCTGGTGGCCAACCAGATCATCATCGCCACCGGTTCGCGCCCCTATCGGCCGGCCGACATCGATTTCAGTCACAAGCGCATCTACGACAGCGACACCATCCTCAGCCTGGGCCATACCCCGCGCAAGCTGATCATTTACGGTGCCGGTGTGATCGGCTGCGAATACGCCTCGATCTTCAGCGGCCTTGGCGTGCTGGTCGAGCTGGTGGATAACCGTGACCAGTTGCTGAGCTTCCTGGATTCGGAAATCTCCCAGGCGCTGAGCTATCACTTCAGCAACAACAACGTGATGGTTCGCCACAACGAAGAGTACGAGAAGGTCGAAGGTCTGGATAACGGCGTTATCCTGCACCTGAAGTCCGGCAAGAAGATCAAGGCCGATGCCTTGCTGTGGTGCAACGGCCGTACCGGCAACACCGACAAGCTGGGTCTTGAGAACATCGGTCTGAAGGCCAACGGCCGTGGTCAGATCGAAGTGGACGAGACCTACCGCACCAGCGTTTCCAACGTCTACGGCGCCGGCGATGTGATTGGCTGGCCAAGCCTGGCCAGTGCTGCTTACGACCAGGGTCGTTCGGCCGCGGGCAGCATGGTCGACAATGGCAGCTGGCGTTATGTCAACGATGTGCCGACCGGGATCTACACGATTCCCGAGATCAGCTCGATCGGCAAGAACGAACACGAACTGACGCAGGCCAAGGTGCCTTACGAAGTGGGCAAGGCGTTCTTCAAGGGCATGGCGCGCGCGCAGATTTCCGGGGAGCGGGTCGGGATGCTGAAGATCCTGTTCCACCGCGAGACGCTCGAGGTGCTGGGCGTGCATTGCTTCGGCGACCAGGCGTCCGAGATCGTGCACATCGGTCAGGCAATCATGAGCCAGCCGGGTGAAGCGAACACCATGAAGTACTTCGTCAACACCACGTTCAACTACCCGACCATGGCCGAAGCCTATCGGGTAGCCGCATACGACGGCCTCAACCGGCTTTTTTAAGCGACTCCGGCCGGTGGCCTGAGCCGGCCGGGGAGACCGATTTCAGTGATTCCCGAGCGTGGCGGTGGCCAAACCGGGAAAGTCTGTAATCAGGCTGTCGACGCCGAAATCAGCGAGCCTGCGCATCAGTGCAGGCTCGTTGACTGTCCATACCGACACATGCAGGCCCTGACGCTGTGCTTTCTGCAGGCGCTCCGGGGTACACAGTGTCCAGTTCAATGCCAGAATTTCACAGCCGTAGCTCTGGGCGACCTTCAACGGGTCGAGCCAGGCGTACTCGGCTACCAGCCCGCGCGAGATGTCCGGCGTCAGGTCCAGAGCGGCGCGCAGCACTTCGCGTGAGCTGGAGGTGATCGTCACCTTGTCCAGCAAGCCATGGCGCTGAGCCATTTCACGAATCGCCAGCACGGTATTGGCGGCGCGAGTGCGTGAGGCGCTTTTGACTTCCAACTGCCAGTGCTCGAAAGCGCATTGTTCGAAGAGTTCTTCCAGGCGTGGAATCGGGCACGGCGAGACCCAGCCGGGGCCACCCTTGCGCGCGTCATAGGTCACCAGGTCGGCGGCGAGGTGTTCATTGACCTTGCCGCGCCGGTCGGTGGTGCGTTTGAGGGTCGGGTCATGAATGACCATCAACTCTCCATCCTTTGAAAGATGCAGGTCCAGTTCACAGCGGCGCACGCCGTGCTTGAGGCATTCCTGAAAGCTGGTCAGGGTATTTTCCGGTGCTTCGCCCTTGGCGCCGCGGTGGCCGTAGATAAGGGTCACGTTTACTCCTGGCTACTGATAGTGATAAAGGGGCCGGGCGTTCAATTTCCGGAGGGCTGGCCTTGTTCCAGCGCCTGACGCCGCTGCTGAGCCTGACGCTGCAATACATGGCGGGCGAGTAACTGGCGCTGCGCATCCGGGAGATTGACGAACTCGGTACTGATATAGAAATTGCCGTCGGCCAGCGTGTCGCATTGCGAAACCCTGGCGCGCAGCATCAGACCCGCGGCCTGGGGCATGAGCACCATCTTGATCGACAGTTGTTCGCCGACGGCAAAAGCCTGTTGCGAATTGAACTGAATCCCGCCTTCAGACAGCTTGACCGGCTGAGGCGCGCCCAGCTTGCCCAGTGCGGTGTGGGCAACCACTTCGCCCAGCAGGTCGATGCGCTTGCTCAGCGACTTGAGAAAACTGTTCAGCACCCGGTCGCGCTCGTCGAGCTGGCGCATCAGATGCTGCGACTCGAACTCGCTGACATGCAGCTCGCTGAGCAGGTCGAACAGCGTCGAGGTGTCCTGCATGGCATCCTGGCTTGCCTGGTCGGCGGCAGACAGGGGGTTAATTTCCAGTGCGACGCTGTCGTCGATACGGTAGTATTCGCGGCGTCCTGCTTCATCTAATGTCGACATGGCGAACCCAAGCTAGCGGCGGTGGTCAGAGAGTTTCGAGTGTAAAGCTGCACGTCAAGGCCCGCCACACGGACGTCCTCATTCCTGCGAACAAATTCCTACATGTTCAGACCTCTTTTTGTATTTATCGGCACGCGCTACACCCGTGCGAAGCGACGCAATCATTTTGTTTCCTTCATCTCCCTGACCTCCATGATCGGCCTCGCCCTGGGCGTTGTGGTCATGATAGTCGTGTTATCGGTGATGAACGGTTTCGATCACGAAATGCGTACCCGCGTGCTCGGCATGGTGCCGCACGCGACCATCGAATCGGCTGACCCGATCACCGACTGGCGCGGTCTGGCCGCGAAGGTTCAGGAAAACCCGCAGGTGCTGGCCGTTGCGCCGTTCACCCAGATGCAGGGCTTGCTGACCCACGACGGCAAGGTCCAGAAAGTGCTGCTCAACGGTATCGACCCGCTTGAAGAGCGCAAGGTCTCGATCATTGACCACTTCATCAAGCAGGGCCAGCTCGACAGTCTGTCGCCCGGCAGCTTCGGCATCATGATCGGCGACAAGGCCGCGGCCAAGCTGGGCGTCGGCATCGGCGACAAGCTGACCTTCGTTGCGCCTGAAGTGACGGTGACGCCAGCCGGGATGTTCCCGCGCATGAAGCGCTTCGAGGTGACCGGCATCTTTCACGTCGGCGCCGGCGAAATCGACGGCTTCCTGGGGCTGACCAACCTTGATGACCTGGGCCGTCTGCACCGCTGGAAGCCCAATCAGGTGCAGGGCCTGCGTCTCAAGTTCGACGACCTGTTCGCCGCGCCACGCACTTCGTGGGAAATCGCGCAGAAGCTGGGCGAAAACAATTTCTACTCGCGTGACTGGACGCGCACCCACGGCAACCTGTATCAGGCGATCCGCATGGAAAAAGCCATGATCGGTCTGTTGCTGCTGCTGATCGTGGCGGTGGCGGCCTTCAACATCATTTCCACGCTGGTGATGGTGGTCAATGACAAGAAGGGCGACATCGCGATTCTGCGTACCCTGGGTGCTACGCCGCGACAGATCATGGCGATATTCATGGTCCAAGGCACGGTGATCGGCGTGGTTGGCACGCTGATCGGCGCGGCACTGGGGATTCTGGCGGCGCTCAATGTCAGCGCAGCCATTTCCGCACTCGAAGGGCTGATCGGCCACAAGTTTCTCAACGCCGATGTCTACTTCATTGATTACCTGCCTTCGCAACTGATGGCCCAGGACGTGTTCCAGGTCTGTGGTGCAGCGTTGGTCCTGAGTTTCCTCGCCACCCTGTATCCCGCCTGGCGTGCTGCGCGCACCCAGCCGGCGGAGGCGTTACGTTATGAGTGAGTCGGGCATGTCTGATAAAGCAGTATTGAGTTGCCGCAACCTGGGTAAATCCTACGAGGAAGGCCCGGAGTCGGTGGTGGTGTTGTCCGGCCTGCAGCTGGAATTGCACCCTGGCGAGCGTGTCGCGATCGTCGGCAGTTCGGGGTCGGGCAAAAGTACCTTGCTCAACCTGTTGGGCGGTCTGGACACGCCGTCCGAAGGCAGTGTCTGGCTGGCGGGCGAAGAGTTGTCGGCGCTGGGCGAAAAGGCTCGCGGCCTGCTGCGTAACCGGGCGCTGGGCTTCGTCTACCAGTTCCACCACCTGCTGCCCGAATTCACCGCGCTTGAAAACGTCTGCATGCCGTTGTTGATCGGCCGTACGCCGATCCCCGAAGCCCGCAAGCGCTCCACTGCATTGCTGGAGCGTGTCGGCCTCGGTCATCGTCTGGCGCACAAGCCTTCGGAGCTGTCTGGTGGCGAGCGTCAGCGCGTGGCGATTGCCCGCGCCCTGATCAATCAGCCGGGTCTGGTGATGCTTGACGAGCCAACCGGCAACCTCGATCACCACACCGCGCAGGGCATCCAGGACCTGATGCGTGAATTGAGCACGTCATCGCGCACGGCGTTTCTGATCGTGACCCACGACATGAGCCTGGCCCGGCAAATGGACCGTGTCCTGCGTCTGGAAGACGGCCGGCTCGTCGAGGCCTGATCGACCCGGCCCGGCGCAATTCGTCGCGTCGGGTTCCAGTTTTTATACGGTGTATTTTCCCACGGTGCTTCGCGAATGTTCAGACCGTTACCCATCTTCATCGGCATGCGCTATACCCGCGCCAAACGCCGCAAAAGCTTCATCTCGTTCATTTCGATGACCTCGATGATCGGTCTGGCACTCGGTGTCCTGGCGATGATCGTGGTGCTGTCGGTCATGAACGGTTTCCAGCGGGAAATGAGCTCGCGGATTCTCGGCATGGTGCCGCACGCGGTGATTGCCGGTAGCACTCCGGTCGATGACTGGAAACCGCTGGCCGACGCGGCGCTGAAAAACCCTGAAGTGACCGCTGCCGTGCCGTTCACCGACATGGAAGGCATGCTCTCCTACAAGGGCTCGATGCAGCCGATCCAGATCAGCGGCGTAGACCCGGCGCTGGAACATGAGGTGTCGATCGTCACGCAGCACATCACCCGCGGAAACCTCGAAGACCTCAAGCCGGGCGAGTTCGGCGTAGTGCTCGGCGACATCACCGCGCGCCGCTTTCGCCTGAGCATCGGCGACAAGCTGACCCTGATCGTCCCGGAAGTCAGCAGCGCTCCTGGCGGCATCACGCCGCGCATGCAACGCCTGACCGTCGTGGGTATCTTCAAGGTCGGTGCCGAACTGGATGGTTCGATGGGCCTGATCAACATCGCCGATGCGGCGCAGATGCAACGCTGGCAGCCCAATCAGGTTCAGGGCGTGCGGCTGGCGCTCAAGGATCTGTACAAGGCACCCCAGGTGTCCACCGCCATTGCCGCCGGTCTGGGTGAGGGCTATCGCGCCGATGACTGGACCCACACCCAGGGCAGCCTGTTCAGCGCCATGAAGATGGAAAAGACCATGATCGGTCTGTTGCTGCTGATGATCGTCGCCGTGGCAGCGTTCAACATCATTGCCACGCTGATCATGGTGGTCAACGACAAGGGCGCAGACATCGCCATACTGCGCACCATCGGCGCCACGCCGCGGCAGATCATGGCGATCTTCGTGGTTCAGGGCACCGTCATCGGCATCGTCGGTACCTTGATCGGCGGCATCCTGGGGATTATTGCGGCGCTGAACGTCAGCAGCCTGGTGGGCTGGGTCGAGCGGGTCAGCGGTCAGCACATCTTCAGTTCCGATGTGTATTTCATCAGCAACCTGCCTTCCGAACTGCAGGCCGGTGACGTGCTGTTGATCTGCGGTGCCGGGTTTATCCTGAGCTTTCTGGCGACCATCTACCCCGCATGGCGCGCCGCGCAGATCCAGCCAGCGCATGCACTGCGTTACGAGTGACAGGGCCTGAGTCACCTTCGTCGAGGCCGCAGGGCGGCCTGCGAGGGTGGCGGGGCAGAGCGGATTTTCGCTGAAAGCCCCAGGCAAACGCTATAAACTCGCCGCGTTCATTCATGATCCAGGTATCGCCATGCATCCCGCAGCCGAACACTCGCCGCTGGGCAAGTCCAGTGAGTACATCGCCACCTACACGCCGTCTCTGTTGTTCCCGATCCCGCGTGCCGCCAAATGGGCCGAGCTTGGGCTCACCGCGCAGACGCTGCCTTATCAGGGTGTCGATTTCTGGAACTGCTACGAGCTGTCATGGCTGCTGCCTTCCGGCAAGCCGGTGGTGGCCATTGGCGAGTTCAGTATCCCGGCCGAATCGCCGAACATCATCGAATCGAAGTCATTCAAGCTGTACCTCAATTCGTTGAATCAGACGGCTTTCGCGACCGTCGAACAGCTGCAGACCACCCTCGAACAGGATCTCTCGGCTGCTGCGGGCAAGCCGGTTGGCGTGCGTATTCGCAGCCTGGCGGAAATCGAAGAGGAGGGTGTTGCTGCGTTGCCGGGCGTGTGTATCGACGACCTGGACATCTCGGTCAGCAGCTATGACCGGCCGCAGCCAGAGTTGCTGTGTTGTGATGACTCGCGGGTGGTGGCAGAGAGCGTGCACAGTCATCTGCTCAAATCCAACTGTCCGGTCACCAGCCAGCCTGACTGGGGCAGCGTAGTGGTCGAATATCGCGGCGCAGCGCTGGATCACGCCAGCCTGCTGGCGTATATCGTCAGCTTCCGCCAGCACTCGGATTTTCATGAACAGTGCGTGGAAAGAATCTTCCTCGACCTGCAGCGCCTGCTCAAGCCGGAGAAGCTCACCGTGTATGCGCGCTACGTGCGCCGCGGTGGTCTGGACATCAACCCGTACCGCAGCACTGAAACACTCGACTTGGACAATCGCAGGCTGGCGCGGCAGTAGTATCGTCTGGCACCATGGGAGTGGACGCAGAGCGTCCGGGACGGCATTCCCACGCGGAGCGTGAGGAACGATAGGTGTGTGGTCATCAGCGCCGGTGCAACGCGTCGGCGCCCACTGTCTGACGTTTCCAGGTTTAGGATTATCGTGCCGACGCTCCGCGTCGGCATGCATTGGGTGACGCTCTGCGTCACAACTCCGCGTCGCACCGCGTATCAGCGGCCGGACGCAGAGCCAGCAGAGCGGCATTCCCCGATCAGACTCCGATGTTACCCAGCGTCTGCACGATGTTGCGCAAGGTCCCGGCAATGGTCGGATGCTCCAGCTCGAAACGCTCGACGGCCAGATTCACACCATCAGCCAGGCTGCTGTCCTGCTCGTGGGTGGCCTGTTCCAGCTGAATTTTAGTTTCAATTTGTTGCATGAGTTCGCGCAGATTTTCCCGCTCGGACTCTGACATCGGCGGGTTGTGCTCCAGTTGCTCGCGCAGGGTATCGAGTTGTTCTTGCAGTTCGCGGGCAGGCATGAGGTGCTCCTTGATTGATAAGTCTGTCTCATGGACTTCGCCGAAGAGCTAAAGGTCCATGTTCACTCAAGACTAATCCAGTCTGCACCTGGCTGCATATGTATCAGGGTTTTTCGCCTTTGCTGCGACGCAGTGCGATGTCGGCCAGGCAGGATTCCAGTTCGCCCAGGTGGTCGATCACCGAATGCACCCCCAGCGAATAGAGTTTGAGTGTGGCCTGCGCGCGTCGCCGTTCGCGTTCGGCATCACTGAGTGCCTGCCATTGTGAAGGCGAGAGCCCGCACAGTGGGCCGCAGGATGCCAGGCCAATGGTCCACAGCCCGGCGTTCAGCCCGGACTGCAACAGGCGCGGGTCGCCGCTGATCAGTACGCAGCCATCCAGGTGGCTGACTTTCAGGGCCATCAATGCCATCCAGCAGGCATCCGGGGCGGGCCAGCCTGCGGTCGGGCGTGGGGCGGGAATCATCCAGTCACTCACCGGTGCAGCCAGTGCAGCGCTCACGTTTTCAGGCAGTTCATCGAGCCAGGCGCAAGGCATGCTCTGGTCACGCAGGGTCTGCAGAATAGCCTTTGCACCCGGTGTGAGCTGCGTGTGCTCATGGCCGGGTGCGCGCGAGTTTGCGGCCTGCGCACCGAAGTCCACCAGGCAGCCGCTAAGGCCGAACAGCAGGGCAGGGAAGGTTGGCAGAGGCGTGAGGACCGGGGCGAGCATGAGGATCTCTCTGAAATATCGAGAAACGCTACCGATCTTTTGTGACACTTCGATGAAGGTGCGATGACGGAGTTTATCAGCAACCCTTTGCTGACAGACCTGCCTTATTCTCGACAGAAGGCTTTATACTCCCTGTCCTAGCGTGTGGGGCGTAGCACCCGCGTCATTATTTCGATATCTCGATCAGGAGTGTCAGCTATGCCCGTGACCGGTGCAGGCTTTATCAAACGTTTGCTGCAATTGTCCCTGTGTGCCGGCATCGCGCTGGTTCCGGTGGCCGTGCAGGCCGCTGAAGATGATCCGTGGGAAGGCATCAACCGTCCCATTTTCAAATTCAACGATATCCTTGACGCTTACACGCTCAAGCCGTTGGCCAAGGGATATCAGTACATCGCACCGCAATTCGTCGAAGACGGTATCCATAACTTCTTCAGCAACATCGGCGATGTCGGCAATCTGGCGAACAACGTGCTGCAAGCCAAGCCTGAAGCGGCTGGCGTCGACACTGCGCGTCTGATCGTCAACACCACCTTCGGCCTGCTGGGCTTCATCGACGTTGGCACCCGCATGGGCCTGCAACGCAATGATGAGGACTTCGGTCAGACGCTGGGCTATTGGGGCGTGCCGAGCGGCCCGTTCGTGGTCATTCCGTTGCTGGGGCCAAGCACTGTACGTGATGCAATCGCCAAGTACCCGGACACCTATACCTCGCCCTACCGCTACATCGATCACGTTCCGACCCGTAACACTGCACTGGGCGTCAACCTGATCGATACGCGTGCCAGCCTGTTGTCTGCCGAGCGCATGGTCAGCGGCGATCGCTACACCTTCATTCGCAATGCCTACCTGCAGAACCGCGAGTTCAAGGTCAAGGACGGCAAGGTCGAAGACGATTTTTAATCGCTACCTTGCATCGGCTTGAATCAATAAAGGCGACCCTGGGTCGCCTTTATTATTTTGTAAAAGTGTGAACCTGTTCCGCCCGTTTTCACTTCATCGAGATGATTGAAAGCCCCAGTTTCTGTCCACCACCTTCTTCATCATTCACCCAGACCACCTCGGTTTCGGCTTCAAGCCCCTTGAGCGCAGGATGGTCGGAGACAATGCTCACGCTGAGTTTGTCTCCCACCTGGAACGAGCGTGGCGCCTGAACCTGCATGCCCGAGCTGGAAAGGTCAATGCACACGGCGGGAATCACTTGGCCGGCATGGATCAGGTTGACGTCTGCATCGACGCGCATGCGGATGTAATCCCGTTTTTCCTCGTAGTCGCGATCATTTCGACTCATGTACAGTCCTTCGTTTTAGTTGCTGATTTGTGAGTTCTTATAACTCTGGGTGATTTGCGATGTAAAGAGCGCAAAGTGAGGGTAGGAGCATGCTTGAAACACCCGTCGGATGGGAGTACCGTCTGCGCCTTGAAGGGCACCTCTGAAACACGACAGACTTATCAAGTTGTTGCGTGTTATTGCGGAGAGGCTAGAAGCGAATCCAGTAAGCGGGTTCCGGTAATCCCGGGCCGCCTACGCCAACCTGATCTGGCGCCGTTTGCCCCCATGCCAAAAACCAGTGCCAAGCTGCTGATTATCGATGACGACGACGTAGTGCGCGCAAGTCTTGCCGCCTACCTTGAAGACAGTGGCTTCAGCGTTCTGCAAGCGAGTAATGGCTTGCAGGGAATTCAGATATTCGAGCAGGAGAACCCCGATCTGGTGGTCTGCGATCTACGCATGCCACAGATGGGCGGGCTTGAGCTGATCCGTCAGGTGACGGCCATTGCTCCTCAGACGCCTGTCATCGTCGTCTCCGGCGCGGGCGTGATGAGCGATGCAGTCGAAGCTTTGCGTCTCGGCGCTGCCGACTACCTGATCAAGCCCCTCGAAGATCTTGCCGTACTCGAGCATTCGGTGCGTCGTGCGCTGGATCGGGCGCGCCTGCTCACTGAAAACCAGGTCTATCGCGAAAAGCTGGAAAAGGCCAATCGCGAACTCGAAGCCAGTCTTCATCTGTTGCAGGAAGACCAGGACGCGGGTCGGCAAGTGCAGATGAACATGCTGCCGATCACGCCGTGGTCAATTGACGCGTTCAAGTTCGCGCACCAGATCATTCCATCGTTGTACCTGTCCGGCGACTTTGTCGATTATTTCAGGGTCGACGAACGGCGCGTCGCCTTCTATCTGGCTGATGTTTCAGGGCATGGTGCGTCATCGGCGTTCATCACCGTGCTGCTGAAGTTCATGACCACTCGGCTGCTGTTCGAGTCCAAGCGTGGCGGCACGCTTCCGGAATTCAAGCCGTCTGATGTGCTGGGGCATATCAACCGTGGCCTCATCAGTTGCAAGCTGGGCAAGCACGTTACGATGGTCGGCGGTGTCATCGACGAAGAGTCAGGTAAACTGACGTACGCAGTGGGCGGACATCTGCCATTGCCTGTGTTGTATTCCGAAGGGCAGGCGCATTATCTGGAAGGTCGTGGACTGCCTGTCGGGTTGTTCAACGAGGCCACCTATCAGGATCACGAAATCGATCTGCCCGAGTCCTTCAGTCTGACCATGTTGTCTGATGGCATACTGGACTTGTTACCCGGTGATACACTCAAAGAGAAAGAAGCCGTCCTTCCCGAATTGGTCAAGGCGGCTGGCGGCAGCCTGGATGGCTTGCAGCGGGTTTTTGAATTGGCAACGCTAGGGGAGATGCCGGATGATATCGCCTTGTTAGTGTTAAGCAGGAATCTTGAATGAGTACCGGTAGAATCCAGTTCGCCGAGCAGGAAGGCACCTTCGTTCTCAAGTTCGTGGGTGAAGTGCGGTTGACGCTGTGTTCGGCCCTGGATGCGACTATCGAGCGCATCTTCACTGCGCTGAATTTCTCGGCGGTGGTCATTGATCTGACCGAGACGCGCAGCATTGACAGCACCACGCTGGGCTTGCTGGCCAAACTGTCGATTCTGTCGCGCCAGAAGGTAGGCCTGTTGCCGACCCTTGTGACCACTCACGAGGACATCACGCGCCTGTTGCAGTCGATGGGCTTTGACCAGGTCTTCAACATCGTTGACCGGCCTCTGCCGCGGCCTGAGTGCCTGACTGATCTGCCTTCACAGGACCAGTGCGAAGAAGTGGTGAAAGCCAAGGTGCTCGAAGCGCACAAGATCCTCATGGGCCTCAACGACTCCAATCGTGAAGCGTTCCATGATCTGGTCAATGCACTGGAAGGTCAGCGCTAGGCATCAGTTGCGTCTGTCTCTTTGATCTCAGAACGGCAGGCAGCAAAAAGGGCGACACCTGCGAAGGTGTCGCCCTTTTTCATGTTCAGGCTTTTTTGGCGGAGAGCAGTGCTTCCAGCTTTTCCTGATCGCGAGCGAACTGGCGAATACCTTCAGCCAGCTTTTCAGTAGCCATGGCATCTTCGTTGGAAGCCCAGCGGAACTGGCTTTCGGTCAAGTTCTTGACCGTATCCGAACGTTTCTCACCTGCTTTATCCGGGGTAAGCTTACGCTCCAGAGTGCCGGTATCTTCCGCCAGCTTCTTGAGCAGATCGGTGCTGATGGTCAGGCGATCACAACCGGCCAGCTGTTCGATCTGGTTCAGGTTGCGGAAGCTCGCACCCATGACCACGGTCTTGAAGTCGTTGGCCTTGTAGTAGTTGTAGATGCGCGTTACCGACTGCACGCCCGGGTCTTCTGCGCCGGTGTAGTCGGTGCCTGTCGACTTCTTGTACCAGTCGTAGATACGGCCCACGAACGGCGAAATCAGGAACACCCCGGCCTCGGCGCAGGCGACTGCCTGGGCGAAGGAGAACAGCAAGGTCAGGTTGGTCTGGATGCCATCCTTCTCGAGTTTCTCAGCTGCGCGGATACCTTCCCAGGTGGCGGCCAGTTTGATCAGCACCCGATCACGCTTGATGCCTGCGGCGTCGTACAGACCGATCAAACCCTCACTGCGCTCGATTAGCGCGTTGGTGTCGAACGAGAGGCGTGCGTCCACTTCAGTGGATACGCGGCCCGGAACCACCTTGAGAATCTCCTGACCGATGGCGACTGCAAAGCGGTCGCAGGCCAGGCCGATGTCGCCCTTGCTACCGTCGAACGCTTCGCCCAGCATCTTGGCGTTGTTTGCGTCGGAAGCGGCCTTGAGCAGCAGGGAAGGGTTGGTGGTGGCGTCCTCGGGTTCGAGGCTCTTGATTGCGCCGAAGTCGCCGGTGTCAGCAACAACGGTGGTGAATTTCTTGAGTTGATCCAGCTTGGAAGTCATGAGCGTGCTCTGTCCTGTGCGGTTGGATGACATTACCCGAGCGCTGTCGACCACTCAAGGCCGCAGCGTTTCTGCTGCCGATGATAGGCCTTGAGGGACGGCATTGTCGTGAATACCTTTGTCTAGACTGTTTTTGAGCCTCGCACTGACCGCTTGTTCCCTCGATATGAATTTAACCTCTGCCTAGCGGCCTGCGCGCTGCACGATTGCCGGACCTATCAGGCCATCGGGCCTCTGGCAGCAGACATTTGCCTTGAGATGAGCCGGTCTCGCAACCGGTCTGGCCTGTGGCGTCGAGCGGCGCATTGGGGTAAAGATGCTGTTCAACTCGCGATCATCTGAAGGAACCAGCATGCATTCACGACGCTTCCCCATCACTGCCGCAATCGGACTTTACCTGGTGTCCATGGGCGTGTTTTCCATGGTTGCCGACGCCGCCGAGCTGTCACCCGATCAGTTGCTGAAAAAAGCCCAGGCCGAACAACCGGCCTACCTCGACACTGTCCGCCAGCTCGTTGATGTCGATACAGGCACCGGCCAGGCTCCCGGGCTGAAGACCGTCAGCGCAATGCTGGTCGAACGTCTCAAGGCGCTGGGCGCAGAAGTCTCCACCACGCCGGCAGAGCCTTCGGCGGGGGACAATATCGTCGGTACTTTCAAAGGCACCGGCACACGGTCTTTTCTGTTGATGGTTCACTACGACACGGTGTTCGGGCCGGGCACCGCCGCCAAGCGTCCGTTCAGACTCGACAGCGAGCGCGCCTATGGTCCGGGCGTGGCAGACGCCAAGGGCGGCGTGGCGATGATTCTGCATGCGCTGCAGCTGTTGCAGAATGAGCGGTTCAAGGCGTTCGGCACGCTCACTGTGCTCTTCAACCCGGACGAGGAGACCGGCTCCAGCGGCTCGAAAAAAGTCATCGCCGGACTCGCCCGCCAGCATGACTACGTGTTTTCGTTCGAGCCGCCAGACAAGGATGCCGTCACCGTCGCCACCAACGGCATCAATGGCCTGCTCCTCGATGTCAAAGGCAAGTCTTCACACGCAGGCTCCGCGCCCGAGGCCGGGCGCAATGCGGCCATCGAGTTGGCGCATCAGTTGCTGCAACTCAAGGACCTCGGCGACCCGGGCAAAGGCACGACCGTTAACTGGACGCTGATCAAGGGCGGGGAGAAGCGCAACATCATTCCATCCAGCGCCTCGGCCGAGGCGGACATGCGCTATTCCGACCTCAGCGAGAGCGATCGCGTATTGGCTGACGGACAAAAGATCGTGAAGAAGACGCTGGTCGATGGCACCGAAGTGACCTTGCGAATGGAAAAAGGCCGGCCGCCGCTGGCCAGAAATCCTGGCTCCGACCAGTTGGCGAAAACCGCGCAGACGCTTTACCAGAAAACCGGTCGCACTCTGGAGCCGATTGCCATGCGTTTCGGTACCGACGCTGGCTATGCCTACGTGCCGGGCAGTGCAAAGCCTGCGGTGCTCGAAACCATGGGCGTGGTCGGTGCCGGCCTGCATGCCGACGATGAATACATCGAGTTATCGAGCATCGCACCCAGGCTTTACCTGACCGTGGCGTTGATTACGCAGTTGTCGAAGGGTGATGCAACGCCCTGATGGCCTGTGAGGTGAGCGCTGAAAGGCGTGGTCTTCGGTCCGCGCCATCTGTCGAGGTATCTGGCATTGCGATTGACCTGACCGCCGATAAACGATTAACTGTATATGTATACAGTTAATCAGAAAAGGCTCGCCTCATGAGTGTTACCTTCCTTGGCCCGTTGTCGGCAGGGGGCATCAAACTCCCGTTCATATCGCTGTCGTCCGTTGGCTCCAGATCGCCAGTGGTAGAGAAGCATGTTTCCATCGCCGAGCTTTGTGAGGTCCGTGAGCCGCACGCCTACCTGGCCAGGATCGAAGATCAAGGTATGCAGGGGGGCGGCATGTGCAGCGGGGATATGCTGGTGGTCGACCGCAGCCAGTACGCCGAGCACGGTGACATCGTCGTTGCCTCGCTCAATGCACGGCAGATCTGCCGACGTTTGCACATGCGCGGCGATGTGGTGATTCTGGAATCGCAAAACCCGGATTACCCACCACTGCATGTCACCGACAACGATGACCTGATCATCCTGGGCGTGGTGACCTACAGCCTGAAAAACCTGCTGGAGGGCCGCGCTGCATCATCAGCTCATCGATGAACAGACGCATGTTCTTGCATTGCACGCCGCTGCATGATCTGCTGCCCACTCTTTGGCTTTTAGCGGAATACCGAGCGCATGCAAGAACGACTTGACCAGTTACGGCTCCCCAAGCCTCTACAGGGAGCAATCAGTGATCTGGTAAGGGCGCTCGACGCAACCAGCACTCGCGCCGACGTGGAAGCCGAAGCGGCGTTGCAGATCGAATACATTCACGGTCTGGAGACCAGCAGAAAGCTGCGCCCAGCCGATGCCGAAGCGCTTTACATCATTTTCGACGATGCAGTTCAGGCTCGTTTACAGGCACTTGCCGATTAAATTCGGTATTCCGTTATACCCTTGCCTGTGTGAACTTCACTCCATATTGTATCTGTCCGCCTGATCGGGACGGATACTTGGCTCACCCTACGAATCTGCAGTCTGCCGGGTTCATGTTCAGGTTTGAATGGCTATGCGGTTATCAGGCTTCATCCTCGACAACATCGAGCCTATCGTGCGCGAATGGACCGATTTCGCACGCACCCTGTCCACGCTCGGCGAGCCTCTGGATACCGCAGAGCTCAGGGACCATGCCGAGCGAATGCTGCGGGCCATCGCCACTGATCTGCAAACGGATCAGTCGTCGCAGCAGCAGGTCGACAAGTCGCAAGGGCACGGCGCGTCAGATGAACAGACCGCAGCGAAAAGCCACGCGATCACTCGATTGATGTCGGGCTTCACCATCGATCAGGTGGTCTCGGAGTTTCGGGCATTACGGGCGAGCGTGATCAAACAGTGGATGTCGCGAGAGGCGCTGGACACTCAACAGCAGATCGAAGACATGATCCGTTTCAACGAGGCGATAGATCAGGCCCTGGCCGAGTCTATCTCCAGCTATACCAGCGCGATCCAGGCGTCACGCAACATCTTTC
This sequence comes from Pseudomonas sp. P135, assembly GCF_020312125.1. Lineage (NCBI taxonomy): Bacteria > Pseudomonadati > Pseudomonadota > Gammaproteobacteria > Pseudomonadales > Pseudomonadaceae > Pseudomonas > Pseudomonas sp. P135. Next base: position 106,640 of record NZ_JAGPYR010000009.1, read on the forward strand.
TGGGCATTCTCGGGCACGACTTGCGCACCCCGCTAAGCGCCATACTGCTGGGTGCCGACGTGTTGTTGCGCACCCATGATCTGGGCGCGCGGCCAACCAAGGTCGCATCGAGGATCTATTCCAGCGTGAAAAGGGCCAACCAGATCGTTGGCGACCTGCTCGACTTCACGCGCTCACAGATCGGTCCCGGCATCCCGCTGAAAAAGACCGAAGTAGACATGCAACCCATCTGCGTCCGCATCGTTGAAGAATCGAGTACGGTCCACCCGGAAGCAGACATTCGTCTGACTTCAGACGAACCGGTCATTGGCCGCTTCGATGGCGATCGCCTGGAGCAGGTCTTCTCCAACCTCATCGGCAACGCCATACAGCACGGCAATAGCAGCGATCCCGTCGAAGTGACGCTGGCCGTCTCGAAGAACGAGCTCCACTTTACCGTCCACAACACCGGCAGCCCGATTCCCGAAGACGTGCTTCCGTTCATCTTCAACCCGATGGACCGTTACTCACCCGAAAAGATGACCGACAACGGACCTTATTCAAGCCTGGGGCTGGGCCTGTTCATCGTCGACAGGATAGTCGATGCGCACGGCGGGCGTATCGAGGTGACGTCGAAAGCGGATCTGGGGACTACGTTTGCGGTGATTATTCCGTTGAATTCGGAGTGAGGTCGCGTGGCGGCGATAGAGTTGCGAGGCAACTGAAGAGCATCCGGATCAGAGCTGCCTGTCCCTGATAACGCGCCCGTCATGGCCTGAAAGTCAGCGCAGGATAATCACACCCTGACGTGCCACACGGATGAGATGCCTGTAGGTGTCCGATCTGCTGCCGTCGGGGGGAAGACAAATGATCAACAGGTCATAAGTATCATCGTCCCATAGACCCATGTCTGCACACCCGTCAAAAAGCCGCATGGCCGGGCTCAGTACCGTCGCCAGGCCTGTCGTCGAAACGGGTAAGTTTTCAACGCCTGCCATCTCAGTTGCCAACTGCTCTGCTTTACCAAACCTCAGCGTCCGCCAGGCCAGACGAAAGGAGCTACGGTTGATCGTCACGCCGTTCTCGAGACCAATAACGGGATTTCGGTTTCTATCGGATATCACATGTATGCTCCATGCAAACACTCGATCCTGGCTAACGCATCACTTCATCGAGCTGATTCAGACTCAGTCCCGATTGTAGAAAATCCAGCCCCTCTGGTTCTTCCAATCCAAGTAAAACAGTGAAGATCTGCCGGTAGGCGTTACGAAACAATGAACTGCCCAGGCTGATCCGGCGAACGCCTACTGCCCTGAGTCTGTCAATCGTCATACCGAAAACAGGCAGGACGTTGAGAGGTTTGCTGAGCGCTCTCTGAATCGCCTCAAGGTCCTCGATCGACTTCACGCCGGGTGCGAACAGACAATCGGCTCCAGCTTCTTCAAACGCGACCAGCCGTTTAATAACCTCGGTCAACGAATACGCGTGCGCTCCAAGCAGATAGTCGGTCCTGGCGGTGACGATGAAATCGGCATCGAGCGCGTGGGCGGCCTCGCTCGCAGCGCGCACCCGATCGCACGCTTCTTCGATGGAGAAATACAGCGGGGTGTCCGGGTCATGATAGTCGGATATATCCTCAATGGACGCACCGGCGCAGCCGACGGTCAGGGCTCTTCTGAAATGCTCCTCGACCTTGCTCAGTGTTTTCGCCAGACCGTTCTCCAGGTCTGCCGTCACGGGTATGTCCACTGCCCGAACGATGCGTTCAATCGCCGCAAAGCGATCTTCATTGTCCATCGAGGGAGATGAATCGCGGTAGCCCTGTGCATAGGCAATCCCCGCGCTGGTGGTGCCGAGGCTGGCGTAGCCCAACTGCTGAATGAGGCGCGCGCTTCCCTCACACCAAGCATTGGGCATGACGAATAACTCATTGCGTTCATGTAACTTTCTGAATGCCTGGCTGGTGTTCATGGCGCCTCCCTGAATGGCCAAGCATAGTCCTCTTCGCAGCACGCATGATTAAAAAAAAGTGAAGGGGCTTAAAAAAGTTTGAACAGACAACAAGCAGCCCCTATGGAATGCTTTTATCCACTTTATCGCAAGGACGTCGACTGATGAAAGGGATTGCTTCTGCTGCGTTGTTTATTGCGTCCTGTACCACCGCCTTAATGGTGAGCGCGGCGCCACTGCCTGCCAGTTCAGCCGCAAATATAGACGGTGTGGAAATTCATACCGTCACGCTAAAAACTGACGCGATGAAAATGGCCCTCTGGCGTGATTCGCCGAAAGGGACCCACACTCAAACAATGAAAGAGTCACAAGTTGTTCTGTTTATTCATGGCGCAACCATTTCAGGTAATCTCTCGGCCGGGTACGCCATTGACGGTTATTCCTGGGCCCAAGACGTCGCCAATTCAGGACGCGAGGCCTGGGTGGTGGACCTGCCGGGGTATGGTCGTTCTGATGATTATTCGGAAATGCGCGAGGCCAGTCCACACGCCAACGGTGAATCGGTGGGCAATGCCAAAAGCCTGGTGCCCGTGATTGATGCCGCCGTCGACTATGTATTGAAGTTTACCGGTGCTAAAAAGCTGACGATTATCGCCACGTCCAGGGGCGCGATACCGGTGGGGTATTACCTGAGCGCGCACGGCGAAAAAGTAGACAAGGTCGTGTTCAACTCGCCCATCGTCCGGCGTGATACCACAAGCCCGGAGATTGTCCGAGGCTTGTTCGGCAGTGCCGAAAGACCCGACAAGAGCTTTTATGAGATTCCGGTCGACAAGCGATTGTCCATGATAGAAGAAGACCGTCCGGCGGGCACCGAGACGCAGCTTGAACAAGGGTTTATAAAAAACTGGCCCGGTGATGCAGCGCTGGAAAGAGCGCATCAAAAGAACATGATTAAAGTACCCGGAGGCTTTGCCCAGGATATCTACGATGCCTGGCATGGCGTGTATTGGGACCCTGCCACAATCACGGTGCCTGTGTTAATCACACGCGGTGATTATGATCATGTGCTGACCACCGCGGCGGATATCGACTGGCTGTACACACACCTGAGCAATGCTTCCAGTAAACGGTACGTGCTGATCGATAAAGGCACCCACGCCATGTTATTTGAAAAAAAGCGTTTCGAACTCTATCGCGAAGTACGGGTTTTTCTGGAAGGCTCATATAACCGATTGTCACTGGCCTGTAGTTTTTGCGGTGGCCGCAACTAAAGCAAGGAGCAGATCATGTTGAAGAAAGCACGCATTGTTAAATTTCCAGGCGTTTTCGACGAGCGGGTATACAACGAGCGGGTTTCACGCAGCGGTTGTTTTCTCGGCAACTCGAAACTGGAGCAGATGGCCAATCAGGGTAAGCTTTCCAATGCTGTTGTCGGCGTCGCAGGCGCAGGGGGTATTGGCGGTGCCGTGGCCCTCGGGCTGGCACGGTTGGGTGTAAGGCATATCAAAATTGCCGATCCCGATTCTTTCGAAATCAGCAATATCAACCGACAGTTTGGTGCTTCAGTGGAAACCGTCGGTCGTAACAAGGCGTTGGTGGTTGCCGAGCTGGTTCACCGTTTGGCGGGGGACGTGAGCGTTGATGTGTTTCCGGAGGGTATACAGAAGCACACCGCTGAAGCGTTTGTGGAAGACTGTGATCTGGTGCTGGATCAAATGGACTTCTACAGCATTGCCGAGCGCTATGCACTGCACAGGGCGTACCGTCACTCAGCCAGGTGCAAAGGCTTGCTGGCATCCTCGGTGGTCGGTTGGGGCGCCAACATCTACAAGTTCGACAAGGCAGGCCTGACGCTGGAGGATTTTTACGATATTCCGGAAGAGGCGCAGATGACACCTGAACTGGTCGAAAGGCTGGTCATGCTCCAGGCCTCTTATCAGCCTCGTTTTCCGAGCATTCCCGATATTTTCAGCTGGATGAAAGACACAGGAAACGTGCCTATTCTTTCCGTGGCACCGACGGCCTCGCATTACCTGATTCTCTGTCGTTCAGCGCTGATGCTTTGCGACCTGGAGGGCGCACCGTACAGCACCGAACTTCCCCCCATGCCCAAGTATTACTGGTTCGACGGCTCTACGTTCGACAACGGTATTTATGAGTTCGACGGCACGTGGGCAAACCCCGAGGAGCATCGCAAGCACTTCAATGTCAATTGAACCAGCTGGCCCCGATCGGGGCCAGCCCTTTGAGGAAGGCGCCGTGAACGAAGTGCTCGATACTCAGGAACGGCACAATATTTCCAGGTTCCTCCTGGCCTCCAGTCTGTGGTTCATTTGTGTGGGAATACAAAGCGTATTTCTGCCCTGGGTACTGATCAGCGTCGTTCATGCATCGGCCTTTCAATTTGGCATCGCCCAGATGTGCCTGATGTTGCCGGTGCTGCTGCTGGTGATCTATGGCGGTTATGTTGCCGATCGCAAGCCGGTGCGCAGGTTATTGGTCTGCGTGTACCTGGGTGGCGCGCTGACGGCATTGGTCTTCGCCGTCTGGAGCTACCAGTCCGCAATAACCTACGCCAACGTGCTGGTGTATGCGTTGGCCTTTGGCGTGCTGTCGGCCTTTTGTGCGCCTGCCAGAGAACTTTACTTGAATGTACTGGGCAAGAAACAGTTGCAAAAGATCGTCACTATAAACATCGGGATTGAGTTCGGGATTCAGACGGTGGGTTTCGCCATTGGAGGTTTTGCACCGCAGGTGGGCGTCGGTCTGATGTTCTTGTTGTTGTCGCTTCTGTTCGGGATGTCGTCCCTGGCCGCCTCTTATATTTCGGTGACCACACCCAGCAAGCCTCATTCCGGCCTGATCGCTGAAACCAGTACCGCGCTGCGGTTTTCCATTCAGCACCCGGTCATCTTCCCGGTACTGTTATTGAACGGCCTGATCGGTGTGTTCTTTCTGGGCTCGTTTTTCGTCATGCTGCCCCTACATATTTCCCGGTTGCCGGGGTACGACGCCTCGTTGTTGGCGCTGTTCAATATCGTGTTTATGGTCGGGTTGATCGCTTCCGTCATTGTCTTGACCGTCAAGGGCGGGATAGAAAATAAATTACGGGCACTGATCAGTTCCTGCCTGCTCGCGTCGTTACTGCTGGCGGTTATCCCGTCCGTGCTCACAGAGTGGATTCTGTTTTTAGGGGTATTGAGTTGGGGGTTTCTGGGCGGTATTGCCCTCAGCATGGGGCAGACGCTGATTCAGGAAAATGCCCCTTCAGGCAATAAAGCTCAGGTGTTAGCGTTACTGATGTTGTTTTTCATGGGGGGCAGTCCGATAGGTTCTTTCCTGCTGGGAACACTTCTCGAGTTCGTTGAAGCGCCCGTCGTAGGTGTCATCAGTGCAGTCGCAATGATTGTTTCAATAATGGCAGTTTCCTATACCTACACGCTATGGAATGCACAACATGAACGGATCGACACTGTCCTTTGACGAAGCCACGTCGAAGGATTTCAAAGGTAACGTGTTACTTGCAAACTCTGATATCGAACTCGCCCTGGTCAAGGCTGTTTGGCAGGAAGTGTACAGCGAGGAGTTAGGTTGGCTGGACGGGGATGACACCGATCCTCGCAATGATCGCTACCATGCCAACTCGGTCTACCTGCTCGCCACTGACGACGAGGGAGCCGCCGTGGGGGTCATGCGCATGATTGTCGACGGGGACCAAGGTCTGCCCATCGACAATTTTGCCGACATTTCCGGGATACGGGCAACTGCGCAAGGCGCGCTGATCGAATGTGCGCGACTCATGGTTCCGGCCAGGCACCGTGATCAGATATTTTCGGCTTACCCCTACGGTATTTTTGCTGCCTTGGTAAAAGCGGCTTTGCAGTATTGCCTGAAAGAAAAAAACTACGACGTCCTTGCCAATTGTTTTATCGATACACCGCACACACCGATAAAAGCACTGGCCCACATGGGGTTCCGTGACTTGAACATTCGCTTTCGAGACGAGTTGCATGAAACGTCAGAGTGTACGGTTCTGCATTTAGACATCAAGGACATGCTGTCGATATTTTACGGGCCCGAGAAAAGCCTGGGGCATTACATCATGGCGCGAGCGTAGTTTAATTTTTCCGGGCAAGGGAAGCAGGCATGAACCCATCAATGGCTATCTACGAGCGTGAATCGAATGTGCGTTCTTATTGTCGCGACTGTGACGTTGTGTTTGCGACGGCGCAAGGGGCAGTGATCGAAGACGTCGAGGGGCGGCAGTTCATCGATTTTTTTGCGGGGGCCGGATCACTGAACTATGGCCACAATAACCCGCGTTTGAAAAAAGAGCTGTTGGACTATATTCAGCAGGACGGCATCACGACAACCCTGGACTTTCACAGCGCTGCGAAGTCTCGGTTTATCGAACAGTTCGAGCGGATTATCCTCACGCCGCGGGGGATGAACTACAAACTGCAGTTCACCGGGCCCACGGGGACCAATGCAATCGAGGCCGCCTTGAAGCTGGCCCGCAAGATCACCGGACGCACTTGCATCGCTGCGTTTACCCATGCATTTCACGGCGTCACGCTGGGCTCGCTGGCGCTGACCGCCAACGCCGATAAAAGAGCCGTCTCTGGCGTAGAGCTGTCAAACGTCGTTCGGCTGCCTTATGACGGATTTCTGGGGCGTGACATTGACAGCGCGTATATCATTGAAACGATGTTCTCCTCAGCAGGCGCAGGTTTCGAGCCGCCGGCGGCCATTATTCTGGAAGTTGTGCAGGGCGAGGGCGGTTTGAATTGCGCGCGGCCGCAATGGTTACAGAGAATTCAACAGCTGTGCCGGGCCTCAGGTGCGCTACTGATCATTGACGATATTCAAGCCGGTTGCGGTCGTACGGGCACGTTTTTCAGCTTCGAATCTGCCGATATATCCCCCGACATCATTTGCCTTTCAAAGTCCATCAGCGGTTATGGTCTGCCGATGTCACTGGTGCTGATAAAACCGGAGCACGATCAGTGGGCGCCCGGTGAACACAATGGCACCTTTCGTGGAAACAACACTGCATTCGTGACGGCTGCGGCGGCACTGAGCTATTGGCAAGACAACGGGTTCGAGCGCTCGATAGCGCAACGTTCCGCCGTCCTGCGCCTTGCACTGGAAAAAATAATTGCTCATTCGCCCCCCGAGGCTGTTCGCATTGTCGGGAGAGGGCTGTTCATGGGATTGAGGTTTGGCGACTCACGGCGCGCGAGCAAGCTGTCTGCAGAATGCCTGTCACAAGGTCTGCTTGTGGAAACCTGTGGCCCCTTGAATGAAGTGCTCAAACTGATGCCGCCGCTGACCATCGATCTGCCTGTACTAGAGCGCGGACTGGACATCTTGAAACGTGCCTACCTATCGACCTTACACAACGAATCATCGCGAGGGATTGCCTGATGGATTTAATGGTTGGAGATACCCGTACATTGTCTGCCCGTGCGTTGGGCAATGAGTTCATCCTGCAAGAGCTTGCACAGTTAAGAGACGAACTGATCCAGCAGGTTTTCGATCATCCTTTTCTGGTTCAGTGCCGTGCGGCAAGCATGCCGATAGACCGGCTGAAGAACTTTCTCGTGCAACAAGGGAAATACAGCCGTTATTTCACGCGGTACATCTGCCAGTTAATGAGTCATCTTGAGGGTGATGAAGATATTCTGGCAGTGTTCGAAAATCTTTTCGAAGAACTGGGTTTTGGTGAAGTCGCCGAACCCACTCATTCGGCTATCTACCGTGAGATGTTGTGCTCCTTCGACCTGAACCTGGAGGCGCACGCCACGCTTCCTTCCACGCAGCACCTCATCGATACAATGATGAACTTTTGCAAACAGCCCAATGGTATTTATGGACTCTCGGCGTTGTGCCTGGGGGCCGAGGCCATTGTTCCTCATCTGTACAGTGACATTGTCACTGGCTTCTCGGGTCAGGGCGTTGCTGCAGAGAGGCTCAGATTTTTCACGTTGCATATCGAATGTGACGATGGTCACGCGGACACCCTGTTGGCGATTCTGTCGCGTCTGGTGATGGAAAAACCGACTCGTTTTGAAATAGTCCGGCACGCCGCCGTCATGATGATCAAGGCGCGACTTGAGTTTCTCGATAAACTTTGAGGTGAGCATGAATAACCATACTTTTTCTTCCGGTGATTTCGTGCATGTTCCCGCCAGTCTGGCCGTTGGCGAGGACGTGGGCACGCTGTTACATGAAGGGGTCAGAACAACCACGCTGGACGCGTTCAGCAAAACAAGAAAGCACGAAGTTCATGTTGTCGACCTGCCGTCCAGGTCGATAAGTATGACCTTCGGTGCGCTGCAGCCGCTGCAAGGGTCGGGCCTGCATCGGCATAACTATGAAACCATCATCTATATCATTTCAGGCACCGGTTTTTCGATGGTAGGAGAGACGCTCGTTGCCTGGACAGCTGGAGACGCCGTTTATATTCCCGTCTGGCGTTGGCACAAACACGTCAATACATCAGAGGACGCAGAGGTCACGTACATCGCCTGTGAAAATACGCCTCTGCTGCAGGCGCTTGGCGTCGCGTTGCGGGAGGAAGCTTCCTGAAAGAAGCTCGGTATCCGTGCCGCGGAGGGGAGTCTGGACGTACCGAAGTTTTCATCTGTAAATGAACGGTCAGAAAGATGATCGGGGTGCAGAAAATCGATTCAGCCCGCCGTTTTTTAGCCCTATGTCCTATGATGCTCAGGAATACTTTGCGAATACCCGCCAAATGGCCTAACTATAGAGGGAAGGAAAGCCGGGGTGCAGTGGAAAAACCCCGGAGCGGGAAAACACCCGGTCAGCAAAGTCGACCCTCCGCTTTGCACCGGGTAAACAGGGAAAACGGATGTCTCGAATCTTTGATGTTGATACGCACCTTTGGCGCACGTTCAAATCGGTGAGCGAAACTCGAAGTATCACGCGGTCTGCGGTTGCGCTGTGCAAAACTCCACCAGCCATCAGCATGCAGATAAAAAAGCTGGAAGCACTTCTGGAACTGAAGTTGTTCGTCAGAGGCGACGACGGTTTTCGGCTGACGGTCATTGGCGAAGAAGTATTGGCGGCCGCTGAAAAGATTCTCGCCATGCATGACAATTTGTTCCGCTTGAAGAACAAGAACCCTGATAGCGAATTGCGTCTGGGCATGCCGGATGATTACGCACTCTTTTTCCTTCACGGGATTGTAAAAGCCCTGGCTCGATCAAACCCCGATCTCAAGATAAAGCTGGTCTGCAAGACGTCGTCGTTCTTGATAGACGACGTCGACCAGGGTCTACTGGACATGGCCGTTGTCGCAGTGCCGGAATCTCGGGTCATGGAGCATTCTGAATACATCAGGCGTGAAGAACTGCACTGGATCGGCGATGCCAGGCTGATCAGGGCAGGGCATCCGATACCGTTGGTGCATTTTCCCGATGGTTGTATATGCCGAGAGGTCTCTGTCCAATCCTTGCAGTTTGCCGGGATGGCGTCCGAGATACGATTCACCTCAGAGTCCAATTTTGCCGTTTTCAATGCCATCAGTGCCGGTGTAGGTATCGGCGTGGGCGAGTTATCACTCATTCCGGGCGATACGCCTATTATCACAAGCTCGCTGCTTCCCGCATTGCCCGCGATACGGATGTCTGTACTCTCCAACGACGATCGCATTTCCAGAGCTGTCCTTTCCAGAATAAGCACCAGCGTTGTGAGGAGCGTCAATGCTGTCTGCGAGCAGAATATCCTCGGAAAAAAACGCCCGGAAAATGCCTTTGCCGTTGGCGCTTTTTGACACGTTCAGCTCCCGTGCCTGAAATCCGGCTGCGAATCAGCACGTCATCAGAACTGCCGCTTTCCTGATAAACTATCGGCCTTTCCCGATTGATCGCGTCTCTGCGTGCGGGCCACTGTGTGGTCCCACGTATCGCTCGATTCAATTGAGCCATTTTCTCGCTGACCGCCTCTCAATGATGCATGTTGTTGAGGCCAGCTAAGGGATGGCGATAACCCGCCGCGTAAAAGACCAATCCACATGAACATCGAAAACAACGAAGCCTCAGCAAACATTGGCGATCCGCTTGCAACAGTGTCCCGCCGCTTCTCCGTCGCCCCGATGATGGACTGGACGAACCTTTCGGATTCGACCAGTGTTCGCGGTAGGCGGCACTCTTTCAAAGCCGACTTGTAGCAAATTTGACGCAATGGTATTCAGTTGAACATCGCTACCGTAGGCTCTCAAGGATATTGCTACACACAAAATAGTCGTTCGCCGAGCGAAGTTACGGCATTTAGGTTTTAAACTTGGCCACAAGTACTCCGAACGAGGATGCAAGACGTGAGAGTTCTGAACTGGACGCGTTTGTCTGATGCGCCCCTGTGGCGGTCTGTGTGGAAAGATCCTGGATATTGATCAAATTGCGGTCGACTTCCCGTGCAACATGAGCCTGTTCCTCCGCAGCACTGGCTATCACAAGATTTTTTTCATTTATTGTTGAAACCCCTTCGGTGATGCGTTCGAGAGCTATCCCAGCCTCAACAGCCTGATTACGAGTCTCTGCGGCTAGAGCTTTACTGCTATTCATCGCAAAAACAGCCTCTTCGGCACCGGTGCGTACCTGGGCCATCATTGACTCAATATCTGCGGTTGACGCTTGTGTACGGTGTGCAAGAGCACGAACTTCGTCTGCGACTACAGCAAAGCCTCTTCCCTGTTCCCCCGCCCGGGCCGCTTCAATAGCGGCGTTCAGAGCCAGCAGGTTTGTTTGCTCAGCGATAGACTGGATAACTCCGAGTATTTTCGTGATTTCATTAACGCGCGTAGCAAGAACTTCAACCTTGTCGGTTGAGTCTGTAATCTTGTCGGCCATCGCGCTGACAGAATCGACAGCTTTTTTGACCTGGTCTCGTCCCTCTACAGCATTGCGGCTCGTCTGTTCAGAGGCTTCTGAAGCGCCGGTGGCATTACGAGCTACCTCTTCTACCGCAGCTGTCATCTCGTTAACGGCAGTTGCGGCTTGCTGAATCTCGTCATTTTGGCGGATCAGACCCCGAGAGCTTTCTTCGGTGACAGCATTCAGCTCTTCGGATGCGGAAGCGAGCTGGTCAGCTGCGCTGCCTATCTCCTTTATAGTGGCTCTTAGGTTAGATTGCATGGTGCTGAGAGCTGTAAGCAACGTTCCGATCTCATCCTTGCCGCTAACATCGATGTTGCGTGAAAGGTCTCCACCAGCAACCTGCTCCGCAGTGAGCAGTGCTGCTGACAGCGGTCGCGTTATCGACCTTGTTACAATCAGTCCCAATGCAATTGCAGCTATAAATGCTATCACTACACCTGAGGCCAGTGACCAGTATGCTTTGTTGGTAGTTGAGTCTGCATCAGGTCCTGCCTCCAAGCTTTGACGATTGTTAGAGGCAACAATCAGTTTGAGCTCATCGTTTACTACCTTGTAAGCAGGATCGACCTGCTGTGCAAACAGCCTCGCGGCACCTTCCAAATCATCGGCTGTAGTCAGCTCTATCATTCGATTGCCTGCTTCGATATACGCGGGCCAGTCTCTTTCAAAACTGTCGCCAGCAACACGCTCATCATCTTCCAGTGGTGTTTGTCGATATTCCCTAAAAAGCTGCTCTACTTCTTTTTGGTTATCTGCTACAGACTGAACTACTGCTTGATACGCTGCTTGATCCACTTTCTCATATTTAAATAACAAAGCTCTATGCAAGTCTCGGTAATGAGCAACGGAGTTCGCCCGTGCGTTACTCGTCTTAGACACGGAAACTAAATTATTGCCGATAACGTTGTCGATATTGCTCTTTAAGCTTCCAATACCAGTGTAGGCTATTAGCCCAATGACTAATGTGATAATGGCACATGCCACAAATGCGGACACCAGTCGTGTTGTAAGCATTGTTTCCCGCAACAGATTCATTTTAGACTCACTGTCCATAAATTGCTCCGCTTCAAAAAGAGCAGCGCCCTCCACCTTATCTGCCGGAAACCCGGAACACTTAGCAAAAACAATCTGGAATACGACGAGCGGTATGATTACCCACCTTCCGCCTAGACCAGTCCTCATGGGCTGTTTCGGGACGGGGCTGGAGGTTGACTATGCTTCTTGCTGCCGCTACAGATACTGGAGTTTTCGGCGCGGCCCCATAGCTGGAGGCAGCATTCCAAAATGTTCAACTTCTCGGTGATGGATTGGACGAGCTCTATGGACTGGGCCAATGTTTGCAAGGGGTAGCAGTCTTCCACAGTCGCCTTGTACTAAATTTGACGCAATGGTATTCAGATCAGCATCGTGACGTAAATGTGATGTCTCAAGCGGGCGTGCTTACAGGTGAGGCCTTACGAGCCTCGCCATGAACAAAAGGTTTCATCCGTCTGTCTGCTGATCATTCCATTTTCTGTAGCGGAAATTAGGCCTGGGTCGACAGACGGTGGGATGCGAGTTACAGCACTACCCATAATGTCTAAAGATATGTGTGGCGCTGCCGATACATTGTCCAGTCATACAAGAGTTAAGTTCACATGCTAACTACCAATATAAGTACTCTCAGTTTAAGCGAGCTTTCGCTACTGACAGAATCTACGAAAAATGAGTTGGAGGACGACGAACGCACGGCTTCAACTGAATCGCAGTCAGTTGCGGCTCCACCGAGTGTTAAGGTTTCTCTGTCTACTGCCGGTATTGCAAAATCTACCGCTAAGGACGATCCAAATCGTGATATCAAAGAGAGCAATCTACCAAGTAACGTTAAGGATACGCTGATTAGGATTCGTGAGTTAAAGGAAAGGATCGCTGAAAAAATGGCTGAAGTGCAAGCTGCGATGTCAGATAGCAGCCTGTCTCCTCAAGCTAAGCAAGTCAAAGTTGGTTCGTTGCAAACGGCGCTTGCTGGATTGAATGCGGCACTGATGAGTGCGAATGGATCGTTGCAGAAAGCTTCGGGCAACATGTCTGACGCCCAAGTCAAACAGGCTGCCGTCCTGTCGATGAAAAGCTAAATGCTACGATCCTGACAGTGGCTCGACATTTGGACGAGCCATGTCAGCTTAGGCTGCTCGCCCCATTAGCTGGTTTTGCTCCTTAGCTGCTTTTTCCCGCTGTCGATCAATGTAGTCAGCCAAATCCTTCAAGTGGATGCCCAGAGCCGCTTTTTGGCTGTCAGCCCCCAGGCGGACCACCGGAATGTCAATTTCGCCGTCAAGTCTTTTTCGCTTGAATTTCTCAACCGTCAAATGCATGTAGTCTCTACAAACGCGATCTAACGGAACGACTGCTTGGCCTTCGTACTGGGCCATAAGTAGGAACAGTGTATTCATAGGTTCACCTGCTTGAACTCAACCACCCAAATCCACGGGTTGGCGTTCCAGTTCTCGTGCCCGTTGAGCGAGCCCCATAGAATCGAGAACAGCTCTTCTTCCGAGTAACCAATGCCATCTGGGTCCAGATGGTCGCGGCAGCTCAATACGCCCTCGGCAATGGCTTGTTCCGGCGTAATGTCTTGCAGCCGTTCGATGCGTACATCTGTTATTTCCAACAGAATCCTGGACGCCCAACGGGGCATGTGGATGCTGGGCCGCCATTTAAAACCGTAGGAGTCACCAACTACATCTATCCGGTAGATGCAGTGTCTCGGTTTGCGAAGGGCTGCTGGAACGTCGCAGATTTTTTTGCCTGTTCTCACCCACGCCGAGTAACTAAAGGTGTGGTTGCTCCAGGACTCATGTCCGGCGTCGGGACAGGGTATCCATGCTTCGCGTACCCAAAGCCGGTCACCTGGCTGGCCGTAAGGGCAATCAGCCGTGTGTACACCTGCCGTTTGCGCTCCACGTCCCTCTGCAAGCTCCGTTTGTGGTGTATGGGGAGGCGTTTCCACCAACCTGCGCGTTGCTGTCTTCTGGCCTGCCAGTAATGCGTGCGTCATTGGCCCGTTGAATAGTATAGGGCGCGCTCTAGCCATCGCTGTGTTGGACGTTGCCATCTTACTGGGCCCGCTCTGAACCCGTCTGGTTGGAATTGTGCTGAGCATCGCGTTATAGGCGAATGTCAGTTCCCGAGGGTGGGCATCGCGCTGATGAAGCATCATCGCAAAGTTGGCGATGTCCTCGAAGTTGCCAAGGTTTCCCTTGGGAATATGCGCGACCAACATCTCTGCCAGCGTTCTATCCTGTACCCCGGTTTCACTCCAGCCACGACGACCTTTAGCGCGAGCTTCGGCTAGCTTTGTTTTCATGGCGGCAGCGAAATTGTCGACTGCCAAATTATCGGGGTGTTGGTGCACTTGGTCAGGAAAGAGACGGGCACAAAAGGCATCCAAATCTGCAAGGTATTGAGTTGCATCTGGAGTACCGACATTCTCGACCAGTGTGCGTGACTTACCGAGGAGGGCCACGCTGTCGCTCAGCACCGCGATGGTCTCGGTAAGTTGTCTGCGCGCTTTGTCCCGCGCTCTCGTGCGGCTCATGGCTTCACCTCATTCGCGACCGTTGCGCTAGCCTGCAGGCCGCACTTCGTGCGTCTCAGCCCAATGTCTGAAAAGCTGGGTTCATGATCGTTGGGAAAGCGGTACAGCGCTTCCACGGGGCACGCAAACTGGAACGGCCTATCACAGATCTGCGACAGGGTCTTGCCCCCCACCAAAGGCTGCGCGGGCGGGCGATTCTGAGCGATTAGCGTTGCATCATGAGTGGCTGCCTCGCGCAGCTTTTCGTGGGGTACAGGCGCCTCGTTGGTGCTGCTGGGAAGAGCAGTAATGCCTGCTGCTGTGCAGCAGAGACTGTTTGTTTTTTGTGTGGTGCTCCAACTGCTGTTGCGGAGCAAAGCGGCTTGCGGCTGGTGGTCAGTCTGTGAGTAATCACTGCCGCTTTCCTCCGATGCTTGGTTGCAAGTTGATTCATCGGACGCTTCTGGTTTTGTGCCGACGACGTAAAGCACCTGCGTCTGGTCATTCTCCTCGACCAGATCGGCCAGTAGCAGTGCGTTCTCCACGTTCTTGCGCAAGGTGCGCAAAGCGTCAGGGCCAATCATCGACCGCAGTCGATTGTTCAGCTCTTTGTTGAAGCGGGTCGTAGCACGGAGTTCGGCAATGGCTTCGGTGTGCTGCTGATGCAGGTCACCAGCAGCTTGCGGGATGAGCCGCAGCAGGGGGGTTGATCGATTCATGCTGCGTTCACCTGCTGATCTGACACGCCGAGCACTTCAGCCATGTGCAACGCTTGCTGTCGGAGCGCTAAGCAGTCACGCTCAAGCTTTTTACCGGTGCGAAACGCGCTGAAAGTCTCTGCAGCAATTCTCAGCTTCTCGGCTATGTCGTTCAGCGCGTCTCTTTCCTGTGTCCCAAAAGCCAAACTTCGCTGTAGTCTTTCGCAGTGTTGCGTCAATTGCTCATTGTCCGTGCGGATCAGCCTTAGTGATGCTTCAAGCTCATGGATCGCCAAGACGTCTTGTGCGCGGGGTACTTGCTCGGCGCTCGTGATTCCAACTTTGATGCCGTCGCTACGGCCTATCATGTAGCCAAACCACAAAAGCAGGCCGGCTGAAATGATGAGTCCGATCAAGACGCAGATTTGAATCGTAGTCATGTGGTGTGCTCCTGGTGAGGTTGCTCGGCTGGTGGTGGCAGCCGTTTTGGTTATGTCGGTAAGTTGGATTCAGTTTGAGAATTGCCCATCTCTTCATCGGCCTTGTATGCGCGGATGTCGATCAGAGCTGCGACGTGCCGAATGTGCGCGAACTTCGGTGCTTTGCGGCTCGTGTCCAAGGTGGTGATCGGGAGCGGGATTCGCCCGTTCTCAATCTCCGCTACAAACGACCGTTCGTTGAGGTTTCGGAAGTACTGCTCGCGCAGCTTGTCCAGGGGGATGAGTACATCTCCGAAGGTTCGATACAGCAGTTCAACGGTGGCCTCTTCCGGTGCTGGCATCAGACGTAGTGGATTCTGGCTGTTGTCCTTCATGCTGCGGCTTCTTTTGGATTGGGGATGTAGTCGTGGATGTCCATGAGGGCTTCCTGTGCGGTCTCTCCGCGTCCAAACACGTAGCCCGCGTCAGGTCGACGCATGGTGGGGGTGGGGGTGGGGGGAGTCCGGTATCTGGAAGTCGGATGTAGTTCAAGCGTGACATGGGCTTCGACCATTTGAAGTTCGCAGGCCAAAAACTCAGTGATGGCCAGCAACTTGATTTGCTCCTGCTGCAATGGTGTTGCCGCAACAGCTTCGAGCAGGGCAACTGCGTTGATCTCCGCGACGGCAGTCGCCACATCATTCTGAGTGCGCTGTTCTGGAGGAATGCGCAGCAAGTCGATCAGCAAATGGTCAATCGCTTCTTGGTTCATTCGGTCTTCTCCGCTTGGGGTGGTTCCAGCTGTTCAGGCAGTGCCGTTTGGTGAGCTCGCGCAGGTGTTCAGGAACCTCAAGAAGCGCTGCATTGCGTTCCTCCCGCGTATGCAGCGCGACGATCTGGCGAGCGTATTCCCTAGGCCACGTCACGTTTGTCAGCCGGTATTTCAGGCACAGCCAGCCCCAGTTGTTCAGCGAGCCAGCGTATGCCAGGCTGCTTTACTCTGGTTGACTGGCTGTGCTGCATGCCCGACTGGTGATGGAACCAGCTACTGTCCTTGACACGCATGTACTCGCGGTCCCGTGTTGGGTAGGCGGGAAGATTCCGTTCATTGAGTAGTGCCTTTTCCCGCATCATGGCGATGAGCTTTGGTCTGCTGATGCCAAGTTGCTTGGCGGTCTGAGCTAAGGTACGTTCCATCAGTCCTCCTACGCCGCTTGCATCGCGGGAGTCGCAATGCTGGCTAGGTGATTGATGGACTCAACGACTTTTTCATGGATTTCGGCATCTGGACCAGACAGCGTGAAGCACTTGGTCCGGGGCTGCCTGACTCCGATTGTCATGAGGGTTGTAGCTGCTGTTCGGGTTCTATTGCGATGAATCGAGACATGGATCGGCTGTTCACGCCCAACGTCCAGGCTGAGCATGCCGCCCCTGCGTACCAGATCGAATACTTGCAGACTCAGTTGCTCGTCGAGGACGTTGTATTTTCCATCGGCGCGCTTTGCTGTGGATGTGCCTAGATCGAGCGGACCGTTAGCTATCTCTTCGATAAAAGCTGCCAGCTGGATATGCATCTTTGGGGTGTTTGGCAGCGTCAGGGAGTGGCGTTGATTACCTACCTCGACCCTGAACTGCGTTTCCGCCGAGGCGTGTTCAACCTTGAGACGAAAGGGCAGAGCACCGCTTTTTGCGGAGCGAATGGTGTGGTTGAACGTTTCCGTAAGCTTGGCCTGCGCTTTGAGCAGAGTCAGGGTATTGGCGTCGATTTTGAACTTGCTCATGCTGCACGCCCTCCGTCGTTCGGATCGAACGGTGAAGGGGTGGCACGGGCTGGCTTCTTTGGTTTGCTGGTGATGAAGATGCAGCCGGCCACAATGGCTAGGTGACGAACCTCGAAGACGCGCAGCGGGTCAGTGACCTTTGGGTGGACGTGCAGGGTTGCTGTGGTGTGCATGGTATTGCCTCGCTCTGTGGTGGAAGAGTGAGACAAATATCACGCAGCGTGCTTTTTGTGTCAATACGTATTGTGTTTAAATTTCGGTTGCTGTGTGTAAAAATCGTGATGATTTCAGAATTCCGCCAACGAGGTGTATTTCGAGAATTTCATTTTCAGCGATGTGGATAGGCGGATGCTCCGCGTTCACGCTGTCAAATCGGTACATCCCGTCCCTCAGGTAGATGTATTCTTTAATCATCGTCCTTCCGGCTGCGGTACGGACCATGACCTCATCGCCGCTTACATAGCTTTTATTCGGTTCGATCAGCACGAATTCTCCGTTCTTGATACGTGGCAACATGCTATCGCCTGTGACTTTCAGTCCGTAGGCATCCGGATCATCGCTATGAATGTTTAGATAGCCGTCCCCATGACCGGGTGGGAAGTCCAAGGCGTCAAAGTAGCCCTCATTGCCCAGCTGGGCGGTTCCTACTACCGGCACTCGACCTTCCTTTGCTTTCTCAGTAAGCCTGGGTGCTGAGTCCTTTAGTTTGACGACGAGCGGCTGAGCGTTGTCATCAGTGAAGGCTACTAAGTCGACAAAAGAAACGCCTAATGTGTCTGCGATTTTCCTGATGTCTTGCAGGCTGGGTTGGCGGGTTCCTTTCTCATAATTGCCGATCCGGGACTGAGATTCCCACCCGCACGCATGAGCCAGAGCCTGCTGGCTCAGGCCTTTTTCTTTTCTGAGTTTTCTGATGTGTTGACCAAGTGTGTTCATGTGCTTTTTTTACCACGCAATGAAATCTTTTTTCCGTTCTTAATGTGTTGAAAGGATCACGTAGTGTGCTTATTATGGTCGTGTGTTAACGGAGACGATCATATGAATCTGAATCGGATTGCTGAGTTTCGAGAGGCGGCAGGCATAAAACAGCGAGACCTTGTAGCTGCTTTAGGTTGGACTCAGACACGTGTAAGCAACTACGAAGCGGGTAGACGTACCGCAGGACTTGCAGAGTGCCGCGCTATAACGGCTGCCCTCAACAAGCTCGGAGCGGCGTGCTCGCTTGACGATGTTTTCCCGCCCGCCCTACCTGTTCCTGAAGCTGCATAGAAAAAAGGCGACCCAAGGGTCGCCCAGTTTCCCCCTGCAACCGCCACCACAGCGGAGCAGGGCCGCGATCAAGGTTGACGGGCACACCACATGCAATCCGTCAGTCTTCATCGCGTTTTTCAAGGCACGGATGCCTTGAGTTGCTGCCTCTTCCACCACAGAGCGGGCAGCTGTTGCGCCAGAGGCGAACGACGGATCGTTTGCCTCGGCACGGTGCCGGTGAGACCGGCGTGTGGACCCTTTCAAGCCACGCGGCAAATGTATCACCACTACATGCTGCGCGGCACTGGCAACTTTCAAGGATTAATGCCATGAGCCGAATTGCTCTGAGTTGTGTTGAACGGGCGCAGCGGGAGATCCTGCCGCTCGACCTGGCCCTTTACCATGCTGCAAGGGACTACCCTGGCGGCGCTGCTGCAATTGCCGTCACCACCGGCAGAAACCCCACCACCCTGCAACATAAGCTTTCGCCGACTCACCCAAGCCACACAGTCAACATTCAGGAATTCGGGGAGATCCTGGAGCTCACCAAGGATCGCCGCATTCTGGACGCAGTGCATGCCTTGGTTGGTGATACGACTTGGCAGGAGTTGGCAGAGGCTTATACCAACGACATGCCGGAGACGTTGACCACGGGCATCGCAGAATACTTCCATCAGGTCGCGAACCTTGCCGAGACGTGGGCTAAGAGTATCGGCGACGGTGTTGTGAGCGATCAGGAACTGGCTGAGATCCGTCTGCAGGTGTTTCGCAGCATTCAAGGCTTGCTCGGGTTGTTCAACCGCGCCTCCTACGTCAATCAGACGACGCGGGGTACTGATCATGGCTGACATTGCCGACTTCGCTAATGACCTGGTGCAAGAGCGTATAGACCAAGCCCTCGCTGCTCGGCTTGCGACCAGACCTGCACTCGCGCTTCACTCGTTTCTTTTTTGCGAAACCTGTGAAGAGGCCATTCCCGAGGCACGACGTATTGCTTTGCCCGGCTGCACGCAATGCCTGACCTGCCAATCCCTGCTGGAATTCCGTGAGGCCCGTCATGCTTGATGAGGTGTTAGGGCAATTCGCTGACTATGGCCTTGAGCCTGCTCAGCCGTTGGTGTTCGGCAAGTTGACCCGTTGCAAGACATCCCAAGACAAGGGAAAGGAAAAGAACGGTTGGTACGTCATTCACGAGCATCGGACCGAAAAGAACGAGTCGCTGATCTTCGGTAGTTTTGGCGACTGGCGTTCGGGTGAGACGCGGAAGATCAAGGTGAAACCGGGACGAATGTCGCCTGAAGAGCGTGAGGTCATGCGCGTTCGTCAGGAGGACGCAAAGCGCCGCGCAGCTGAGGTCGCCGCTAATGCTGCCCGTCGTGCGGCCAGTCGGGCGGCGGGAATGTTCAAACGCATGCCTGATAAAGGCAAAAGCGCTTACCTGGATCGCAAGCAGATCGTCGGGTTTCGTGTTCGCTACGCGCCGCGTTCAGGTGCTGTACTGGTTCCGATGAGCAACGCCCGTGATCAGATAGTCGGCCTGCAAGTGATCTACCCGGAAAAGCAACAGGATACGGGGCGTGACAAATCCTACTGGCCCTACGGCATGTCAAAGGAGGGCGCGTTTCATTTGATCGGCCCCGAGCCTGAGCCGGGTGAGCCGTTACTGATCTGTGAGGGGTATGCCACGGGCGCTAGCCTGCACATGGCGACTTCATATGGGGTGGCCATTGCTTTTGATGCAGGCAACCTGCTCGCGGTCGCCAAGCTGATGCGAGACCGTCTCCCTGGTCGACCAATCATCATCTGCCGCGACGATGACTGGAAGACCAAGCGCCCGAATGGACAGCCTTGGAATCCAGGCGAGGAAAAGGCTACCAACACCGCCCTGATCGTTGGTGGTCAGGTGGTTGCGCCCATCTTCTCGGTTGAGCGTCATGACAAATGGACTGACTTCAACGATCTGCATGTCGCCGAGGGTTTAGAGGCCGTCCGCCGTCAGGTGTTAGCGGTCGTCAGGCCCCCAGCGGCAGGTGGTTGGAAAGACCAGCTGGCACGCAGTGAGAACGGCGCGCTCATCGCTCACATGCAGAACATAGAACTGATACTCGGTAACGACGAACGCTGGGCCGGAGTGATCAGCTTCAGTGCATTCAGCTCCAAGATCGTCAAGTTGCGGGCCGCGCCTTACGGCGGTGGCACCGGCGACTGGGCTGATATCGATGATATGCGAGTCATGAAGTGGCTGGCCCAGGTCTACAACCTTCGAGTCAAGGCATCCAGCGTCATCGAGGCGGTGAGCATTGTTGCCCACGACCATGCGTTCCACCCAGTGCGTGAGTACCTGCAAAAACTTGAGTGGGACCAAGTGCCGCGACTGGAGCAATGGCTCATAGATGTTATGGGGGTCGAACCCTCTGAATACGTCAAAAAGGTCGGCAAGCGGTGGATGATCTCGGCGGTCGCAAGGGTAATGCGGCCTGGCTGTAAGGCTGACTCGGTGTTGATTCTTGAAGGCGCACAGGGCGCTGGTAAGTCAACCGCCATGAGCATCCTCGGGGGCGACTGGTTCATGGACACCCCCTTTGCGCTCGGCGACAAGGATGGCTTTCAGGCCATTCGTGGCAAGTGGATTGTCGAGCTGGGTGAGCTGGACAGCTTCAACAAGGCCGAGAGTACCAAGGCCAAGCAGTTCTTCTCTGCTTCGACAGACACCTACCGAGAAAGCTATGGCCGTAGAACAAACGACGTGCCGCGCCAGTGTGTTTTCGTGGGTACGACCAACCAAGAAGAATATCTGAAGGACGCGACCGGCAACCGACGCTACTGGCCTGTTGCGTGTACGAAGGTCGAACTTGAGCAACTGCGAGACATGCGTGATCAGTTATGGGCTGAGGCGATGTTTTGCTTCCAGGCAGGCGAGATATGGTGGGTCAATCGCGACGAGTCCTCCATGTTCGCCGAGGCACAGGACGAGCGCTTCGTGGTCGACGAGTGGGAAGGGCTGATTCTGAACTGGCTGGAAGAGTCGCAGATCGGTGAAACCACTAGCGGTAACGAGCTGTTGGGCACAGCGCTGAAGCTTGATGCTGGGCACTGGGGCAAGCCAGAGCAGATGCGCGTTGGCGCAATCATGCACCGCCTAGGGTGGAAGCGGGCGCGGTCATCGGTGCTCTCGAAGAGCGGTTTGCGACAGTGGGTATACAAAAAGCCCGCGAACTGGGGCCGGGCGTCAGATCTGGCTGTCGAGAAGTTTGATGAGCCTTGTTTCGATGATTAAACGAATTGATGAGATGTTGAAACTCTGGGCTGAAGACCTGCATTCGCCTTCGCAGGGTGGAACCGCTTCGGGTGGGAACATGATCGCCATGCTGATGGAGTGCAAGGGCGAGCTGATACGCGGCACGCGGGGCAGCCGTGTGCTGCTGGATGAGTCTGCCGACATTGAGCTGATCGTCAACAAGCACCTGGCACCCGAGCTGGCGTTGGTCGTGCGTGAGCATTACTGCAACAGCGACAGTTTCCTGCATCAAAAAATCACCCACTGCGGCTGCAGTCGGCAGACCTACTATGACCGGCTGCATCAAGCACACCTGAGCATTCAGGGGCTGCTGTGGGGTAAGGCTGCTTGAGGGCTCTCGCCAGTTCCCGCTTGTCCTACCTCGTCCCACTGCCTATCTACGTGGTGGGACGGGTTACAGCCCCGTCTGCCTTGCTCCGTCCCACTGTCCCACCTTTAACCAGCATTCCCACATGTAGCGTAGCGGGCACCATCACGCGCTATGCGCGCGTCAGCGTGCGCTTAAATACTCTCTCTTTACACGGAGAAATAACAATAAAGGTAGGACAGTGGGACAACGCATTGTTTTCGGGGGGCTTCAAGCGTCCCACCTGTCTCTAGCCTAGTGGGACAGTGGGACAGGGGCAAAAAAGCGAATAGCCGATTGAGTGTATTCGTCTACATTGCCGGGGCGTTGGTGCTGTGTTGCCTACATATTCGTCGGTGGCGTTAATACTGGCTTGCTGCCACCGGAATCCACCTGTAAAAAGTAGTCATCTTCGATAGGTGCGACCGCATAGCGGCTAACGCACTAACAATCAAACCCGGCCAATGCGCCGGGTTTTTTGTTTTTCAGCTCACCCCTAAGGGGGTAACCGGATGCGCACCATGCCCGACAAACCAGATACGTGGGCCAGGATCGTGGCGGCCATTTCAAATCCACTGTGGCAGGGCATGATCATGGCCATCGTCGTTTCTCTACTGCGCATCCTCTACGACGCCAAAGAAACCAGTAAGCGCCGGATCTTATTCGAAGCGCTGATCTGCGGTTCGTTGAGTCTGGTCGCGTCCAGCCTGATTGAGTGGATGACTTGGCCGCCCAGCTTATCGGTAGCTGCAGGCGGAACGATTGGCTTTCTTGGCGTTACGGCCATTCGCGAATTGGTGGCCCGTTTCATAGGCCGGAAGGTGGATTCCCTATGAAGGCTATCGCCGCTGCAATCATCATCGCGCTGGTGGGTGTACTGCTCGTCGGCATTCAGCAGTACCGGGTCGTCGCATTGCGCGGCGAGGTGGAAGTGGAAGCAACGGCCAAGAAGAAAGCACTCGACGCCAACGTCGAAAGCGAGGCCACCATCACCACGTTGCGCGCCGAGGCCCAACGTAACGCTGCCTATCTGAAGGACTTGAATCAACGGATCAAGGCCAGCGAAAACAAAGCCAAACAGGCGAGGAAAGAATTTGAAGACCTCAAGCGCAACAGCAAGCCCGTTCGTGATTGGGCTTCTCAGCCTTTGCCTGATGGCCTGCGCGGCAAAGCCGGTGGTGGTCACAAAAACGTCAGCGGTTCGAATCGAACCCCCTGAGCTGATTCCTTGCGAACGCATCAACGCCGATGAAGCGGATCTTCGTTCGAACGGTGACGTGTGGGAGCTCAAGGATCAGGCCATCATGCTGCTCGACAACTGCGCAGACCAGATTGATGCCCAGATACTGCGCAGTCAAAGTAAGTGAAGCCCTGTTGCCAAGCTTTAGAGTTATTTATCAATGCCAGATGACGTGTCCGGTGAACGCTTCACCAAGTACAAACGAGGGGGCGAGCGTCGAGTCGCGGCTTTATGCAGATCTACTGCTTGTTGCAGTCGATCTGTCATCGCGTTTAGCTCTGCCATGGCGACTCGAAGCTCTTTGAGTTGGGCTACGACAGTAGGGTCTTCAACCAAACCGGTCTCTTTCATCCTCATGAGCATGTCAGCGATCTGCATGTATCCACTAAGCTGCTTTTCCAAATCATTCATTTTTCGCACTTCGCTCGTCAGAGGTGGTGAATGTCTCGCAGTTAGGAGTTTTTTCGGCAAATGGCCCTCAGGCTTGAGTCGTGGGCGATAGGCGGCGGTTTCAGTGGTTGAGTCGGCGCCCACCGCACCCGCTGGCCCCTGCTGTTTGGGTCCTCCCCGAGGTGGGCTCCCTACACGGGTACGTGGACTCGCGGTTCTTGTGCAGCTGAGTTTTTTGCAGGGATGTCCGTCTTTCTAAAGGGTTGTGTATGGGCAGGAAAGTCAGCAAGGCCGACTTGAGTGAGATCGTTGGCCGGGACGAACGCACCCTGACTCGGTGGCAACACGACGGCATGCCGGTGGTTGAGTTTGGTCTGGGTCGTGGCAACGAAAACCAGTACGACACGGAAGCGGTGGTCCAGTGGCTGATGCAGCAGGCCTCGCTCAACGGCAAGAAAGAGTCGTCCCGTGACAGGCTTGATCGGGTTCGGGCCAACCGTGAAGAGCTGGCGCTGGCCAAGGAACTTGGGGAGGTGGTGATCGCCTCCGACATGATCCAGCGCTTCGAGGCCATGATCATGTCGGCCAAGGTCGAACTGCTTAATACATTTCCAGACGTGCTCGCCGCTGAGCTATCAGCCCGGTATGGCATAGAGGTGGACGATCTACTGATTCGTGAGCCCATTGAAGCGATCCTGAGAAGGCTATCTGAATATGACGATGATGCTGACTCAGCTGGAGATTCTGACGAATCGCCATACCCGGAGGGCGTTGAGGAAGACGGCGAGTGAGTCGCTGCGCAAGGCCTGTTTGAAGTGGGCTCCACCGCCGCGCATGAGCATCATCGAATGGGCAGACAAGTATCGCTGGTTGTCTGCGGAGGAGGCGGCTCGGCCGGGTAAATACCGGTTCGATGTGACTCCGCATCTGATCTGGCCGGGCGGCCCGCTTGAGGCGCTTGACGACCCGAACGTTACAGAAGTCGTAGGGCGCAAGTCTGCTCAGGTGGCCTGGACATCGGGTGTGCTGGGTAACGCCTTGGGCAAGTGGATCGACATCGATCCTTCTCCGATCCTTGTGCTGTTTCCCAAAGCAGAAGCGGCCAAGCAGTATGTGGGCGAGAAGCTTGAGCCCATGATTGAGGCGACGCCCAGGCTTCGCAAGAAGGTCGATCTACGCAGTCGCAAGCTGCAGCAACGCCAGGACTTCAAGCGTTTTCCGGGCGGCTTTCTGAAAATGGTGGGCTCCAACAGTCCGGCAAGCGTGAAGTCCACGCCTGTTCCGAGAGTCGCTGTCGAGGAGCCTGATGACTGCAACCTCAACCTGCGGGGGCAGGGGGACAGCATCAAGCTGGCCAAGGAACGCTTGAAGACGTTTCGCCGCTCGAAAATCATCATCGGCGGCACCCCGACCATCAAGGGGCTGTCGGCCATTGATGCGGAGCTGGAGATCTCGGACAAGCGCGAAGGGCTCGTGCCTTGCCACGAATGTGGCCAGTCGCATGCGTTGAGCTTCGACAATCTGTTCTGCGCCGACGACCCGGATTATCACCACGAGGTGTATGGCAAGAAACGGCCCGAGCATGCGTATTACGCTTGCCCGCATTGCGGCTGTTCGTGGGATGACAACCAGAAAAACGCAAACCTCAAGCACGGCCGTTGGGTCGCGACGGCCGAGTTTAGAGGCATCGCCGGTTACATTCTCAACGAGCTCTACGCCACTTTCTGGGGATCGCGCTTCCAGGCGCTGATGGAGAAAAAGCTTCAGGCCGAGCACGCCGCGTCCCACGGGAACATCGGACCGATGATCGCCTTCGTCAACAGCTCCAAGGGGGAGAGTTACGAATACAAAAGCGATGCACCCAAAACGGATGAACTGGAAAAGCGGGCTGAGCCTTACGCAGAGCTGACGGCACCCAACGGGGTGCTGCTGATCACGGTGGGCGTCGACGTTCAGGGGGACCGGCTGGCGCTGGTCGTCATCGGCTGGGGCCGGGGTGAAGAATCGTGGCGACTTTACTGGGGCGAGTTGTACGGTAATCCTATCGATCCGCATGACGCCGTCTGGCAGGAGCTGGATCGACTAATCGCCAAGCCGGTGGCGACAGAGGGCGGCGCGCAGTTGGTCATTTCCGCCGTGAGTATCGACAGCTCGGACGGCAACACCAGCGACGCGGTCTACGGGTACGTTCGGGATCGGCAGCGTTACAACATCATGGCGATCAAAGGTGCATCGATTGACAGCCGTGATAAGGAAATCTTTACCCGGCCGTCCCCGTCGGTTGACTCGTCTCAGGACAACACCAAGGCCTCGAAATATGGCCTGCGCGTCTACATCGTCGGAACCCACAAGGCCAAGACGCTGATCGACGGACGTCTTCGACTCACCGGCGCAGGGCCGGGGCGAATGCACTGGTACAGCGAGATCCGCTCGGACTACTACGAGCAGCTCACCAATGAAGTGCTGGCTCCGCACGCGCGCAACCCCAGCAAGATGGTGTGGCAGAAGAAGGCGGGCCGCCGTAACGAAGCGCTGGACTGCGAAGTGTATGCACTGCATGCGGCCAGAAGCTTGAAGACCCATCTGTTACGCGAACATGAGTGGGATCAGTTGGAGCAACAACTGCTGCAACCCACTCTTTTCAACACCGAGCAGGCCGTCACTCCTGTGCCACGTAAAGCGAATGCTCGCGGTCGTGGTACGCGCAGCCGTGCAGGCTACTAGAGGTTCAATCATGACTGACGCACAAATGCGCCTGGAGCAAGTACGGGCGGCGATCTCTGACGTCCTTAAAAAAGGTCAGCGTCTCAAAAGAGCGGATCGCGAGATCTATCGTGCCGAGCTCGACAGCCTGCGCTTGCTTGAACAGCAATACGCTAAAGAGGTCGCGCTGGAACAGGCGTCGCTGCAGGGTAGGGGACGAAATCGTATCTCCTACATGGTGATCTGATTATGGGTTTTTTCCGCAAAGACCCTGCCGAGTTGTTGATGCGTGAGGCACTCAAGCTCGCCAAGTCGGTATCTGAAGGGCAGCCTGCTAAAGCGCAGGGGGGCGGTGGCGGAGTCGAAACCCGCTGGCGGGGCGCATCCCGTGTGTTGCGCAGCATGGCGGGCTGGATTCCGGGATTGGGCAGTGCCCGGCGCGACCTGCACCACAGCGAGCGTCGCATGCTGGTGGCCCGGTCGCGTGATGCCATGCGCAACCATCTGATCGCTCGGGCGGCTATCACCCGTTTGCGCACCAATGTGGTCGGTACCGGCCTGGTCTGCCGTGCACAGATCGATCATGTCGCTGTCGGCATCGACGAGAAGCAGGCCGAGCAACTGAATGCTCAACTGGACAGAATCTGGTCGCTGTACGCCGATGACCCTCGCGAGTGTGATGCCGAAGCCACGCTCAATCACTATCAACTGCAGGCGCTGGTACTCATATCGGCCATGGTCTGCGGCGACGTCCTGATAGCCAGCCCCGACGATGAGCGTCCGGGGTGCATCTTCAGCACCCGTTTGCAGTTGATTGAATCGGATCGTGTCTGCAATCCCGACGGGGGCATGGACCGCGTAAACATGGTTGAAGGTGTCGAGTTTGACCGGTTGGGAGCCCCCTTGGCGTATCACGTCTGCAATGGCTATCCCAATGAGTTTCTGGCAGGGCAGAGCCTTGCGTGGGAGCGCCTGCCTGCGTTCGGTGATGTGACCGGTAGACGTCGGGTCATGCATGTCATGTCGGACAAGGAAAGGCCTGGCCAGAAGCGAGGCGCTCCCTACCTGGCTCCGGTGCTGGAACCGCTGCAGAAGTTGGAGCGCTACAGCAGTGCCGAGTTGATGGCAGCGGTTATCTCCGCGATGTTCACGGTGTTCATCAAAAAGAACAACGACTTCAACGTCTCCAACTTGCCCATGTCCGCCATGGGTAACGAGGGCGCGGGTGGTGATACCACCGACGATGGTGAGCTGGCATTGGGGGAGGGTGCGATTGTCGACCTGGGAATGGGCGAGGAGCCGGTGGTTGCCAATCCGGCTCGACCCAATGCCCAGTTCGACCCCTTCTTCACGGCGGTCGTGAAAGAGATCGGCGCGGCGCTGGAACAACCGATGGAGGAGTTGCTTCTGCATTACAGCAGCAGTTACAGCGCGGCTCGCGCTGCGATGCTGCAGGCGTGGCGGTTCTACAGCGTTCGGCGCTGGTGGCTGGCCTGTGACTTCTGTCAGCCCAGCCGTGAATTGATCATTGATGAGGCCGTGGCGAGAGGGCTGATCCACCTGCCGGGTTACGCGGACCCTGCAAAGCGTAAGGCCTACTGTCAGGGGATCTGGATCGGGCCGGCGCGAGGCGCTATCGATGAGCTCAAAGAGGCCAATGCAGCCGGTAAGCGAATCGAAATCGGGGTCAGCAACGAAACCCTCGAAACGGCCGCGATGACGGGCGAGCCCTGGCAGCAGGTCTACCGCCAGCGTGTTCGCGAAGTTGAGCAACGACGCTCCGACAACCTGCACATGTTGCCCAAAGGCGGCGTCATCGCTGACCCACCCACACCACCCAACGAGGAATAACCATGCCCCGCGCATTGGAGCTGGCTGCATCGCAGCCTTGGCTAATGCTGCCTGACGCCCTGGATAACCTGCTGACCATTGCCGACCGCATGGGCGATCCGGGTGCGTTGGAGAGCAAAACCGGTATTCGGCTGGAGAACAGCCGCACGGTCAGCGTTCGCAACGGCGTCGCCATCATCCCGGTGGTCGGTCCGGTTTTTCGCTACGCCAATCTGTTTACCGAGATAAGTGGCGCGACCAGCACCCAGGTACTGGCCACCGACCTGCAGTCGGCACTGGATGACCCAAGCATCAAGTCCATCATCCTCAACATCGACAGCCCTGGCGGAGTGGCGGCGGGCATCAACGAGCTGGCTGACCAGATCCATGCGGGACGTGCGCGTAAGCGCATTGTCGCCTACGTCGGTGGAACGGGGGCCAGCGCTGCTTACTGGCTGGCTTCTGCGGCCAGCGAGATTGTCATCGACGAGACGGCGTTGCTCGGCAGCATCGGCGTTGTGGTGGAAGCCGTGGTCGAGGGTGAGGCCAGCAGCGGCCGCAAGCGTTACCAGATCGTCAGTCGCAACGCTCCCAACAAACGGCTGGACATGGCCACCGAAGAGGGGCGCGCCAAGGTCGGTGAAACCGTGGACGCGATGGGCGAGGTGTTTGTGGCCAAGGTCGCCCGCAACCTTGGCGTGGCATCCGACGCTGTTCCTGCAATGGGAGATTTTGGCGGCTTGCGGGTAGGTGCCGCAGCCGTTGAATCGGGCCTTGCTCACCGCCTGGGCTCTCTGGAAGGACTAATTACCGAACTGGCCAAACCGGCCGCGACACAACCGAGGACATTCACTATGACCACCGTCAACTCCACCGCTCAGCTGCGCGAAGCACTGGCCGCTGGCACCGACCCAAACACCATCGAAATTGCCCAGGCCAGCCAGTCCGAACTGGAGACTGCACGTACGCAAGCCAGCACGCAGGCGGTCACCGCTGAGCGTGAGCGCATCAAGGGCATCAACGGTCTGGCCAGTAAGGGCTTTGAGGCCGAGATCACGACGGCCATCGATTCCGGGGCCTCGGTCGAGGCAACTGCTTTGCAGTTGTTCAAGGCTGCCCAGGACCGTGGCATTTCGTTGAGCGCCATTAAGGCCGACAGCACCCGTGCGTCGACTTCTACACCCGCCGATGGCAACGCTCAGGGTGAGCGCAAAGCCGTAGTCGGAGCCATTGTCGCGGGCGCTTCGCGTCGCTGATCAGGAGAACATCATGAGTAATCCAACCCGTCAGACCTACGTCCCCAGTCATCTCTCCGCAGGTGCATTCCCTGTGGTGATTGAGACCGGAATCATTGCGGCAGGCCAGAAACTCAAGCGCGGCGCGGTGCTCGGTCAGGTCGATGCCTCTGGCGAGTACGTGCTCTGCGCCGCCGCTGCCGACAACGGCTCTCAGGCCCCCAGGGCTGTGCTTGATCAAGACGTGGATACCACCGGTGGTGCTTTTCCAGCATCGATCCTTCTCACCGGCGAGGTGCTGGGCTCTGAGCTCATGTTGGGCGAAGGCCTGTCACTCGCCAAAGCAAAAGCAGCCCTGCGGCCGCTGTGCCTGTTCATTCGTTAACCGGAGCTTCTGATGGATATTTTTGACACCCGTACCATGCTTGAAGCCGTCGAGCAGATGCCCACGGCGCGACGTTTTCTGCTGAACACGTTCTTCAATGGCGGCAGCCCCGTGACGTTCCCCACCAAAACGGTGGACATTGATATCGTCAAAGGCCAGCGTAAAATGGCGCCGTTTGTTCATCCGCGCCTGCCCGGCAGCATTTCACTTCGTGACGGATACCGGACTGACTCCTACGCGCCGCCGTACATCCAGCCCAAGCGTGAAACGACCGCTGAGCTGGTCCTCAAACGCTCGGCAGGGGACAACCCTTTTTCCAGCCGATCGCCGTTGGAGCGGGCAGGCCAGATGCTGGGCAAGGATCTGCGCGATCTGGATGACGAGATCATTCGTCGCGAGGAGTGGATGTGTGCCCAGGCACTGACCACCGGCAAGGTCCGCGTGCTGGGCGACGGCGTTGATGACACCATCGATTTTCTCATGGCGAATGATCACAAGATCACGCTGGGCACCGGCCAGTGGGGCAGCGACGACTCGGACCCGATTGGCAACCTGCGCGCTTGGAAACGCAAGATCGCCAAAGACTCTGGCCGCACTGCCAATACCGCTGCGCTCAGTGGTGAGGCGCTTGATGCATTCCAGTCCAATCTGACGGTCATCAAGCAGCTGAACACTCGCCGCGTCGACATGGGCCTGATCAAGCCGGAAGAGCTGCCGGACGGCGTCACGTATCTCGGCTACCTGAACGATCCGGGCGTCGACCTTTACGGCTATGACGAGTGGTATCTGGATGACGAAGGGGATGAGCAACCCATGATCCCAGCGGGCGGCCTGATTCTGGGCGCGACGTCCACGCGTAACGCCATGCTTTACGGTGCGATTCAGGACCTGGAAGCCATCGAGAGCGGGCTGGTCGAAGCGGCGCGCTTCCCCAAGAGCTGGACGACCCAGGAGCCGAGCGCTCGCTGGTTGAAGCTTCAGAGCGCGGCACTCGCGGGTTTGCTGGAGCCGGACGCATTCATCTACGCCAAGGTGGTGTGAGATGGCCAAGAAGCCCGGCTATATCGTGGTGGACGGCTGCATTCAGGAGGGGCGCAACGTTATCCTCAGAGGCAGCCCATATACCCCGGCCAGCAAAGAGATGGAGGATGCGCTGGTTGCAGAAGGGCGTATCGCCTTGAGCACGGACCCTCGTGCGCAAGAGGCTATCCAGTCCCAGGCAGCAAGCCGTGACGAAGCTGCTGACGAAGCCGACGGTGACTGAACATGAGCTTTCGAGAACTGGCTGAGGACATGGACGCCCAGATCCTTGAATCTCTGGGCGATATCGCAACCGTCGACGGACGCGATATCGCAGGGTTTCTTTCAATCCCGTGGCTGCAACCCAAGCTCGGACGCATCAACACCGGCATCAGGGAACCGCACTTCACGATACGCGTTCATGACGCTACTGCGGTTGCGATTGGTCAGATCGTCTCCATTGACCTGCCTGAGCAGGACGGGGGTGGTCGGTATGACCTGGTTGGCCTGGAGCCAGACGGTACAGGCTGGGTGTCTCTTATCCTGAGGCTAAAGCGATGAGCATAGGCAGTTTCTACAAGCAGTCGGCCAAGGACGGGATGATCACCCTGCAGCCTTCTGCGGGGGATCTTGATGCCTTCAAGGACTTTGCGGCGGCGGTTCCCAAAGCGGCGGCAGCGGCCCAGCGGCGTGCCATCAACAAGACGCTTCGTTGGTTGCGTACGCATATCGCCAGGGCCATCGGCCGGCAAGAGCGCATCGCTGTGACCGCAGTGCGTCAGCGTCTGCGTGCCTACCCGGTCACTGCTGGCGCGATGCGCGGAAAACTCTGGATGGGCTTAGATGCGATCTCGGCCAGCCGAATTGGACGGGCTCGGCAGAGCCGTACAGGTGTATCGGTCGCGGGTCGCCGGTATCAAGGTGCTTTTTTGAAGACGGTGTATGGCGGTAGTCCCGACATATGGATCCGCACGGCGAGCAAGCATTTTGATGCAAGCGATTACGAGCAAACTCGTCAGGGAAAACGCCGGTCGGGTTTCATTGAAGAGAATGGCAGCCGCTTCCCCCTCGCTAAGGCCAAGGTCTCGCTCGAAGGGGCGCGGCCGCATTTTGATGAGTGGGTCAAACGTGCCGATGCGCGTTTGATTGAGATCCTCAAGCAGGAATTCAACTTCGAACTGCAGAAGTATCTGAGAGGAACAGCCCGTGTCTGACGAAGCTTTCAGCCTTGATCAGCTCTATGCAGCGATTGAGCACCATATCCGCGACGCGATTGGCGGGCTGGAGTATGTCGGCACCATGCCCGACATGCTGCAACAGATAGCTGTGCCAGCAGTGCTGTTGGAAGTATCGGAGTTTGAGCCCGGTATTGATCAAGGCACTGGCGAGTCCGCATTCATCGCACGGTTCGAAGCTCGTGTCATTGTCGGTTCAGAGCGTGACGAGTGCCAGAAGCAAGCGGCATTTGCCGCGACCCAACTGGCGGTGTTGTTGCGCGGACAGACTTGGGGTCTGCCTGTCAACGAAGCTGAGTTTATCCGGGCCGCTCAGGACTGGTCCCGTCCCGAACTGGATGGGTACGCGGTCTGGCTGATCGAGTGGACGCAGGGCATTTATCTGGGCGACGAGGAGTGGCCGTGGCCCGATCAACCGCCTGGCAGCTTGGTCTGGGGTTTCAGCCCTGATATCGGGCCAGGTAATGAAGAGTTCTATCGATCTGCGGAGGAGCTGAATGAGCTACGCGAGCGCAGCGCATGACCGAATGCTGGCGGCGCTCATCATTCCCTGCCGCGTAGAGGCCGTTGATCTCGGTGCCGCGATGGTCCGCGTGACCGATGGCGCTGGCTGGACCAGTGCCTGGGTCCGTTGGCATAGCCAGGCAGCGGGCAAGGCGCGCCATTGGCGGGTCCCAACGCTGGGCGAGCAGGGTGCCCTCATCAGCCCCAGCGGAGATCCTGCGCAAGGCACATTCGTTCCTGGGCTTTACGGCAATGCAGGTGCGCCGCCCGATAACCGCGACCACGTAGAGGTATGGCGCTTCGACGATGGCGGTTCTCTGGTCTACGACTGGCAGGCCCATACCTACACGATCAGCCTGCCTACGGGCACTGTGACGGTGAAGGTCGGCGCTTCGACGGTGGTCGTGACGGATGATTCCGCAACCGTTCAATCGCCCTCGATCAACCTCACGGGCAACGTGAAAATCGACGGGTCGTTGCTGGTCACCGGCAACGTGACCGGTATGGGTACGATCCTCGACACCCTGGGCAACAGCAATCACCACAAGCATTGATCCCATTGTTTGACCATCCCCGCGCTATGCGGGTTTTTTGCGTCTGGAGAAAAGCATGAGCAAAACCAAAACCGAGTCGGCGTCTACGGATCTCGTTATCACCGTCGCTCCGCGTGCGTCGTCGCTTGCATCGGAACCTGCACAGATCGGCTTCCGTGACACGGTATTCACTTCCCGAACTGTGGTGCTGCCCAATGGCGGCCTGGTCGACGTGGCACAGGGCGTTGCCTCGGTGAATTCCTCCGATGCCGACGCGCTGGCCTACCTGAAAGCGCATGAAGAGTTTGAGCCGCTGGAGTAATCACGATGATCGGAATGGACCGCGAGACGGGCTTGCCCTTGTCGGGCCTCGATCACCTGCGTCAGTCCATTGCGGACATTCTGACCACGCCAGAAGGCAGTCGCAGGATCCGTCCCGAGTACGGCAGCAAGCTGGCCCGGTTCGTTGATTTACCGGTCACGGCCGGTTGGCGCAGCGCCGTGCAAGCCGAGGTCAGCCGAGCCATCGGGCGATGGGAACCGCGGGTGAGGCTCGAGTCCGTGCGCGCTATATCGGTGATTGATGGGCAAGTCACGTTCGCTTTGAAAGGTACGTATCAGGGCGATAGCTTCACGTTGGAGGTCACAGCATGAGTGCGGTGGATCTGTCGGCGCTGCCTGCGCCGCAAGTGCTGGAACCGTTGGACGTTGAAACCACCTATGAGGAAGCACTGGGCATTTTCCGGGACTGGATGGGTAACAACTGGAATGCTGCGCTTGAGAGCGATCCCGTCACGAAACTGATTGAACTGGGTGCTTACAACAAGCTCGGCAATCGCGCCCGTGTCAACGATGGGTGCAAGGCCTTGTTGCTGGCTTACGCCCGTAAATCTGACCTGGATCAGCTGGCCTTCAACGTCAACCTCAAACGCCTGGTGATTCAGGCCGAAGACCTGACGACCTTTCCCCCAACGGCTGAGGTGAAGGAAGAGGACGACGCGCTGCGCGAGCGTATCCAGTTGGTCTATGAGGGGCTGACTACTGCAGGTCCGCGTAACAGCTACATCCTGCATGCCCGGAACTCGTCGGGTTTGGTTGCTGACGCCACGGCCGAAAGCCCGTCACCCTCGACGGTGGTCGTCACGGTCCTGGCTTTGAGTGAGACCGGCATTGCCCCCCAGTCATTGCTTGACGAGGTGCGCGACTACCTGAGCGACGAGAACATTCGTCCGCTGGGTGATCGGTTGATAGTGCAGAGCGCTGAAATCCTGCCTTACACCATCAACGCGGTGGTGCATATGGTCGGTACTGGCTCGGAGAACGAGACCATTCTGGCTCAGTGTGAAGCGCGCTTGAAGGCCTGGGTCAATCCTCGGCGGCGCTTGGGGGTTGAGGTGGCTCGCTCGGCTATCGACGCCCAGCTGCACATCGCAGGCGTTCGTCGCGTGGATCTGGGTGACTGGGCGGACATTCTGCCCAGCAAGGCACAGGCCGCCTATTGCAAGGGCTTCACGCTGACCAAGGGTGACTGACATGAAGAGTCTATTGCCCAACAGCAGCACGCAGCTTGAGCGTGCCATTGAGGCTGCGATAGTCGATACCACGCCCGTGCCCTTGCGCACACTTTACAACCCGGACACCTGTCCGGTGGAACTGCTGCCGCACCTGGCTTCGTCATGGTCCGTCGACCGTTGGGATGAGAAGTGGTCGGAGCCGGTCAAGCGTAATGCCGTCAAGGCTTCGTTCTATGTCCACGCGCACAAGGGCACCATCGGCGCGTTGCGTCGGGTGGTCGAGCCTTTGGGCTATCTGATCGACATCGTGGAGTGGTGGCAGCTCAACCCGCTGGGCGAGCCCGGCACGTTCCAGCTGAAAGTAGGCGTACTGGACACCGGCATCACGGAGCAGATGTACGAAGAGCTGACGGCGCTGATCGATGACGCCAAGCCTGTTTCCCGCCACTTGATCGGCCTTGCCATCAGTCTGGAAACCACCGGCAGCACCTATCTGAGCGCCTCTGTGCAAGAAGGCGACATCATCGACGTTTACCCACCGCAACAGCGAGACATTGTCGTCTCGGGTGTTATCGGTCGTGGCGGACGTGAAGAAACTATCGACACCCTGGATGTGTATTCATGATCGATCAAAATTCGCAGTTTTACGCCATCCTGACCAATATCGGCGTCGCCAAACAGGCCAATGCCGATGCTCTGGGCATTGGCTGGAAGATTACCCAGATGGGCGTAGGGGATGCCAACGGCGCGGACCCGCAGCCGGACGCCAGCCAAAAAGCGCTGATCAACGAATGGCGTCGAGCGCCCTTGAATCAGCTTACCCAAGACCCGGCCAACCCGGCGATTATCGTCGCTGAGCAGGTCATTCCTGCCGAGGTCGGTGGAAAGTGGATTCGTGAAATCGGCTTGTACGATGCTGACGGTGATCTGGTGGCGATTGCCAACTGCGCGCCGTCGTTCAAGCCATTGCTGGCGCAAGGCTCTGGCCGCACGCAGGTTGTGCGGATGAACCTGATCGTCAGCAACTCGGCCAATGTCGAACTGAAAATTGATCCCAGTGTGGTGTTGGCAACACGCGAGTTTGTAATCAGTGAACTGGCGCGGCAGGACTTCAAGCATTCCGTTCTGGTGGCCACCACGACCAACATCGCGTTGAGCGGCCTGCAGACCATCGACGGAGTGGCAGTGCCCTCCGGCAAGCGCGTGCTGGTGGTCAAGCAGACCGCCGCCCGTGAAAACGGCATTTGGGTGACAGCGGCGGGCGCTTGGGCTCGGGCTGCTGATGCGGACATTGACCCGCGTGTTACGTCGGGCCTGCTGGTTCACGTCGAGCAAGGCAGCGTCAATGGTGATAGCGGCTGGCAGTTGATCACGGACGGTACTATCTCTCTGGGTGTCACCCCGTTGGCCTTTGAGATGGCTTGGGGGCGCACGGGCGTGGAGGCGGGCACGTATCGTAGTGTCACCGTCGACAAATATGGTCGTGTGGTGGCGGCCAGCAATCCGACGACCGTTGCTGGCTATGGCTTGACGGATGTCTACACCAAAACGCAGGTCGATAGCGCGCTGGCTGCCAAGGCGAACCTGGCAAGCCCGGTGCTGACAGGCACGCCGAAAGCACCCACTCCAGCCGCGTCGTCCAACAACGAGCAGTTGGCTACAACCGCGTTTGTTCAGCAGCTGTTTACTGTCCTGGTAGGGGCTGCGCCAGAGACGCTGAACCAGATCAACGAGATTGCGGCCGCGCTGGGCAACGATGCCAATTTCTCGACCACGATGATGAACGCCCTGGCGTTAAGGGCCCCCATTGCCAGCCCGGTGTTTACGGGTGATCCAAGGGCTCCTACTCCCGCGCTGACCGACAACGACACTAGTATTTCAACCACAGGTTTCACTCGTGGTTTGCTGGCGCTGTTTGGGATCGGAACTGATTCTGCACCGCTCGTGCAGGATGCAAACGATGCCCCGTTAAGCGGGATGTTCCGCATGGCTTCAACCGGCGTAAACATCCCGGCGACTGCCAATGCGACCTTGATTTGCGCGCGGTACAACAACGGCGGCGCACTACAGATTTTTGCAGCCTTGGCAGGGGCGGGCGGCTACCCGAGCCTGTTTTGGCGCACGCAGGCGGCCGGTGGCTGGACCACTTGGCGCGAGTTTGCGCCGACAGATTCACCTGTGCTGACCGGAGCACCCACGGCCCCCACGCCGTCGGTGGTCGACAGCAGTAACAGAATCGCCACGATGTCGGCGCTGTGGAATGTCCTCGGCACCTACAACATCGGCACGCTCGCAACGGTGGCGCTGGTGCTTACGTCAAACAGCGATTGGGCCAAGCCGGGCGGCTGGAGCGGCTATATCAACGTTGGTGCAAGCAAGCTGAATGGCGTAACGGTCCCGCTGGATTCGGGCGGTGGGTCGCCGGGTTATGGCATGTGGTGCATTACGGGTCGTCGGGATAACTCCAACGGCTACACCGGTATTTTCACCGATTTCTCCAATGGCAAAACCTGGACTGCATCCGCTGCGGTGGGTGGTAACGGGCCAGTGTTCACCGAGCTGTTAACGGCGGACTCGCCTGTTTTCAAAGGCACGCCGAAAGGTCCTACGCCGGAAACGAATACGGCGGGCAATCAGCTGGTAACGCAAGATTTTGTGCGCAGCTGGGCGCGAAAGTTTATCGGTGTGGGTGTTGGGGTGTCGGCTTCTACCTATTCGGTTAGCCCAGCGCAAAACGGATGCTGGTTCAACATCACGTCGCCCAATGCCGTTGTCGCGCTCCCTGCGGCGGCCAGCGTGCCGGATGGCACCACGTTCCTGTTCCGAAACAGCGCCGGGAACGCATCTATCACGCTGACCGTTCCGACTGGAAATATCCTCACGGGCGTAAGCGGTCTGACGTTGGTGCTGGGGCCGTTTGAAATGATCGAACTGGCGTCAAGCGGGACCTCGTACTGGGCAGTAAATCGCTGTTCCATGATGCAACTGGCCCGCGTCGAAAGCCCTGCATTTATCGGGACTCCGACCGCTCCCACACCTGCACCGGGGGATGCGTCCAAACAGATCGTAAACACCGAGTTTCTGCGTTCGGAAATGAGCCGGCTGAAATCGATAGTTCGCTTTACCGCAAATGGGAATTGGACTTGCCCAGATGGGGTAACGACGATCTGGGTGTCTGGAAGCGCTGGTGGCGGCGGTGGTGGCAGCGGTGGCGGGCTATCGCAGCAGGGGGCGGGAGGCGGCGGTGGTGGAAACGCCGGTCAGTTTGTACTTGCGGAAGCGATCACTGTCGTGCCGGGAACTGTCTACGCGATCACTATCGGCGCGGGCGGTGCGGCGGGTGCGACGGCGGCAAGTGGCGCGGCCGGGAAAAATGGTGGAGCCGGTGGGGTCACGCGTTTTGGCACTTTGCTGGGGCTCGCGGCAGGTGGCGGTGGGGCAGGTGGTGACATTACCACCGGCGCTGGTGGTTCTGCGGCCAGCTTGGGGGGTGGTGGTGGATCTGACGGAACCGATGCCCGTGGGCAGTACCTGGGTGGTGACGGCGGCTCTGGTGGTCCTGGCCCGTTCGGTACGGCCGGTGGTCGAGGTCGTGCCGGTGCGGGTGGTGGAGGTGTCGGTCGTACCGGGAGTGGTTTTGGCGGTGGCGGCGGTGGCGGCGGTGCGGGGTATGGCACCGCTGGCGGCACTGCTAATGGTGGCGCTGGGAGTCCCGGACTTCCTGGCATTCTGATTCTGGAGTATTAATTAATGCGTTACGCATACTTCGACCCGATCACCCGCGAGGTGATCGGCTGGTTTGATACCGAGGCTCTAGATTGCATCCTGCCTGACGCTGATCTGTTGGTGCCTCTCTCCCTGGACGCATGGGAAGCGAACGCAAATGAACCACGCTGGGTGGATGAAAACCATGTGCTGAGCAGCACCCTGCCTGTTGTGCCGGTCAATCTCGATCAAATCAAGGCCAACAAGCTGGTCGAGATTAGCAGCGCATGCGCTGCTGCCATCGTCGGTGGTTTTATCAGCAGCGCTCTGGGCGAGCCTCACACCTATCCATCGCAAGCGACTGATCAGTCCAATTTGATGGCCGCCGTGCTGTCCTCGCTGTCGGCCCCGGCCGACAGCTGGGAAACGCCAGTCTGGTGCGTCGACGCAAAGGGTGCAGGCGCTTACCGCATGCACACGGCTGCACAAGTGCAGGCGGTGGGTAATGATTCGTTGAATGCGCGCAATGCCGCGCTCACGCGCAAAGCAGCGCTTGAGGAGCGTATTCGACAGGCTGTGATCGTCGAGCAAGTCCAGTCATCGAGCTGGCCAACCAAATAGGAACCGGCGCTGCGCCGCTGTCCTCCCTGAACGCCCCGTGACCTAGGGCGTTTTCGCTTCTGTTCTGTTTTCCCCTGGGCCTCGCTATGCGGGGCTTTTTCATATCTGGAGATTGGCTCTATGAGTTTCTTTCACGGCATCACCATGACGACCGTCGACACCGGGGCACGCACCATCTCGCTGCCGTCGTCCTCGATCATCGGACTGTGCGACGTTTTCACCCCGAGTACCTCGCCTGAGGTCGTTCAGTTGGCAGCCGTCAACGAGCTGAAAATGATCACCAGTGAACGCGAAGCCATTGCAGCTTGGGGCGCAGATGCGCCGATTACCAAGGCGTGCCAGGCGATCTTTACGCGGGCCAAGGCCGTTATCGTGGGGTGTGGCGTTGCTGCAGGTTCGACCGCCGCTGAACTGACCTCTGCCGTCATTGGCGGTGTGCTCGCGTCCGGTAAGCGTACAGGTCTGCAAGCGCTGATTGACGGCAAGAGCCTGTTCAACGCACAGCCGCGACTGCTGATCGCGCCCAAGCATTCGGCCACGCTCGCCGTGGCCACCGCGATGGATGGTTTGGCTGCCAAGTTGCGCGCCATCGCTATTGTTGACGGGCCAGGTACGACCGATGAAGCGGCGATGGCCTACGCGAAAAACTTCGGCAGTAAACGCATCTTCATGTGTGATCCCGGCGTTCAGTACTGGGACACCACGGCCAGCGAGACCGTTGATGCCCCTGCGTCTGCTTGGGTCGCGGGCCTCTTTGCCTGGACTGACACGGAGTACGGTTTCTGGGCATCGCCGTCGAACAAGGACTTTGTCGGCATCACCGGCACTACCAGGCCTGTCGAGTACCTGGCCGGTGACGCGACGTGCCGGGCCAACCTGCTGAACAACGCCAATATCGCGACGATCATCCGCGACGACGGCTATCGCTTGTGGGGCAACCGCACGTTGTCCAGTGATGCGAAGTGGGCATTCGTGACTCGGGTCCGCACGCTCGACATCGTCATGGATGCAATCCAGGCAGGGCACAAGTGGGCAGTCGACCGCTCGATCACCAAAACCTACGTCAAGGACGTGACAGAAGGCCTGCAAGCCTTTATGCGCGATCTGAAAAACCAAGGGGCGATCATCAATTTCGAGGTCTACGCGGACACCGAGTTGAACACTGCCAGCCAGCTGGAGCAGGGCAAGGTGTACTGGAACATCCGTTTTACCGACGTGCCGCCTGCCGAAAACCCGAATTTCCGCGTTGAAGTCACCAATCAGTGGCTGACCGAAGTCCTCGAAGCCGCTTAAGGAGCGCTCTACATGATTCCGCAAACCCTCTCCAACACGAACCTGTTCGTCGACGGTATCAACTTCAGCGGTGACGTGCCGGGGCTGACGCTTCCCAAGATGACCCTCAAGACCGAGGAGTACCGCGGCGGCGGCATGGCCGGCCCGGTCGAGGTCGACATGGGCCTGGAAAAGATGGAAGCCAGCTTCACGACTAATGGCGTGCGCCGCGAGTCGCTGAAATTTTTCGGCCTGTCTGATCAGACCGCTTTCAACGGTACATTCAGAGGCTCTTTCAAGGGCCTGAAAGGCGTTGTTACACCGGTGGTGGCCACCTTGCGCGGCATGCTGAAAGAAGTCGATCCGGGCGAGTGGAAGCCCGCCACGGTGGCGGAGATAAAGCACAGCCTCGCCGTCTCCTACTACAAGCTGGAAGTCGACGGTCGTGTTGTTTACGAGATCGACATGGTGAACATGGTGCGCGTGATCGACGGCGTGGACCAACTTGCAGCTGAACGCGCCGCCCTTGGCCTTTAAGGAACGAACATGACTCAAGTAACTGGCAACAACGAACCCACTCCGCTGCCGTCGTGGATCGTCCTGACGGATTCAGGCGCAATCATCACGCTGAAGTACCCGGTGGAAATCAACACCGTGAAAGTCGACAAGGTAACAATGCGCGCACCTTGCGTCAGGGATACCCGCGCTGCAGCGGCTGCAGCCAACGGCAGCCCCGAGGCACACGAACTCCACTTGTTCTGCAGCCTGATCGAGGCAGGCAGGGACGATCTGGACCGGATGAAACAACGCGATTATCGCCGCCTGCAGGAAGGCTATTTTCGCCTGGTCGAAGAGGATGAATTGTAATCCCGAGACCATGAGACAGGCGGCGCGCAAGTTGGCAGCGGAGACGGGCTTTTCCGCTGCTGAGATCGAGGCGATGCCTTTCAATCGAATGTTGTGGTGGATCATGGATTGATCCCCCTTTGAACGCCTCGGGTGGTCTATGAGTGATAGTTTGAAGCTGGGCCTTGTCATCGGCGGTGCGGTCAGTGCAACCGTAGGCAAGGCCTTCAAGGACGTTGAGAGCCGTATCAAGGCGCTGGACGACAAAGGTGCCAAGGCTCGCGTCCTGCAGAGCACGATTGGCGAAACGATCAAGCTGCGCGAGGAGTGGCGTAAAGCCCATGCAACGGGCCAGGCCGGTGCGACCGCCTTACTGTCACGTTTGAATTCAAACCTCGACAGCCTCAAAGCGCAGGGCGTCGAGGTCGGACGGCTGAGCAAAGCCTACAAGGAAATGGGGCGCACGGCTCGTTCTGCCGAGTTGCAGGCCAAGGGCCGACGGCAGATGAGCGAGGGACGAGAGACGGTCAAAAGCTCGGTCGGGCAAGCCGTAGTAGCGGCCGGGGCCTTGGCGATCCCGACCAAAGTTAGTGCGGACTTCGGGGCGATTGTTCGTGACATTGCGATCAAGGCAGGCATCGCCAACAAACCGCAAGAAGCGGAGATGTCACGAACCATCATCACGACCGCCCGTGATACCGGCATGGAGCGCAATCAGGTCGCTGACGTAGTCAATCAACTGGTCGGTGCCGGTATGGAGCTGAGCAAGGCGCTGGAGTACGCGCCGGTTGCCGCCAAATTCGTGGTCGGTCAGGGTTCCGAAGGGACCGACACAGCGAAGATGATTAACGCCCTGGGGCAAAACGCCAAGATCACCGACGCCAAGGAAATGCAGCAAGCTCTGGAGGCCATCGCCTACCAAGGGCAGGCGGGCAGTTTCGAAGCCTCCGACATGGCAAAGTGGTTTCCCGAATTGCTGGCCAACATGGGCAGTATCGGTATCACCGGCATGGACGCGGTGACGCAGCTCGGTGCAATGCTGCAGGTCCAGATGAAGACGGCGGGCAGCTCTGACGAGGCGGCCAACAACCTGAAAAACTGGATGGGCAAAATCGGTGCTTCGGATACGGTCGATGCCTACAAAAAGGCCGGTATCGATTACGAAGGCTCGATGCAAACCGGCCTGCAGAAAGGTATGTCCACGCTGGAGTCCAGCATGGCGTTGGCCCAGCAGTACATCCAGAAGACGGACCCGAAAAAGGCCGAGGCAATGGCGGCCGCCACGGCCAAAATCAGCAAGGAAACAGACCCGGCCAAGGCCAAGGCCATGATGGAATCGCTGTCGCAGGCCTTGAAAACCGGCGACATCTTTGCGGACATGCAGGTCAAGGCGGCGCTTACCGCGTACCTGCAGAACAAGCAGCTGTACAACGATCTGAAATCGCAGTCCCG
Organism: Pseudomonas sp. P135; assembly: GCF_020312125.1. Taxonomy (NCBI): domain Bacteria; kingdom Pseudomonadati; phylum Pseudomonadota; class Gammaproteobacteria; order Pseudomonadales; family Pseudomonadaceae; genus Pseudomonas; species Pseudomonas sp. P135. The sequence goes on from NZ_JAGPYR010000009.1 coordinate 149,306, forward strand.
CAACGCGTCGGGCATTCTCGACAAGAACCTGGCCGAGCGCCGGGAAGGCTCGTCGCAGAAGTGGGCCGAGCTGTCACAGGCGGCCAACGATGCCATGCGCAGCGTGGGCGATGCGATCCGCCCGACAACCGATGCCGTGGCGCAAGGTTTGACGACCGTGGCCCAAGGCATCACGACCGTCAGCGACAAGATGCCGAACCTGGCTATGGGGCTGACGGGGGCCATCGGGGCTTTACTGGTTGCCAAGTCAGCCTTTGGGGCTTTCAAAATCGGCAAGGGCCTGATGAATCTTGCCAGAGGGTCGGTCGGCGGCGGAGCTGGGAAGGTCCAGCAGGTTTTTGTGACCAACGCAAAAGCTGCAGGTGTTGGCAGTACCGCAGCGGCCGCGCCTGGTGCTGCAGCCTCTGGGCGCAAAGCGCGTGTCGCTGCGCTGCTGGGCGTTGGCCTGACAGTGGCGTCCAAAGCAGGTGCGAAGCTCGCCGACAAGGACAAGCCGGATGATGCTAAAGGTGATGACGCCAAGAACGACGAGGCCAAAGGCGCTGATGCAGACGGTGAGGCCAAAAGGCCTAAAGGGTTGCTCGGGGTTGGGTTCACGGCGCTGGAAGCGTACCGCGAAACGCTGGAGGCTGGTGCCGATTCAGATGGCGGCTCCAATGGTTCTGGCGACGGGGACGGCCTGCAACGCGTCTTCGTGGTCAACGCCTCGGAGATAGGTGCAGGATCTGGTTTGCCGGGCCAGCGCGATACACCACGTCGAGGACGGCGATCAGCCCGTGCACGTCGTCGTGCGGGCGCTGCGTCTCGTCCGCCCGTTTTGCCACCGCGTCCAGCTGGTGAGCCACGTATCAGACCTGGTCTGCCGCGTCCGGCCGGTGAGCCGCGCATCCGCCTGGTGCCGCCGAGTCCGGCCGACGCCCCTCGCATTCGTCCGGCCCCCCGTCTGCCCATGCCCGTGCCGCCGCTTCCTGCGGCTGCTGAGCGAAGCATCATGCCTTTGCTGGGCAAGATGGCAGGCAGGGCCAAGGTTTTGCCGGGTGAGGCGGTGATCAGCGCGGGGCTGAAAGCGGTTGAGCTGTATCAGTCGGATGACCCTATCGAGAAAAAACTGGAAGGGGCTACCGAAGTTGCGGGCTCCGCGCTAGGCGGCTGGGGTGGTGCTGCGGCCGGTGCGGCGATTGGCACGATGATTTTGCCGGTCGTGGGCACGGCGATAGGCGCGGCTATTGGCGGTGCTTTGGGGTCTTGGGGCGGCGGTGAGGTCGGCGGCTTGTTGGGCAAAGAGCTGTTCGGCACTCCCGAAAAAGAGAACAAGCCTGTGTCGTTGCTGGCTGCGCCTCCGGTTCCGGTCGCGCTACCCGGACCAGTAGTGCCCACGCTGGGTGCGACGGCCAAGGCTTTCGATAACGACCGGGTGCCGCTTATGGCTCGGGGGCCAGCTCCAGCGTTGGCTCCTTCCGGGCCGCTGATGGGGGATGTCGGTCGGGCCATGACGGAAAAGCCTGCAGCGAGTCCTGCCGCGCCGATTGTCATCAAGCCCGAGGCACCCAATATGCCGACACCTAAGTACGAACAGCAGGTTTCGATAAATGCGCCAATAACACTGACCGTTCAAGGTGATGTGAAAGATCCGCAGCAACTGATGCGAGATCTGGAGCCGATGATTCAGCGAGCTATGCGCGACTCGGCGCAGCAGTCGCAACGGTCGAATCTGTTTGATGCTCCGCACGTCGAGTAGGGGGATATATGGCTTATATGGAACAACTGCAGTCGGGTATGAAGTATCTGGTGGCGGCGGGCGAGTCAGGTCGGCGCGATCTGGACGGCATGCTATCGCCGGTCAATGGCGCGATCAGCGAAATCAGCGGTGCGACTGCCGAGCTTGAGGGCCTGCCCATCGTGGGGCCCGCCATCGGAGCCAAGCTTCAGCGCGTGATGCGGGGTGTCAACGCGGCCCAGGCGAAGGTCGGGGCTGTCGTATCGACGTACAGTCGTGCATCAAGGGCGGTAACGCAGATTGACGAGCGCTTGGGAGTGCTGAAAGAGCAGGCAGCAAAAGCCGGGACTGCCATCAACAAGGTGGCGGGCAGTATCAGTCCTGCGCTGGCCAACGTGGTGCCCAGTTCGTCATTTGCCGCGCAGAAAACCCCGGCTGTCGAAGCGGTCAAACCGTTTGAACATCTGCTGATCTTGCAGCCGCTGAGCGCGAAAGCCGAGCCGTACTACTTCAATTTGGACACCGCTGCGTTCGACGAGCTGAGCCGTTCCAGTGAGTTCCGCTGGGCGTCGCAAGAGCGTCTCACGCGTCGACCGGCACAGCAGAACATAGGTATGGGTGACGAGTCACTGACGCTCAAGGGGGCGGTATTCCCCAACGTCAAAGGCGGGATTAAACAGCTCGATACTTTGCGTGGCATTGCGGGCCTGGGCGTGCCTCTGGCCCTGACCACAGGGTATGGGGCAGTGCTGGGTAACTGGTGCTTGAAGAAAATTCAGGAAGATCAGAGCGCTCTGATGCAAGGGGGTATCCCTCGCAAGCAGGCGTTCACGCTGGAGTTCACACGCTATGGCGACGATATGCAGAACGTCTGACGGGGATATCCTCGATACCCTTTGTTTCAATCATTACGGCCATTTGAACGGCTCTGTGGAGGCCGTGCTTGATGCCAATCAGGGCCTGGCCGATGAGGCTCAACCCTTTCGGGTGGGGCTGATTATCACTCTGCCGGACCTTCCCGCATCCTCCGATGAAACCGTGATGCTCTGGGGTTGACCTCAGCGTTACGCGTAACGAACTTTTCCTTTTGCCCAGCCCCGTCTATTGCGGGGCTTTCTTTTGGTGTCTTCGCATGAAACCCACTTTCCGGATCGTTGCCGACGGCACCGACATTACGGCGCTCATCAACGACCGATTGATCCAGCTGCGTACCACTGACAAGCCCGATATGGACTCGGATGAATTCGAACTGCGCATTGATGATCGTGACGGTGCAGTGGCGTTGCCATCGAGAGGGGCCGATGTTGAGGTTTATCTGGGCTATGACGGTCAGAAGCTGACCAAGATCGGTCTGTACACCATTGACGAGATCGAGGTGTCTGGTCCTCCCGACACGATGGTCATCAAAGGCAAGGCCAGCAGCATGCGTGGAAGTGGTAAGACCACGCGCAGCGGTAGCTGGGAGGATGTGCCGTTATCCAAGATTGTCAGTGACATTGCCGCACGCAATGGCTGGGCTTCAGCCTGCAACGTAGCGACAAAGGTCCCACGGGCTGACCAGCTCAACGAGTCGGATTACCACTTCATCACACGGCTGGCAAAAAAGTACGACTGCACGGCCAAGGTCGCCGACGGCAAGTTGCTCGTCATGCCCAGGCAAGAGGGAGTCAGCGCATCCGGGAAAGCGTTTGGCGTTCTTGCCATCACGCGCCAAGACGTCAGCCGATGGCAGTTCAGACTGGGTGATCGTTCGACACATAAAGCCGTGTCGACGAAGCATCAGGACAAGAAGACCGGGAAGCTCCAGATCGTGACCCTCAATAACGACACTGCCCCGGATGGTCTCCCTCCCGTTCATACCGACCGGCATATCTACCCCAACAAATCTGCAGCTGAGCAGGCCGCGAAAGCGCGTCTTACTGCTTTCAATCGCAGCACTGCAGGCATCCGTCTTGAAATGGTCGGGCGTACTGACCTTTTCGCGGAGCGCATGATCAGCGTGCAGGGGTTCAAGGAGGGGCTTGATGGCGAGTACCTGACCGATTCAGTCGAACAGGTATTTACCCAAGCTGGCTGGTCCACCACGGCCGAGTGCAATGGTGGCAACAAGGGCAAGGCAAAAGCCAAAGGAAAAAAGAAAGAGAAAAAACCAGTCAAGGTCGTGCAGCTCTGACCATCACCTCCATCACAAATCACCTCTATTCAGGAGATGTCTGAATGTCGATTACTGCGCAGCAGTTGCTGCAGATCCTCCCCGACGCCAGCTCCCGAGCTGGCGTTTTTGTTCCTGTCTTAAACGTTGCGATGAGCAAATACGCTATCGTTACGAAGCTGCGTATCGCGGCCTTCCTGGCGCAGGTGGGCCATGAGTCTGGCCAACTTCGCTACGTGCGGGAATTAGGCAGTGATGCCTACCTCGAAAAATACGACACCGGAAGGCTCGCTGAACGCCTGGGCAACACGCCTGAGGACGACGGCGACGGTCAGTTATATAGGGGCAGGGGGCTTATTCAAATTACCGGGCGGGCGAACTACGCGGCCTGCGGCGAGGCATTAGGCCTGGATCTGCTAGAGCATCCAGAACTCCTCGAGCGCCCCGAGCATGCTGCCATGTCAGCTGCTTGGTTCTGGCACCGTGCTGGGCTCAATACCTTTGCAGATAAAAGCGACTTCCTGACAATTACCAAACGGATCAATGGTGGCACAAATGGCCTTGCCGATCGTCAGGCGCTTTACGCGCGTGCCCTGAAGGTACTGGTCTGATTGAGCTGAAGAGATAACGCAGCAGATTGAAAAAGAGCGACCAGTTGAGATGCGCCAACATCGCGACTGGTCACTGTTCCCGCAGATTACCCCTGCAAGTCCAGCCAAGGCTCCCGCTTCGTGCACAAAGCGGAGCGAGCCTAGCACCTGTTTATATATACAGTAAAAGTCTTGCTATTTATGTCCACACCCATCGTCCCTTGGATGGGCGGCAAACGCCGCCTGGCCGACCGCCTTATCCCTCTTTTCCCACCCCACGAATGCTACGTCGAAGTGTTCGCAGGAGGTGCGGCCCTCTACTTCATGCGCCCCCAGGCCGCCCCCGTTGAAGTCTTGAACGACATCAATGGAGACCTGGTGACGCTGTATCGCGTCGTCCAAAACCACCTTGAAGAATTCGTCCGCCAATTCAAATGGGCACTCAGCTCGCGCCAGGTGTTTGAGTGGCAGAAGATGACCCGTCCCGAAACCCTCACCGACATCCAGCGCGCTGCCCGGTTCTTCTATCTGCAGCACCACGCCTTCGCAGGGAAGGTCAGCGGGCAGACGTTTGGCACAGCCACGACGGGCCCGGCCATCAACCTACTGCGGATCGAGGAGAACCTTTCTGCGGCCTGGCAGCGTTTGTCAGGGACGTATGTGGAGAACCTGCCGTGGCTTGAGTGCGCTGAGCGTTATGACCGGGCGCACACCTTCCATTACATGGATCCGCCGTATTGGCAGACGGCTGGGTACGGTGTGGATTTTCCATTTGAAAACTACGAGCGGATGGCTGAGTTCATGCGGCGGTGTGAGGGGAAGGTGATGGTCAGCATCAATGACCACCCTGACATACGGCGCGTTTTTGAAGGCTTCCATTTTGAAACGGTCGACATTCGCTACAGCACGGTAAACCAGAAAAAGGGAAAGGCTGATGTCAGCGGTGAGCTGGTTATCATGAATTGGGAGCCTATCGCGCTCGGTGGGCTGTTCTGATGTTTTGCTTCAAGTCGGCCAACGACCGGTACGCTGAACGAGAATTTTGATGATACAGTACGCTAACGAAGTCTAAGTCATGGATGAGTTGGTATGAATGATTTTTGTACGCCGGAATCCAACGGCAGCCCTACTTGGGGGTTCTTCGATGTTTTTGTCTGGAAGTTGGTGCCCGCACGGTTTGGTGGGGGGCGAGGTCATATCCAGCGTTTCAAAGATACTTGGTTGATTCATAATAAACAGTTTATCAAGGCTTCGGCCGCAAAATATTCACTTCCTATAGAGCTGCTGGCCGGTGTGTGTTGGATTGAGGCTGGAGGAGATCCAAATTCTGCCGATAGGGCCGCTTTCGAATTAAGGGTCTTCGATCATTTGGGGAATTTACCGACCGTAATGACGCCGCCACCTTCCAAAACTAGTTTTGGTTGGGTAAGTGTTCAGCTTAGGACCGCAGCAGTTACATTAGGTCTAAACCCAGATGACATGTCTATCAGCGATTTGAGAAGCTTGGCCAAATGTCTGGAACAGGATATCTATAATATTGATTTGGCTGCAAAGCACTTGCGGCTGCTTGCTGATCACGACAATTTTACCTCCATCGGTATGGACGAGGTACGTATCATTGGTGCTCGTTACAATCGAGGGACAAACCCATCTATTGAAAAAATAAAAGAAGACACCAGTTACGGGGATTTTATTGTAAAAAGGTGGAGTTTTTTTGGTCAGCTTGTAAGGTAATGTATATGACAGCTAAAGGCGTTTCGATAAGGGTTTTTCTGTATACGGTGTACATCTGCTGCCTGCTGACGTACATGATGTTTCATGGGTCCCAATACGATTGGATGGAGCCTAGTTCCATCGTGCCGCATATTGAAGATAGATCCAATACCCGCGGTGATATAAGAACCCTGACTGTGCTGATTGCTCTTTTTGTACAGTTCTTAATTTTTATAAGCTGTACTAGAAAGGAATCAGTAGGTACTGCTGTCTTTCTTGCTTTAATATTTGCCGTTTACTGGTGATCCGGTATGCCCGCCTAGTTGGAAGGCGGGCTCTTGCTGTGGCAGGGGGGCAAGCCAATATTTTATGCAAATGGCTTATTCGCAGTCCTGTCCCATCCGCCGGATACGATCCCAGCACTACCACCGTCAGCTCGGCGCTGCTGTGAGTACTCGAATTTTATTCGTCCATAGTTAAGTGTGATTAACTCTACAGGTAGGCCCGCATTCTCTGCTCCATTGCCACTAACGGTAGATATCAATACTTCTTCTAAAACGATATCCAAATACTTGAATTTCTCTGTGCCTGCTCGGTGAACACGAATAGTAACTTTTTTGATGTGTGACCCACGGCAACATAGCTCAAACAGTTTTGGCGTAGCTCTGTCTATGTACTTACTTACTTTAAAGTCGCCTAAAGTAACACCGCCTGCGCTCGCGCCGCCGTTAGAGCTGGCGGATGTACTAATCGACTGAACCGCGTCGTAATGGTAGGACAGCAGTTCTACCCAGCCTTTATGGGCGTCGTCCAGAGATTCGCCTTCAACACCGTCGACCTGCATAAATGCGTCAAAAGACATATCAGCTTCCTGCTTTAAAAATTGAAGGCTTAGCCTAACTTACTGAGCCCATGAATTGCCAGCATTCTCTATATTCGCGTCAAAGGGTTAACTGCAAGTATTCCGTGTTATCTAGGCCACGTCGCTTTCAGGACGAATGAGCTCCGACCCTTGGTTCCGCACGTTGCCCACAGCCTTGCCAACCTTGTACCACTCGTGATGCGCCAACACCACGCCCGGTCGCTGTTCCCGCAGATTACCCCTGCAAGTCCAGCCAAGGCTCTCGCTTCGTGCACAAAGCGGAGCGAGCCTAGCACTTGTCTATATATACAGCAAAGGTCTTGCTTTCTATGTCCACACCTATCGTCCCTAGGATGGGCGGCAAACGCCGCCTTGCCGACCGTCTCATCTCGCTTTTCCCACCCCGCGAATCCTATGTTGAAGTATTCGCAGGCGGTGCGGCCCTCTACTTCATGCGCCCCCAGGCAGCTCCCGTTGAGGTCTTGAACGGCGTCAACGGCGATTTGGTGACTCTTTATCGAGTCGTCCAAAACCACCTTGAAGAATTCGTCCGCCAGTTCAAATGGGCGCTCAGCTCGCGCAGGGTAATTGAGCTGCAGAAGATGACACGATCGAGACCCTCGCCGACATCCAGCGCGCTGCCCGGTTCTTCTACCTGCAGCACCACGCCTTCGCAGGCAAGTTCAGCGGGCAGACATTTGGGAACGAACGACGGGACCGGCCATCAACCTGCTGCGGATCGAGGAGAAACTTTCTGCGGCCTGGCAGCGTTTGTCCGGTACGTATGTTGAGAATCTGCCGTGGCTTGAGTGCGCTGAGCGTTACGACCGGCCTCATACATTCCATTACATGGACCCACCGTACTGGCAGACGGCTGGCTACGGGGTCGATTTTCCTTTCGAGAATTACGAGCGGATGGCTGACTTCATGCGAAGGTTTAAGGGAAAAGTGATGGTAAGCATCAACGATCACTCTGATATCCGACGGGTTGACGGGTTTTTGAAGGTTTTCACTTTGAGACGCTGGATATTCGATATGCCACAGCGAATCAGCGGTATGGCCAAGCGGGTGTTGCTGGGGAGTTGGTGATAATGAATTGGGAGTTGGACGCTTTAGGTAGCTTGTTCTGATTTCGGCATAGGTATCTTTTCAGTAGTGCTTTATCGCAGTGACTCCAATACTTATACCAGCCTGTCCTAGACAAAGAAGACCTTAGAAACTAAGGTCTCTCCTGAGGTGATTTCATTTCAAGTCGCTAGGTCTAACGGTAAATCACTAATGTCTTTTAATCGTCTGCCATCAACCATGATCGCCAACATCTCCGCCGAATCGTCCATTCCTAGCTCTTTCAGAGTTGCTTGAAGTTCATAGAGGGCAAAGTGATAAACGCAGTCGATGTCACCCGTGCCGAGAGCGATTGATGCTAGTCTACTAGGTGTTGGCTCAGCAGTTACTACCATAATATTTGGTAGGTGGCCTTTTCTGTTACGCATCAGGTTTAAGGCTTCGGAGCGTGCGTTCTGTGCTCTATCACTTCGGATAGTCCACTTGCATGAGACGCTTGCGTGTAGAAGTGGCTTGCCCCCAGCAGCGGCACGTAAGCTGGCTCTGGTACTTACAGAGTCATCAACCAAAAATTCATTAAGGTTGATGCTTTCGTCACTTTCTAAGCCTCTAACTACGACGATATCTGGAGTTATTGTGTAGTCGCTTCCTAATGCCGCAGCCAGCTCTGCATCAGCCTTCGCAGCTCGATCCAATGCTATCAAATGTGCATATTGCTCATATTTTGCAATTTCTAATCGATTACGTCCAGACACTTGATGCACATCCCAGTCGCCGGGGCGGAGATGTCCCAATTTTAGAAAGGTGTTTCTTATATATCGTGCACAAATCCCTTCAAACTCGTTCCCGGAAGTTTGGCCTGCTTGACGCTCTGCAATCGTTTCAGCTTTTAATAGCTCTGCGATTCCTTTCGCAATCGCGATACTGCTTCTGTTGCTACTGTCTGCATTGCTTGGTACGCCCTTATCATTAATCGTTAGTGTTGTTTTGAGAAGCGATGCGTGGAATTCTTTCCGTGCTTGTAGAAACTCAGGAGGAATACTCATCAGGCAACCCGCACCAAACGTTTTGCTGAAAGCGCCTTGAAAATCTGCTTTGCTACTGCACATGCAACCGGAGGCGGAAAAGCATTGCCTATTTGTCGATATGCAGCAGTTTTTTTACCATGAAATTGCCAGTCATCGGGGAAGCCCTGTATGCGTGCAGCCATACGAGTAGTAAGCCTAGGCATGCCCTCGAAGAACTCAGTAGGGGGCTCGTTCGCAATGCCCATTCCACAGACACCAATGGACGCCCATGCTTTCTTCGCTCTTGTCGGACCAAGATCAGGACCGCCGTGTTTTTTCGAACCACCGACGAGCGTAGGTGCGATTGTGTTGGCTTGCTCTCTCCATGCGTCAGCGCCACGCCAGCCATCTTTCTTCATTAGGTCGTGTAGAAGCTCGCCAACAGTAGGCGGAATGATTAATTTTGGCTCAGGCCACGAAAAACCTTCAGCAAGGTCTTTTCTGATACCTACAAAAACAACGCGAGGACGAAGCTGGGTAACGCCAAAATCTGAAGCATTGAGGAGACGCCAGCCTGGAACATAGCCAAGCTTTTTGAGTTGCTGTTCAACCTTATTGCGATAGTCCTCGAAAACAGCGTCAAGCAAACCGCGCACGTTTTCAAGCATCACAGCCTTGGGACGGCACTCATCAACAAGACGTAAAGCTTCTGGGAAAAGGTCACGCTCATCATCAGCTCCAAGCTGTTTACCGGCTTTAGAGAATGGGGGGCAAGGAACTCCGCCCGCCACCAGATCAACCCCAAAGTAAGGGAGGCCATTAAACTGACGAAGATCTTGCTCTTGCACGTTCCAGTCAGGACGGTTCAAGCGGAGGGTTGCACAGGCAGGAGGCTCTATTTCCACCAACACTTCATGCCCAAATCCCGCCATTTCCAGTCCGAGGGCCTGCCCACCAGCTCCGGCACACATTTCCAATGACGTGAATAGGCTCATTTTGTCTCCTCGCAGGCCTATGCTTAGGACTGCTTCTTAAAAACCGTTGATACTAACACGGTGTATGGATAAACAGGGATCCCCGCCAGCGGCATCTTGGCCAATCTTTGTATGCTACAAGCCACAAAACTTTAGAGCGTCTGGATGGATGAGTGGAGATCGTTAGGTCAACTCGCTCGTGCCAGGGGGCCACCAGAAGAGCGCCGCCGAAGGTATTCTCTATAGTGCTAGCACTGAGCGTGCGCCAAGATCGGCTTTTGCATCCACAATCTGCTGTAGCCACTCCCAGTCTTGATAGGGGTCGCCACGTCCTCGCAGGTGCGTGTACCGTCGCAAGGAGTTCCAGTCACGATGGCCTGATACGTTCGATACCCTTGGTATGTCCCAGTCCATCTCAAAAAGTCTGCTTATGCCGTCATGTCGCATGTCATGGAAGCGCAGATCTTTCAGCTCCAGATACTTACAGGCTCGTGTGAATGCGGCAGAGATCGAATCTGAGTTGTAGGGGAAAATCTCTGCGCATCCTTTAGGCATGCTCTGCAGGATCGCCCAGGCCTCGTCAGGAAGGTGGCACCAAACGTCGTTGCCGATTTTCTGTCCGGGGTTTTTCATGTCTCTGACCAGCACAGCCTGGCGTTTTTCATCCAGATCGTCCCATCTAATGCGGGTGATTTCTTCCTGCCTCCTCGTGGAAAATATCGCGAATCCCAGTACTTTGGGCATATTGATCGAAGACGGCTTACGTATCTGCATCTCAAAAAAATGGGTAAACAGAGCGTCGAGCTCGTCCTTCGTAGGTCTTCGAGTACGCTCTTTGCTCTTGCTGACCATTCCCAGTTTACGCAGGACAATCCGCGCATCCGACATTGCGTGAGGGGCGACGTCGTATCCCCATGCTGGCTTTGCTACGGACAGCACCGCTCCGAGATGCGACAGATCATTGCCTACGGTTTGCGCCTGGACTCCGCCGCCTTCCTTGCTCATTCTCCACTGCGCATACTCAACCAGCTTCTGACTGGTTAAATCTGAATCTGCTAACTCTCCCAGCCAGCTCTCGCTGATGGCGGTAAGAGTTGCCCGCTTGGTCTTGCCCAGAAGGCGAACCTTCTCGTACTCGTCAAGGTATCGATCAATCATCTGTTTGACGCTGACGGTCTTGCGGTTAATGCGCTCAATCGCACCTGGTACGGCCAGCTCCGCCTCACGTCGTTTCATCCACGCTTGAGCTACCTGCTTGCGGTCGAAGGTTTGGGTTTCCTGATAAACTGGCTGACCGTCTCGACTGATCCGTATCTGCGCGCAGTAGGCTGTAGTGTTGTCCTTGCGCTTACGTGGTCTGATCGTGCCCATTTGAATTGGTACATTGCTGATTAGGGTTGGTACATTGTACCAATTGCTCTTGAAAAACAAGCAAAAATAGCCATAAACCGCTGTATAAAAGATCAGTATCGATGAATGCCGAGAAAATAGAAAGCCCAGCAATTGCTGGGGATGCAGGTCCTAAGCTGTTCCGGCGCTTTTCAGTTGCGCCGATGATGGACTGGACCGACCACCACTGCCGCTACTTCATGCGCAAGCTCTCAAAGCATGCCTTGCTCTACACCGAGATGGTCACCACCGGTGCCTTGCTGCATGGCGACCGCGAGCGGTTCCTGCGCCATGATGAAACAGAGCATCCGCTGGCATTGCAGTTGGGTGGCAGTACGGCGGCGGATCTGGCTGCGTGTTCGCGTCTGGCGCAAGAGGCGGGGTATGACGAGGTCAATCTGAACGTCGGTTGCCCGAGTGACCGGGTGCAGAACAACATGATCGGCGCGTGCCTGATGGCGCATCCTGAGCTGGTGGCGGATTGCGTGAAGGCGATGCGCGATGCGGTCGGTATTCCGGTCACGGTCAAGCACCGGATCGGTATCAACGGCCGTGACAGCTACGCCGAGTTGTGTGATTTCGTCGGCAAGGTTCAGGAGGCGGGTTGCCAGAGTTTCACGGTTCACGCGCGTATCGCGATTCTCGAAGGGCTGTCTCCCAAGGAAAACCGCGATATTCCGCCACTGCGTTATGACGTGGTCGCGCAGTTGAAGTCTGACTTTCCCGGCCTGGAGATTGTGCTCAATGGCGGCATCAAGACGCTGGAGCAGTGCAGTGAGCATTTGCAGACGTTCGATGGCGTGATGTTGGGGCGTGAGGCTTATCACAACCCGTATCTGTTAGCGCATGTCGATCAGCAGTTGTTCGGCAGCACTGCGCCGGTCATCAGTCGTTACGATGCGTTGGAGTCGATGCGGCCGTACATTGCGGAGCACATTGCCAGCGGCGGCAACATGCACCACGTCACCCGGCATATGCTCGGTCTTGGTCTGGGTTTCCCTGGCGCGCGACGCTTCCGTCAGTTGCTGTCGGTTGACATACACAAGGCCGAAAATCCCATGCTGTTGCTGGATCAGGCCGCGGCGTTTCTGCAAGGCCATTGAGTTAATCTGACGAACTGACCGGGTGGCTTTGGCGGGCTGAACTATGCTCACATCTACTGCCCACCAGGTCACTTCCCATCATGTTGAATCGACGAAACTTTCTCGAGTTTTCTTCGATATCTGCTTTGTTGTTCGTATCAGGTATCCCTTCCTCCTCGCAGGCTGATGAGCGGCTAAAAATGGGGCATGGCGAGCCCTTTTCCTTTGATTCTCTGGTGCAGCGCGCACAAGAGGCGGCTTCGCAACCTTACATTGTGCCGTCTGTTATTCCGGCAGATTTGTTGGCGAAACTGGACTATGACGCTCTCGGCAAGATTCGCTTCAAGCCGGATTACGCCTTGTTCGCTAAAGGCCCTGGGCAGTTTCCGGTCACTTTTTTTCATCCAGGCAAGTTCTTCCCCAAGCCGGTACGGCTCTATGTCATCGATAAGGGGGCTGCGAGGGAAATTCTCTACGATCCGGCGTATTTCGATATGCCGGAAGACAGCCCCGCGCATCAGTTGACGCAGGGGACCGGTTTCGCCGGATTTCGTTTTCAGGAAAGTCGAACCGGTGATCAGCAAAAACTGGATTGGCGTAATAACGATTGGACAGCGTTTCTCGGGGCTGCGTACTTTCGTGCCATCGGTGAGCTTTATCAATATGGGCTGTCTGCGCGAGGTATTGCGCTGAATGTCGCCCAGGCCGAACGCGCTGAAGAGTTTCCCGACTTCACTCACTTCTGGTTTGAATCACCGGATAACGACACCGCCGATTCAGTCGTCATTTATGCGCTGCTTTACGGACCGAGTATCTGTGGGGCCTATCGCTTCGTGATGCGGCGGGGCAAAGGGGTCTTGATGGAGGTCGAGGCTGCACTTTTCATGCGCGGCGAAGTACAAAGGTTTGGCATTGCGCCAATCAGTTCGATGTACTGGTTCAGTGAACAGGTCAAGAAGACCGCTGTTGACTGGCGTCCCGAGGTTCATGACTCCGACGGACTGGCGATCTGGACCGGGGCGGGTGAGCGAATATGGAGACCGCTCAACAACCAACCGAGAACCACGGCTTCTGCGTTCAGCGACGATAACCCGCGAGGTTTTGGTCTGTTGCAGCGTGATCATGATTTCAACCATTACCTTGATGGCGTGCATTATGAACGGCGGCCGAGCCTGTGGATCGAGCCCTTGGACGATTGGGGCAAAGGTGCCGTGCAGTTGGTCGAAATTCCTACCGATGATGAGATCCACGACAATATCGTCGCGATGTGGGTGCCTGAAAAGCCCGCAGGTCCTGGTACCGACTATCGGCTGCGTTATCGTCTGCACTGGCTGGCGGACGAGCCCTACCCCGGTGAGCTGGCACGTTGCGTGGCGACGCGCCTCGGGAATGGCGGTCGGCCCGGACAGACGCGGCCACAAGGCGTGCGAAAATTTGTCGTCGAATTCCAGGGACGCTCTTTGGCCCAACTGCCGTCCGGTGTCTTTCCAGAAGCAGTGCTGTCCAGCACAAGAGGGAGTTTCTCCTACATTTTCACCGAGGCAGTATCCGACGGTTTGGCAGGACATTGGCGAGCGCAGTTCGACCTGACGGTAGAAGGTGCAGAACCGGTAGACATGCGTCTTTATCTGCGTCTGGGTGAGCAGACCTTAACCGAGACCTGGTTATACCAGTACCATCCGTCCTGATAGAAAAGGTCAGGCGGGGTTAGCGTGTTGGATAATAGTTCTGTGGCTGGCTGATTTTTTTGAGCACCAGATAACCCACGTTTTCAGACAAATGAAAGCGATAAAGCTGCCTGATCAGCGCAGGGGGCGGAAGGTGTTCATCGACTGGCGGCTCGGTATATTTATGTATGCTGGTGATGCCGGTTCTCGGCAGTGCTTCCGGCAGCGTCAGGTAATGAATATTCAGTAGATAACCCAGTACCGGTAGAGCATTGGCGGTTGACTGCATTGCGGGCAGCCAGTTCTGCAAATAGAACCCTCGGAAATGGATGCGCTCCAGCGTTCTGGCGCGTGAGAGCGCGTCGATGTCGTACGCGATGCTGCGCGCAACATGCTGACCCAGCTCTTTATGAGCACTCAGGGCATTCCCGTAGACAAAAGAGAGCGACAGCATGCTTGCCAGTGGCAGGATAATAAACAGCCTGGGCAGCAGCATTTTCGGTGGGCATGAACGTTCGTAAAGATAGAACGCTGCGACAAGCAATGTCGAAAAACCGGTCAGGGTTCTGGCGTCCTGAATGAAGTCTTTGAGCATCAGAGTTGTACCGGACACGAGAAGTATCAGCAGCGGAACGGTGGCTAGAAAAATCAGAAAAATCCCCGCCCTGCGGAACAGGGACTGCGCTGCTGGATAAGTGCGCTCAGACATTCAACGCCAAGCAGACCGAGGAAGACGTTAGGACTTGTTGCAGCGAACGCCAGCGCGAAGGCGATCATCAAACCTGAAATGGCCAGTTTTCGGGGCATTCCCGGAGCGTCATAAACAATGGCGAAAACGATCAGCGCGATGCCCAGTGCAGTGGCCGGGCCCTCGTAATGGCGGGAAAGATTCTGCAGGAAAAAAGGGTTATACCAGAGCGGCAGTACCACCAGGCAGTCAATCAGTGTAGGCGTCGTAAAGCAGTAATTCACCCACTTGACCATGGCCCATGAGATCAGCGCTGTGGCGATCAATAGTGGTAGCGGGAAGATATCGGGCGCACCGGACGTGAAGGTCAGCGCGCGATAGGCAAGGGTGACAAGTGGGCGTCCTTGCTCTGCCCAAGGGCCCTGAGCATCGCTTGATATAAGGTCATCTTCAGCTGAGGGGGCGTTGGCGAGCAGTAATGGCAGCAAGTAAAGCGCGTTGGCGGTCAGGATAAACAGCAGCATGGCCGGTTTCGAGAGGGGGTTGTTCCACAGGGCAGTCATCGACCGATCGTTCCATGAGACCGATAACGCCACTGCCGGTCGTTGCTGGCACTCCTGCACTCACTCTAGAAGAATAGATGCCTTCATCAAATCATTTTCCAGGTCGTAGTGCGGTGCTGTCGCAGATGCGTTGGCCATCACACACTGTCATGAATCAACAAGCTGCCGTTCAGCAGTGGTTGCCCGTCAGCCATCGGATTATAGTGATTGAATACCCCAACAAGGAAAAAACGCCCATGCACAAAGTCCTGGTTCCTTTCGACGGCTCCAAGCACGCCATGCGTGCCCTGGGCTATGTCATCGAGCTGTCTGGCGAGCTCACCAAGTCGCTCGAGGTACATATCCTGAATGTGCAGGCCAGCCCCATCGATTACAGCGTTTATCTGGCTCCCGACATGATTGATGGCGTCAAGGCCGGCTTGACCAATGAAGGCAAGCGGGTGCTGGCTGATGCGGTTGCGTTGTTGACTGCTGCTGGTGTGCCGTTTCAGGCCCACGTCGATCTGGGCAACGTGGCCGAACAGGTCGAGGCCGCAGTTCAGCGACTCGACTGCGACGCCGTGGTCATGGGCACCCGCGGGCTTGGCAACTTTGGCGGCCTGCTGCTGGGCTCGGTGGCCACGGGGGTGATCCACGAAGCATCGGTGCCCGTGACGCTGATCAAATAATCACTGCTGCGCCAGCGTGCGCGGCTGGCGCAGCAGTTCGATATTTTCCGCAGGCACCAGCTCGCGCAGCGATTTGTACAGCGCGCGAGTCTCCAGCAGGTTCCAGATGCGCAGCATGGTTTCCAGGGCATCCAGCGGCTTGCTGATGAAATCCCGTGCGCCCAGTGCCAGCGCGCGCAGGCGGGTATCGCGCGTCGCGTCGGCGGTCAGCACCATGATCGGCAGGTAGTCATTGGTCGGGATGCGCCGGTTGAGCTGCTCCAACACCGCGAAGCCATCGAATTCGGGCATGTGCAGATCGAGCACAACAAGGTCGGGCTCGAAGCTGTTGAACAGGTCCAGCGTGCGCAACGGCTCGGTGCTGCTCAAGACATTGGTCAGCCCCTCGCGGGCAAGCAGTTGCTCCATCAGATCAAGGTTGGGCCGCTGGTCATCGATGATCAGAATGCGAAAGTCGCCGGTCATGTGGGCTCCGGTAAATACTGGTCCAGGAGGGCAAGAAACACCGGCACCTGGATGGGTTTGATCACAATGGCCGTAGCTCCGGCCTGTTTCAGTTCGCGATGGGCTTGATCACTGGTATCGGCAGTGATCATCAGCACCGGCGTCTGGGCGGTAGCCGGCAGTTGGCGCAGACGTTGCAACACTTCAAGCCCCTTGATGTCCGGCAGGCTGAGGTCGAGAAGAATCAGCTGTGGCGCATGCTGGCGTGCCAAGTCCAGCCCCAGTTGGCCCTGCATGCTCGACAGCAACTGGATACCCGGTCTGCGTTGCAGCAGCGTTTCAATCAAGGCCATGCTCGACAGGTTGTCTTCGATGCACAGCAGCTTGCCATGATAGACCGGGCGGGCAGGTGAGCGTGCATCAGGCGTTATCTCGAGGCGAGTGTCAGCTTGACGCGGCAGAGTGGCGGCAGGCGGCTGCACCCGCACAAGCGGCAGCGCCAGTATGAACCGGCAGCCTTCGTCCGGCGTGTTCTGTACGGAAAGCGTGCCGTGCATCATCTCCAGCATGCTTTTGCTCAGCGCCAGTCCCAGCCCGGTCCCTTCGACGCTCGGGTTGGCATCCAGGCGTTCGAACGGCTTGAACAGCTGTCCGATACGCTCCGGCGCAATCCCGTAACCGGTGTCCACTACGCTGACCGTCACCTGCTCGGCGGTCTGCTCGATTTCAATCCGCACCTGGCCAGCGGGCCGGTTGTATTTGATCGCGTTGGACAGCAGGTTCAGCAACACCTGAATCAAGCGCTGACGATCCGCCACTACGCCGATCTCGTCAGGCAGGTTCGGCAGGGGCTTCAACTCTATATTGGCGTCGGCAGCCATTGGCGAGACCAGCACCAGGGCTTCTTCAAGCACGTTCGACAGGGATACCGGCTCGAGGATCAGGGAAACATGCCCGGCTTCGATTCTGGCGATATCGAGCACTTCATTGATCAGCTTCAGCAGATGCTGGCCCGCCCGCAGAATATGACCGATTTGCGGGCGCTGGCTGGCGGGGGAGTCCATGTCCAGCAACTGGGCAAAGCCCAGAATCGAGTTCAGCGGCGTGCGCAGCTCATGGCTCATGCGCGACAGGAATTCACTTTTGGCCCGGCTGGCGCGTTCGGCTTCCTCGCGCGCAGTGCCCAGGGCAATTTCGGCAACGCGACGATCACTGATGTCACGGGTGATCTTGGAAAAACCGCGCAGTTCGTCATTGCTGTCGTACTGTGCGGTGATCACCACACTGGCCCAGAAACGGCTGCCATCCTTGCGTTGGCGCCAGCCTTCTTCGGTATAACGGCCGTTGACGGTGGCCTCATGCAGCGCCATGTCGGGGTGTTGCGGACACTCCTGTTGCAGATAGAACACAGAAAAGTGCTGGCCGATGATCTCCTGCTCCGTGTAGCCCTTGATACGTTCGGCCCCTGCGTTCCAGGTGGTGATGAAGCCGTTGCGGTCCAGCGCGAAGATGCCGTAGTCCTTGACGCCTTCGATGATCAGCCGCAAACGCTCTTCGTTGTCGCGCAGTGCGCGTTCGCGTTCGGCCAGCAACTGGCCGGCTTCGACCAGCCGGGTGCCGAGCTGGCCGATTTCGTCCTTTTCAGGCGGCTGGGGCAGCAGCGGATGTCCCAGCGCCAGACGCTGGGCGTTGCGTTGCACCTGATGCACCCTGGCGACGATGCCTTTGGACAGCATCAGCACGGCAAGAATGGCCCCGAAGATTCCGCAGGCCGCTGCCAGCAGGGTCGACAGCAGCAGGCGCTCGCGGGTGGCTGCGGCAGCCTCGGTGCGTTCGGCAAGCAGCGCGTCTTCACGTTCGCGCATGATGCCGATGCGTTCGCGCAACTGGTCGAGTACATACTTGTTTTCGATCAGGATACGGGCGACGGTTTCCCGGTCCTCCCGATTCATCGAGCGCAGTTTTTCCAGGCCTTCGACCTTGGTGCTGATCAGCGGCTCGATGGCTTTCAGGTGTTCGCGCATCTGCTCGTCACGCACATTGGTGTTGAGCCTGGCCAGCGCCGCCTCGATCAGCGGTTGCGCGTTGAGGTAGCCGGGCAGGAAGTCTTCCTGGTGGGTCAGCAGGTAGCCACGCACGCTGGCCGCACCTTCTGCGATCTGGGTGTGAAGGGTCTGGATATCGCCTTGCACAAGCAGCACACGCCGTACGTCTTCCTCTGCCCGAGCGGTCTGGCGCTCGGCGATATAAATCAGCACCAGCGAGAACATCAGAATCGCCAGTGGTAGCGAAATGGCCACCAGTGCCTTGCCGCGTAGCGGAAGGTCTTCCCAGCGACTGCTGGCGTGTGCGGTCATTGCCAGTCGCTCGTCGATTGGCTCACCAGCCCCAGTGCCACACCGCGTACCGCCGCCTGAGTGCGGTCCGAGGCGCCGAGCTTGCCGATGACCTTTTCCACGTGGGCCTTGGCCGTGCCGGTGGTGATGCCGAGTTTTTCGCCGATTTCCCGGTTGCTGAAGCCGCCCGCCACCAGCCCGAGTACCTGGCGTTCGCGCGGGGTGAGGGTTTCCGGCAGGGCTGCACCACTGGTGTTGCGTTCGGTCATGCGCCGCAGCAGGCGCGCGCTGACGGCGCTGTTCAGTGCTTCTTCACCACGCGCCACGCGTTGCAGGCCGTCGATCACTTCGTCGCGGCTGGCATCCTTGAGCAGGTAGCCCACCGCACCGGCGCTCATGGCGGCCTCCAGGTGATCGGTGCTGTCGTCCATGGTGAAAATCACCACTTTCAGTCCCGGCATGCGCTGCTGGAGAATTCGTGCAGCGCCCAGCCCGTTGAGCACCGGCATGCGAATGTCGAGGATAGCGATGTCCGGTTGCAGTTCCTGGCACAGATCGATGGCTTGCTGGCCGTCGGCTGCCTGACCGACCACTTCGAACTCCGGATGCCCCGCCAATAGCGAGACGAACCCGGTACGCGTCACTTCATGATCGTCCGCCAAAACCAGTCGCACAGTGTCAGTCATGTCATTGCCTTGTCTGCGGTAAAAGGAACGATGGCGCGCAGTCGGGTGCCGTGCCCGGGCCGACTGACGCAGGTCAGGCGGCCTCCGAGCAGGCTGGCGCGCTCTTGCATGGCCACCAGGCCCAGTTTCTGGACGCCTTTGCCATTGAACGGTTTCTGGGTGATGAAACCACTGCCGTTGTCTTCCAGCAGCAGTGAAATGTGCTCTTCACTCAGTTCCAGGGCCAATTCTACGCGGCCTGCACTGGCGTGTTTGAGCACATTGTTGATGCCTTCCTGGGCAATACGGAACAGGGCGATTTCCAGATGGCTGGGCAGGCGGGTCAGGGAGCGCGAGCGCCAGTGCACCGCGACTCCGGCTTCGCGCAACCGGTCGGCGTCCTTGTCGACTGCCTGCAGCAGGCCGAAATCGTCGAGCACGCTAGGACGCAGGCCACTGATCAACTGTCGACCTTCACCCACGCAGTGCTGCGCCAGCTTGAGAATGGCCTGCAGATCGGCGTCCAGCGGCTCGGGCAGGTCCGGACAGCGACCGGCAAAGCCCTGCAATCGCTGGTGCAGACCGGCCAGTGTCTGAGCCAGACCATCATGCAGGTCGTAGGCCATGCGCTTGCGTTCGTCTTCCTGAGCGGTGAACAACTGGCGGACCAGTTCGGACATGGTCTGCTCTCTGACCACCAGCGCGTCAAGCAGCCGATTGTTTTCCAGGTGTGCCGCCAGCAACGTCGCCAGCAATTGCAGCGACTCGATGTCCTCGTTGTCCGGTGCATTGATGCCCACGCTGTTGGCCAGCAGCAGGGTGCCAAAAGAGCCTTCATCGGCGCCACGCAACGGTAACAGCAGCATGCACGGCAGATCGGCAGCGGGCCTGTCCAGCCATTGCGGGCCGATAGCCAGCGGGTCGGCAGCGGTTTCAAGCGTGGCGAGGTGTTCTGCACTGCCATGGCTGGCGGTGGTCTGCACACCGTTGTCGGCGCTCCATTCCAGCAGCAGGCCATGGTCCATCGCCACGAATGCGCACGCGCGTTGCAGCACGCGCTGGCGCATGGCTTGAGGTGGCAGATGAGTCAGCTCCTGACCGGTATCGACCAGCAGACGAAGACGTGCGGCGCGGCTTTGCGACTGGCGATACTGGTTGCGAATGGCCAGTGCGCTTGCCGGGTCATGGGGAGGACTTTGCATGGGGTGCTCCAGCGAGGGTTGATGCCCGCGCGGGCATAACAGAAGTAAGGCTATTAGAACTGTATCAGGAGGTGAAGCCCATCTGCCGATCGGCATACACAGATAACCCCGGTTGGCCGATGGCGAGCCGTGGCGGGGAGGGCAAAGTGGCACTCACTGAATCCCTGAACAGATCCCCGTAGGAGAGTAGCTATGAAAACGAAATTGACCGCCCTGGCCCTGTTGCTGGCTGTAAGTGCACCGATGGTTCACGCTGCTGCCGAGCCGTCCGGCTATACCTACCGCATGGTGGCCGAGACGCCAAGCAATGTGAACGACAAGGAGATCGCCGGTCTGTTTGATCGCTGGAACAAGGCCCTGCAAACCGGAAACTCCACTACCGTCGCATCGTTGTACGCGCCGGACGCTGTCCTGCAGCCTACGGTCTCCAACAAAGTGCGTGCCACTCCGGCAGAGATCAAGGACTACTTCGACAAGTTCCTGGCACTCAAGCCGATTGGCGAGATCAACTACCGGGAGATTCGTCGCCTGGGGCCTGATGCCGCAGCGGACAACGGTGTCTACACCTTCACGTTGACGGCGCCGGACGGCAAGAAGACCAAGGTGCAGGCACGTTATTCGTTCCTCTACCACCGCGTCGGCAACGAGTGGAAGATTCTCAACCACCACTCCTCGGCGATGCCGGAAGTGCAGCCCGAGTATCAGGTCAGCCGCTGATCTGTCGCCTGCCAGGCTGAAAACAAAAATCCGGAGCCAGTGCTCCGGATTTTTTTTGCCTGTCTGAACCGCCCGCAATCAGGCTTCGGCCTGGGCGCCATTGACCTTGCGGCAATGAATCAGCGCATCGCGGATCATGAAGTTGACCAGCGTTGGCGACACACCCAGTTCCTTGGCGATGTCCTTTTGCGGCACACCGTGCAGGCGGTACATCTCGAACGCATAACGGGTGCGGGGCGGCAGCTCGGTCAGGGCGTCGGCAATTTTCTCCAGGCTGGAGAAATTGATATGCGAGATTTCCGGCGATGCACCCTGAATCACCACATTCAGACCCTCGGCCTCCGGGCCGGTGTATTTCTGTTCCAGCGCCTGTTTGCGGTAATGATCGATGGCCAGGTTGCGCACGATCTGAAACAGGTAACTGAGCTGTGCCTTGAAGGTCAACGTGGCCTGCGGTGCCGAGCGCAGTCTGAAAAAGGCATCCTGCACGACGTCTTCGGCGCGCGAGCGGCAACCCACGATGCGGGCCGCGATCTTGACCAGCAGCAAGTAGTTATCGACGAATGCCTGGAGTAAGGGTGAGTCGCACTTACTTGTGATTACGTGTTCCGTCATGGAATTCACCTTGCTGCTTTAACAATGGAGGGGAGGGCCGCATGGAAGGAGCAGCGCCATCACATGGGGCGACAAATTAGCCTTAATGATAATTATTGTCAAATGCGAAAGCCAATCAGCGCACTTTAAAAGGGCGCTTTTGTCCTGCATGTCCTCGCCGCGTGCATCCGCCTAATTATTTGCAGACGCCATCCGTTCTCATTGGTGACAGGCCCGACCACGGTTGCGGCCAGGGAATACCTCAGGAGAACCCCATGCGTTCCGATCACGCGCATCGCCGCTTTTACATCCGCGCCCACAGCCGGACGCTTTCGATATGAGCACGCCGGTGAGCCTGACGCTGTTCTGTCTGCCTTATTCCGGGGCCAGCGCGATGTTCTACAGCCCCTGGCGGCGCAAATTGCCGGAGTGGCTGAACGTGCGCCCGCTGGAGCTTCCCGGCCGTGGAATGCGCATGGACGAGCCCTTGCAGACCGACATCGTGCAGCTGGCCAGTCATCTGGCCGACGAGATCAGTGCCGAACTGGACAAGCCCTATGCGCTGTTTGGCCACAGTTTGGGCGGGCTGCTGGCCTTTGAGCTGGCGCACGTCTTGCGCGAGCGCGGTCTGCCTGCGCCGCTGGCACTGTTCGCATCGGCGACTGCCGGCCCGGTGCGTCGCGATGTCAGCGAATACGCCACTGCGAAGACTGATGCGCAACTGCTCGACCGATTGCGCACGTTAAAAGGCACCAGCGAAAACGTCATCGCCAACCAAGAGCTCATGCAGTTGATGCTACCGATCCTGCGCGCCGATTTCCTGCTCTGCGGCAGCTTTGTGTATGGCAAGCGCGAGCCGCTCAGCGTGCCGATCCATGTATTTGGCGGCAAGCAGGACAGCATCAGCGTCGAGCAGCTGCTCGACTGGCAGGAAGAGACCTGCACCGGTTTCTCCCTGGACATGTTCGAGGGCCATCACTTTTATCTGGTCGACGAGCAAACGCAGCTGCTCCGTCTGCTGCGACGCTATTGCGAACAGCACCTGACCCGCTGGCGCAACAGCGCATCACGGCAAATGAACCGGGCCGCCGGTTGACCCTGTTTGCCCCACGCGCGGCCTCCTTGCAGGGCGCGCGTCTTTTTTGAAATTCAGATTTTATCTGGCACGCCGAATCTAGCAGGAACCCCATCATGGATGCGTTTGAACTCCCCGACACTCTGGCTCAGGCTCTTCAGCGTCGCGCCTTGCATACGCCGGATCGGCTGGCGCTGCGTTTTCTCACCGATGAGAACGACCAGGGCCTGGTGTTGACCTACCGTGACCTGGACCTGCGCGCGCGGACCATCGCTGCTGCGCTGCAACGTCAGGCTGTGCCGGGGGATCGGGCGATTCTGCTGTTCCATAGCGGGCCGGACTATGTCGCGGCGTTCTTCGGCTGCCTGTATGCCGGGGTCATTGCCGTGCCGGCTTATCCGCCGGAATCCAACCGTCGCCATCATCAGGAGCGCCTGCTGTCGATCATCGCCGATGCCGAGCCGCGTCTGCTGCTGACCGGCGCCGATTTGCAGCCTGCCTTGCTGCAGATGGACGAGCTGGCCGCTGCCGATGCACCGCCATTGCTCTGTGTCGACACGTTGCCTGCTGCCCCGGCACAAGACTGGCAGGGCCCGCAGCTGCAGGCCGACGACATCGCGTTCCTGCAATACACCTCGGGCTCGACCGCACTGCCCAAGGGCGTGCAGGTCACGCATGGCAATCTGGTCGCCAACGAGTCATTGATCCGCCACGGCTTCGGCATCGACGCCAACCCGGACGACGTGATTGTCAGCTGGCTGCCGCTGTACCACGACATGGGCCTGATCGGCGGCTTGTTGCAGCCGATTTTCAGCGGCGTCCCGTGCATCCTGATGGCCCCCGCGTACTTCCTCGCCCGGCCATTGCGCTGGCTGGAAGCCATCAGTGAATACGGCGGCACCATCAGCGGCGGGCCTGACTTTGCCTACCAGCTGTGCAGCGCACGGGTCAGCGATTCGGCGCTGGAGCGTCTGGACCTGAGTCGCTGGCGCGTGGCGTATTCGGGCTCCGAGCCGATTCGCGAAGACAGCCTGAGAGCATTTGCCGATAAATTCGCCAGTTGCGGCTTCACGCCTGACAGCTTCATGGCGTCCTATGGCCTGGCCGAAGCGACGCTGTATGTGGCCGGTGGCAAGCGCGGCAAGGGTATTCCATCGCTGCGCCTGAATGCGCAGGCGCTGGCGCGGAATGTCGTAGAACCGGGCGACGGTCAGCCAGTCATGAGCTGCGGCACGGGCCAGCCAGGGCATGGCGTGCTGATCGCCGACCCGGTCAGCCTGCAGGTGCTTGGCGAAAATCAGGTTGGCGAAGTCTGGGCCAGCGGGCCGAGCATCGCCCACGGTTACTGGCGCAACCCTGAAGCCACCGCCAGGGCGTTCGTGCAGCATGCCGGGCAGACCTGGCTGCGCACCGGCGACCTGGGGTTTCAGCGTCACGGCGAGCTGTACATCACCGGCCGCTTGAAGGACATGCTGATTGTCCGTGGCCACAACCTGTATCCGCAGGACATCGAAAAGCTCATCGAGAGTGAAGTGGATGTCGTGCGCAAAGGCCGGGTGGCGGCGTTTGCCGTCACTCAGGACGGTAGCGAAGGCATCGGCATCGCTGCTGAAATCAGTCGCAGCGTGCAGAAAATCCTCACGCCCGAAGCGTTGATTAAAATCATCCGGCAGACCGTGGCTGAGGCTTTTCAGGAAGCGCCGAGTGTCGTGGTGCTGCTCAATCCCGGCGCGTTGCCCAAGACCTCCAGTGGCAAATTGCAGCGCTCGGCCTGTCGCACGCGTCTGGCCGACGGCAGCCTGGACAGTTACGCGGTGTTTCCCGCGAGCGATACCACTCTTTCAGCCCATACCCCAGGCAGCGGCTCTGACCTGCAAACGCAGATTGCCACGGTCTGGTGCGAGCAGTTGCAATGTGAACAGGTCAGTGCCGACGACCATTTCTTCCTGCTGGGCGGTAACTCGATCATCGCGACCCAGGTCGTGGCCCGCCTGCGCGAAACGCTGGGGATCGACCTGAACCTGCGACTGCTCTTCGAAGCGCCAACACTGGCAGCCTTTGCGGCACAGGTCGAAACGCTGCAGACCGCCGCATCGCAAGGCGACAGCCAGACGCAGAGCGCCATCGCCCGACTGCCCGGCAACGAGCATCTGCCACAGTCCATGGCCCAGAACCGCCTGTGGTTCCTCTGGCAGCTCGACCCGCATAGCAGCGCCTACAACGTTCCCGGCGGGCTCCACCTGCGTGGCGAACTGGACAGCACTGCGTTGCGCTCCAGCTTCCAGCGCCTGATCGAGCGCCATGAATCGTTGCGCACGCGCTTCTACGAGCAGGACGGCGTGGCCTTGCAACGTATCGATGCGCCGAGTGAATTCCACCTCGATACCCTTGATATCAGCGACCTGCCCGGCGCCGAGCGTCAGGCACGTGCCGTGGCGATTCGCGAACAGCAGGCGCGCCTGCCGTTCGATCTGCAACACGGCCCGTTGCTGCGCGTGACCCTGCTGCGACTGGACGAAGAAGAGCATCAACTGCTGGTCACGCTGCACCACATCATTGCCGATGGCTGGTCGCTGAATGTGCTGATCGACGAGTTCTCGCGCCTCTATGCCTCGGTTGTTCAGGGCCAGACTCTGGAACTGGCACCGTTGCCGCTGCGTTACGCCGATTACGGCCAATGGCAGCGTGAATGGCTGGCGAACGGCGAGGCCGAGCGTCAGTTGACTTACTGGCAGCAGCAACTGGGTGGCGAGCAGCCGGTCCTGACGCTGAACACCGACCATCCGCGTTCGGCCCGCCAGCAGCACAGTGCCTCGCGCTACAGCCTGCGCCTGAGCGCAGAACTGAGCGCCGCCGTACGCAACACCGCGCAAGCCTGGCAATCGACGTCGTTCATGTTCTTGCTGGCGGGGTTCCAGACTCTGTTGCATCGTTACAGCGGGCAAGCCGACATTCGCGTCGGTGTGCCCGGCGCCAATCGGCCACGCCATGAAACCCAGGGCCTGATCGGCTTCTTCATCAATACGCTGGTGCTGCGCGCGCAGTTGGACCCGCGTCTGCCATTCTCGACGCTGCTGGCCCAGACCCGGCAGACGGCGCTTGAAGCCCAGGCCCATCAGGACGTGCCGTTCGAGCAACTGGTCGAAGCGTTTCCGCAGGCGCGCGAGCACGGTCTGTTCCAGGTCATGTTCAACCACCAGCAACGCGACCTCGGCGCGCTGCGTCGTCTGCCGGGGCTGCTGGCCGAAGAACTGCCGTGGCACAGCCGCGAGGCCAAGTTCGATCTGCAACTGCACAGCGAGGAGGACCGCAATGGGCGCCTGACGCTGTCCTTCGATTACGCTGACGAGCTGTTCGAGCACGACACCATCGTGGCCATGGCTCAGCACTATGTACGCCTGCTGACGCAGGTCAGCCAGCAGGCACAGCTCGCGCTGGGTGACGTGCAACTGCTCAGCGCCGAGGAGCAGGAGCAGCAGGCGCAATGGAGCGCCGCGTCTTGCACGCCGGCCTCGTTGTGGTTGCCTGAACGGCTGGGCCGCCAGGCGCGGCAGACCCCGGAACGTATCGCGCTGGTGTGGGAGGGCGGCAGCCTCGACTTCGCCAGCCTGCACACGCAGGCCAACCGCCTGGCGCATTACCTGCGCGACAAGGGCGTTGGTCCGGACATCAAAGTGGCGATCGCCGCCGAACGTTCGCCGCAGCTGTTGATCGGGCTGCTGGCGATCCTCAAGGCGGGCGGTGCTTATGTACCGCTGGACCCGGACTATCCGATGGATCGACTCGCCTACATGCTGCAGGACAGCGGGGTCGAACTGCTGTTGACCCAGAGCCATCTGCTGGGCGACCTGCCGAGCGCCGAAGGCGTGTGCACGGTCGCCATGGACACCCTGCACCTGGACAACTGGCCGGTCAGTGCGCCGCGCCTGAACCTGCACGGCGACAACCTGGCGTACGTGATTTACACCTCCGGCTCGACCGGTCAGCCCAAAGGCGTCGGCAACACCCATGCGGCCCTGGCCGAGCGCCTGCAATGGATGCAGGACACCTACGCACTGGATGAAAGCGACGTGCTGATGCAGAAGGCTCCGATCAGCTTCGACGTCTCGGTGTGGGAGTGTTTCTGGCCACTGATCACTGGCTGCCGCCTGCTGCTGGCAGGCCCTGGTGAACACCGCGACCCGCAGCGCATCGCGCAGTTGATCAATACGTATTCGGTCACCACGCTGCACTTCGTGCCGCCGCTGCTGCAACTGTTCATCGATGAGCCCCTGGCGCAGCAGTGCAACAGCCTGCGTCGCCTGTTCTCTGGCGGCGAAGCATTGCCCGGCGAGCTGCGCAACCGGGTGCTCGAGCAACTGCCCGGCGTACAACTGCACAACCGCTATGGCCCGACTGAAACCGCGATCAACGTCACCCACTGGCAGTGCCGGATCAGCGACGGCCTGCGCTCGCCGATCGGCCGCCCGCTGGGCAACGTGCTGTGTCGGGTGCTGGACAGCGAACTGAATCCGCTGCCACGCGGGGTGGCCGGGGAGCTGTGCATCGGCGGCACTGGTCTGGCGCGTGGCTATCTGCGGCGTCCCGGGTTGACTGCCGAGCGCTTTGTCGCCGATCCGCTGGGGCAAGCGGGTGAGCGCCTGTATCGCACCGGTGACCTGGTGCGCTGGGCCGCCGATGGCGCGCTGGAATACCTCGGTCGTCTGGATAAGCAGGTCAAACTGCGCGGTTTCCGCGTCGAACCACAAGAGATCGAGGCGCGCCTGCTGGCCCAGCCAGGCGTAGGCCAGGCAGCCGTGCTGCTGCGCGAAACCGTTGCCGGGCCGCAACTGATCGGTTACTACACCGCCGAAGCAGGGCAGAACGTCGAGGCTGAGCGGATCAAGTCGGCGCTGGCTCTTGAGCTGCCGGATTATATGGTCCCGGCGCAGCTGGTGCGCCTCGACAGCATGCCCCTGAGCCCGAGCGGCAAGCTGGATCGTCGCGCCTTGCCCGAGCCGCAATGGCAGACCCGCGAGCACGTCGAGCCGCAGACCGACCTGCAAAAACAGATCGCCGCTGTCTGGCGACAGGTGCTGGGTGTGCCGCGTGTCGGCTTGCGCGATGATTTCTTCGAACTGGGCGGGCACTCGTTGCTGGCCACGCAGATCATTTCCCGCGTGCGCCAGGCCTGCGACATCGATTTGCCGTTGCGGGCGCTGTTCGAAGCCAGCGAGCTGGGCGCGTTTGCCGAACAGGTTGAGGCCATTCAGCAGTCCGGCGCACGCAGCAGCCTGCAACCGATTGCCCGTGTCGACCGCAGCCAGCCGGTGCCGTTGTCCTATTCCCAGCAGCGCATGTGGTTCCTCTGGCAGATGGAACCGGACAGCCCTGCCTACAACGTCGGCGGCATGGCGCGCTTGAAAGGCGTGCTGAACATCGAGTGCTTCGAGGCAGCGCTGCAAGCCTTGATCCTGCGCCACGAAACCCTGCGCACCACGTTCCCGAGCGTCAACGGTGTTGCGTGTCAGCAGGTCAGCGAGCAGTCCGCCCTGCGCGTGCAATGGCAGGACTACTCGGCATTGCCCGCCGAGCTTCGTCAGCAGCGCATTCAGGCACTGGCCGACAGTGAGGCGCACCAGCCTTTCGATCTGGAAACCGGACCATTGTTGCGCGCGTGTCTGGCCAAGGCGAGCGACCTTGAGCATTACTTCGTCCTGACCCTGCACCACATCGTCACCGAAGGCTGGGCGATGGACATTTTCGCCCGCGAACTGGGGCAGCTTTACGAAGCCTTCCTCGAGGGACGACCTTCGCCGCTGGAACCACTGGCGGTGCACTACCTGGATTACAGCGTCTGGCAGCGGCAGTGGATGGAAGCCGGCGAACGCCAGCGCCAGCTCGATTACTGGACCGCGCAGTTGGGTAACGAGCACCCATTGCTGGAGCTGCCTGCGGACCGGCCGCGTCCGCCGGTGCAAAGCCATCAGGGCGAACTGTATCGCTTCGACCTGAACGCCGACCTGGCCGCGAAAGTTCGTGCATTCAATGCCCGCAACGGCCTGACCCTGTTCATGACCATGACCGCCACCCTGGCGGTATTGCTCTACCGCTACAGTGGCCAGAACGACCTGCGCATTGGCGCACCGGTGGCCAACCGCATTCGTCCGGAAAGCGAAGGGCTGATCGGCGCGTTCCTCAATACCCAGGTGCTGCGCGTGCAGCTTGATGGGCAGATGAGTGTCGCCCAACTGTTCGAACAGGTTCGCCACACGGTGATCGAAGGCCAGTCGCATCAGGACCTGCCGTTCGATCATCTGGTCGAAGCCCTGCAACCGCCACGCAGCGCAGCCTACAACCCGTTGTTCCAGGTGATGTGCAACGTGCAGCGCTGGGAATTCCAGCAAAGTCGCGAACTGGCGGGCATGACCGTCGAGTACCTGGTCAACGATGCGCGAGCCACCAAGTTCGACCTCAATCTGGAGGTCACCGAGCTGGATCACCGTCTGGGTTGCTGCCTGACCTACAGCACCGATCTGTTCGACGAACCGCGCATCGCGCAGATGGCCGAGCACTGGCTGAACCTGCTGCAGGCGCTGCTTGCTGATCCACAACAACGCCTGAGTGAATTGCCGCTGTTGCAGGAGACAGAGCGCCAGCAACTGCTCGACAGCCTCGGCGTCGAAGCGGGTGAGCAACGGCTCGACCAATGCATTCACAGCCTGTTCGCCGAACAGGCACACCGGCGTGCAGACGCGCCGGCGCTGACGTTCGCCGGGCAAACCCTCAGCTATGCCGAGCTGGACGCCAAGGCCAACCAACTGGCCTGGATGCTCCGCGAGCGTGGCGTCGGCCCGCAGGTTCGCGTCGGTCTGGCGCTGCCGCGTTCGCTGGACATGGTCGTCGGCCTGCTGGCGATCCTCAAGGCCGGTGGTGCGTACGTGCCACTGGACCCGGAATACCCGCTGGAACGCCTGCACTACATGATCGAAGACAGCGGCGTTGGCCTGCTGTTGAGCGACCGTGCGCTGTTTGCCGCACTGGGCGAGTTGCCTGCCGGTGTTGCCCGTTGGTGCCTGGAAGACGATCAGCCGTCGCTGGCGTCTTTCTCGTCCGATGAGCTGCCGTTCATCAGCCTGCCGCAGCATCAGGCGTACCTGATCTACACCTCCGGTTCGACCGGCAAACCCAAGGGCGTGGTGGTGTCCCATGGTGAAATCGCCATGCATTGCCAGGCGGTGATCCGGCGCTTCGACATGCGCCCTGACGATTGCGAGCTGCATTTCTATTCGATCAATTTCGATGCCGCCACCGAGCGCCTGCTGGTGCCCTTGCTCAGCGGCGCCCGTGTGGTGCTGCGTGCTCAGGGGCAGTGGGACGCCGAAGAAATCTGCACGCTGATTCGCCAGCAGCAGGTCAATATTCTCGGTTTCACGCCCAGCTACGGCAGCCAGTTGGCGCAGTGGCTGGCGACCCAGGGCCAGACCCTGCCGGTGCGCATGTGCATCACCGGCGGCGAAGCGCTGACCGGCGAACACCTGCAACGCATCCGTGCGGTGTTCCAGCCCGAGCTATTATTCAATGCCTATGGCCCGACCGAAACTGTGGTCATGCCGCTGGCCAGCCTGGCCCCGCAACAATTGGAGGAGGGCGAAGCCAGCGTGCCGATCGGGCGCGTGGTCGGCGCACGGGTGGCGTACATTCTCGACGCCGATCTTGCGCTGGTACCCCAAGGCGCGAGCGGCGAGCTGTACATTGGCGGAGCGGGCCTGGCGCAGGGCTATCACCAGCGCCCCGGCATGACTGCCGAACGCTTCGTGGCCGATCCATTTGCCAGCAATGGCGGGCGTCTGTACCGCACCGGCGATCTGGTGCGCCAGCGCGCCGACGGCTTGGTGGAATACCTGGGGCGTATCGACCATCAGGTGAAGATTCGCGGCTTCCGCATCGAACTGGGTGAAATCGAAACCCGCTTGCTGGAGCACGCAGCCGTTCGCGAAGCCATCGTGCTGGCGCTGGACACGCCATCAGGCAAGCAACTGGCGGGCTATCTGGTCAGCGATGTAGCCGGGCAGGGCGACGAGCAGCAGGCGCAATGGCGTGAATCGCTCAAGTCGCACCTCAAGGCGCAACTGCCGGACTACATGGTGCCGACCCACCTGATCCTGCTCGACAGCATGCCGCTGACCGCCAACGGCAAACTCGACCGCCGTGCCTTGCCTGCACCGGACCCGGAACTCAATCGTCAACACTACGTAGCGCCCGCCAGTGAGCTGGAGCAGCAGCTGGCGGCAATCTGGTGTGCGGTGCTGAACGTGGAAAAAGTCGGCCTCAACGATAATTTCTTCGAACTGGGCGGCGACTCGATCCTGTCGATTCAGGTGGTCAGCCGGGCGCGTCAGCTAGGTATACATTTCAGCCCGCGTGATTTGTTCCAGCACCAGACCGTGCAGACCCTGGCCGCCGTGGCGACCACCCGCGAGCTGATTCAGGCCGAGCAGGGGCTGCTCGACGGTAATTCTGGTTTGACGCCGATTCAGCACTGGTTTTTCGACACGCCGATCCCCGAGCGTCAGCACTGGAATCAGTCGTTGCTGCTGGAGCCGCTCAGCGCGCTGGACCCGAATCTGCTGGCGCAGGCGTTGCGTGCGCTACTCGAACAACACGACGCGCTGCGCCTGAGTTTCACCGAGCATGAGGGTACGTGGCAGGCAGAACACCGCGCAGTGACAGCCGACACCCTGTTGATTCAGGCGCAGGTCAGCGACATGGCTGAATGCGCAGCCCTGTACGCCGACACCCAGCGCAGCCTCGACCTGCACAACGGTCCGCTGCTGCGCGCCTTGCTGGTCGACGGTCCGCAGGGCCAGCAACGGTTGCTGATGGTCATTCATCACCTGGTGGTCGACGGCGTGTCGTGGCGTGTGCTGCTCGACGATCTGCAAAACGCTTATCGTCAACTGCGCGACGCGACGCCGGTGCGCTTTGCGGCGAAGACCAGCGCTTTCCGCGACTGGGCCGCGCGTCTGCAGGCCTACGCCGGCAATGAGTCGTTACGTGAAGAACTGCATGTGTGGCAGCGCCAGTTGGGCGGTTCTGCGACGAGTCTGCCGTGCCATAACCCGCAGGGTGGTCGGCAGAATCGTCATGCGCAGACGGTCAGCGTGCGCCTCGATGCCGAACGTACCCGGCAATTGCTGCAACAGGCGCCGAGTGCCTACCGAACCCAGGTCAACGACCTGATGCTGACCGCGCTGGCCCAGGTGGTCTGCCGTTGGAGCGGGCAGCCGTCGACACTGATTCAGCTTGAAGGTCACGGCCGTGAAAATCTGTTCGACGACATCGACCTGACCCGCACGGTGGGCTGGTTCACCAGCGCCTATCCGCTGCGACTGACGCCAGCGCCGGCTGCCGATTCGGCACCGGGCGACTCGATCAAGGCGATCAAGGAGCAACTGCGGCAGGTGCCGCACAAGGGGCTGGGCTATGGCGTGCTGCGTTACCTGGCCGATAGCGCCAGCCAGGCCGCCATGCAGGCACTGCCGGTGGCGCCGATCACCTTCAACTACCTTGGCCAGTTCGATCAGAGCTTCGCTGACGATGCGCTGTTCCGTCCGCTGCAAGAGTCGACAGGTGTGGCTCACGATCCGCAGGCGCCGCTGCCCAACGAACTGAGCATCGACAGTCAGGTGTATGGCGGCGAGTTGTTGCTGCGCTGGACCTTCAGTGCCGAGCGCTACGAACCCGCTGCCATCGAAGCGCTGGCGCAGGATTACCTGAGTCAGTTGCAGGCGCTGATTGCCCATTGCCTGGCCGATGGCAGCGGCGGCCTGACGCCGTCGGACTTCCCGCTGGCTGCCCTGGATCAGGCGCAGCTCGACGCGCTGCCGGTTCCGCCAAGCCAGATCGAAGACGTCTACCCACTGACCCCGATGCAGGAGGGCATGCTGCTGCACACCCTGCTGGAGCCGGGCACCGGGCTGTATTACATGCAGGACCGCTACCGCATCGACAGCGCGCTGGACCCGCAGCGTTTCGCCCAGGCCTGGCAAGCGGTGATCGCCCGTCACGAAGCGCTGCGTGCCTCGTTCTGCTGGAACATCGGCGAGACCATGCTGCAGGTCATTCATAAACCGGGCAGCACGCCGATTGATTATCTGGACTGGCGTGACGTGCCGGCGGAGCAGCAGGAGCCGCACTTGCAGGCCCTGCTCAAGTCCGAGCGCGAGGCCGGTTTCGCGCTGCTCGATCAACCGCCGTTCCACCTGCGCCTGATCCGCGTCGACGAGGCGCGCTACTGGTTCATGATGAGCAACCACCACATCCTGATCGATGCCTGGTGCCGCTCGCTGCTGATGAACGACTTCTTCGACATTTACACCGCGCTGGGCGAAGGCCGCGATGCGCAACTGGCCCCCGCACCGCGCTATCGCGACTACATCGGCTGGTTGCAACGCCGTGGTCTGACGCAGGCACGTGACTGGTGGCGAGATAACCTGCGCGGCTTTGAGCGGCCCACGCCGATCCCCAGCGACCGGCCGTTCCTGCGTGAACATGCGGGCGACAGCGGTGGCATGGTGGTGGGCGACTGCTACACCCGTCTCGATGAACGCGACGGCGCACACTTGCGCGAACTGGCGCAGCAGCATCAACTGACCGTCAACACCTTCGCCCAGGCGGCCTGGGCGCTGACCCTGCGGCGCATGAGCGGTGATCGCGACGTGGTGTTCGGCGTTACCGTGGCCGGGCGGCCGGTGGAACTGCCGCAGATGCAGCGCACGGTCGGCTTGTTCATCAACACCATCGCCCTGCGTGTCGGCATGCCGGCCGACGATCAGCGTTGCAGCGTTCGCCAATGGCTCGGCCAGTTGCTGGACAGCAACATGCAACTGCGCGAGTACGAATACCTGCCGCTGGTGACCATTCAGGAAAACAGCGAGCTGCCCAAGGGTCAGCCACTGTTCGACAGCCTGTTCGTGTTCGAGAACGCGCCGGTCGAGGTCTCTGTGCTGGACCGTGCGCAAAGCCTCAATGCCACCTCGGATTCCGGTCGCACCCACACCAACTACCCGCTGACTGCAGTCTGCTATCCGGGCGACGACCTGGGCCTGCACCTGTCCTACGATCAGCGCTATTTCGACGAATCCACCGTGCAGGGCATGCTCGGTGAGTTCAAGCGCCTGCTGCTGGCGCTGGTCGAAGGCTTTCATGGCGACATGGCCGAGCTGGCGCTGGTCAGTGAGCAGGAGCGGGCTTTCCTGATCGACGGCTGCAATCAGAGCGACCATGCTTACCCGCTGGATAAAAGCTATGTAGAACTGTTTGAAGCGCAGGTCGCGGCGCATCCGGAGCGTATTGCGGTCAGTTGCCTGGATCGTCAGCTCAGCTATGCCGCGCTGAATATCGCCAGCAACCGTCTGGGCCATGCCCTGATCGAGGCCGGTGTCGGTTTCGATCAGCCGGTTGCCGTGCTCGCCGAGCGTGGCGTTGAACTGCCGGGCATGATCATCGGCAGCTTCAAGGCCGGTGCCGGCTACCTGCCGCTGGACCCGGCGCTGCCGAACTCCCGCCTGAGCGGCATCATCGGCCAGAGCGCCACGCCGCTGCTGGTGTGCAGCGCTGAGTGTCTGGAACAGGGCAGGGCGCTGCTTGATGCGCTGCCCGAAGCGAGTCGACCGCAGTTGCGGGTCTGGGAAAACGTGCAGCAGAGCGATTCCGCGCAGCACAACCCTGGTCGCTACAGCGCGCCGGACAACCTCGCTTATGTGATCTTCACCTCAGGCTCCACCGGGCTGCCGAAGGGTGTGATGGTCGAGCAGCGCGGCATGCTCAATAACCAGTTGAGCAAAGTGCCTTACCTGAGCCTGAGCGACCGCGATGTGATCGCCCAGACCGCCTCGCAGAGTTTCGACATTTCGGTCTGGCAGTTCCTTGCCGCGCCGCTGTTTGGCGCTCGGGTGGATATCGTGCCGAACGACATCGCCCGTGATCCGCAGGCGCTGTTGGCGCATGTTCAGGCGCAGCGCATCAGCGTGCTGGAAAGCGTGCCGTCGCTGATCACCGGCCTGCTCGCCGAACCGCAGGCAGCGCTCGACAGCCTGCGCTGGATGCTGCCGACCGGTGAAGCCATGCCGCCGGAACTGGCCAGCCAGTGGCTGCAACGTTACCCGCAGATCGGCCTGGTGAATGCCTATGGTCCGGCCGAGTGCTCCGACGATGTGGCGTTTTTCCGGGTCGATGCGCAGTCCACTCGCAGCGCTTATCTGCCGATCGGATCGCCGACCGACAACAATCGCCTGTACCTGCTCGACGATGCGCTGGACCTCGTGCCGCTGGGTGCCGTCGGTGAGCTGTGCGTGGCAGGGGCCGGCGTCGGTCGCGGTTATGTCGCTGATCCGCGGCGCACCGTGCCGGTGTTCGTGCCGCATCCGTTCGGTGCGCCGGGCGAGCGTCTGTACCGCACCGGTGACCTGGCGCGGCGGCGCAAGGACGGCGTGCTGGAGTACGTCGGCCGGGTCGATCATCAGGTAAAGATTCGTGGCTATCGCATCGAGCTGGGCGAAATCGAAACCCGTCTGCTGGAGCATCCGGCCATCCGCGAGTCGGTAGTGCTGGACGTCGCTGGCCCATTGGGCAAGGTGCTGGCGGCCTACCTGGTGCCGCGCTCCACGACGCAGGATCACGAGGCCTTGCGTGACGAGGTGAGAAACCACCTCAAGGCCAGCCTGCCGGACTACATGGTGCCGACGCATCTGGTGCTGCTGGAAGCCATGCCGCTGACCCCGAACGGCAAGCTGCACCGCAAGGCCCTGCCGGCGCCGGACGTCAGCCTGGTGCAGCAGGATTATCAGGCACCACAGACGGAAATGGAGCAGCAGCTGGCGACGATCTGGGCCGATGTGCTCAAGGTCGAGCGCGTGGGCATTACCGACAACTTCTTCGAGCTGGGCGGGCACTCGCTGCTCGCGACCCAAGTGGTGACCCGTGCGCAGAAGCGCTTGCAACGTAACGTGCCGTTGCGGGCAATGTTCGAGTTCAACACCGTTCAGGCGTTGGCGCAGCACCTGGAAAGCCTTGCTGGAGCACAGGTCGACGAGCAGAAATTCGATCGTCTGGCGGACTTGATGGCGGAGCTGGAAGGGCTCTGATCAGCCTCTCGTCGGGACGCCGGGGCTGCGGATAAAAAACTCGTTACTGAGTGTAAATCCGCAGCTCGCTGGCGCGTTTTCCAAGGAACGAACACACACCTGAAGCGGCATGCGCCAACGCCCATGCTTCAGGTCATTCAAGCCGCGTATTGAGGGTTGCACAGATGTCAGTCGCTACCAGGTTTATCGATGATCAGCCGACACGGGTTGCCCCGGCTGCGGCTGAGACGCTCTACCAGTTCGACGAATCGCCACTGCTGGCCCGACAGAGTCGCCAGGAGTCCAACGCACGCAGCTACCCGCGGCGCATACCGCTGGCGCTCAAACGCGCCAAGGGTATTCACGTCGAGGACGTCGAAGGGCGGCGCTTCATCGATTGCCTGGCAGGCGCGGGCACCCTGGCGTTGGGGCATAACCATGCGGTGATTATCGAAGCGATCCATCAAGTGATCGCCGACGAGTTGCCGCTGCATACGCTGGACCTCACCACGCCGGTCAAGGACCAGTTCGTTCAGGACCTGTTCGGCCTGTTGCCGCCAGCGCTGGCCGATGACGCGAAGATTCAGTTTTGCGGCCCGACCGGCACCGATGCAGTGGAAGCCGCGTTGAAGCTGGTACGCACCGCTACCGGGCGCAGCACGGTCTTGTCATTTCAGGGCGGTTATCACGGCATGAGCCAGGGCGCATTGAGCCTGATGGGCAGCCTGGGGCCGAAAAAGCCGCTGGGTGCCTTGCTCGGCACCGGCGTGCAGTTTCTGCCGTACCCCTATGATTACCGCTGCCCGTTCGGGCTTGGCGGCGAACAGGGCGTGCGCGCCAACCTGCATTATCTGGAAAACCTGCTCAATGACCCGGAAGCCGGCGTGCAATTGCCCGCAGCGGTCATTCTTGAAGTGGTGCAGGGCGAGGGTGGAGTGATCCCCGCTGATCTGGACTGGCTGCGCGGCGTGCGACGCATCACCGAAAAGGCCGGCGTGGCGCTGATCGTCGATGAAATCCAGAGCGGTTTCGCACGCACCGGCAAGATGTTTGCCTTCGAACATGCCGGGATCATCCCGGACGTGGTGGTCATGTCCAAAGCCATTGGCGGCAGCTTGCCACTGGCGGTGGTGGTCTATCGTTCCTGGCTGGACACCTGGCTGCCGGGCGCACACGCCGGGACGTTTCGCGGCAATCAGATGGCCATGGCTACCGGTTCTGCCGTAATGCGCTATCTTCAGGAACACTCTATTTGCGAACACGCGACAGCCATGGGCGCGCGTCTGTCCGGGCATTTGCGTGCCTTGCAACGTGACTTCCCGCAGTTGGGCGATATTCGCGGGCGCGGGCTGATGCTCGGTGTCGAGCTGGTCGACCCGTCCGGTGCGCGCGATGCACAGGGTCATCCGCCGCTATTTTCGCGCTTGGCGCCGCTGATCCAGCGTGAATGCCTCAAGCGCGGGCTGATTCTGGAACTGGGCGGTCGACATGCCAGCGTGGTACGTTTTCTGCCACCGCTGATCATCACCGCCGAGCAGATCGACGAAGTGGCAGAGATCTTCGGCCGTGCGCTGAACGCCGCTGTCGCCCAGGTTTAATTTTTCGACGTAGTGATACGTTCAATCCCTATAGCTGCCATGAATTGGCGCGGCAGCCCTGAACACACATGGAGAGTAGCAATGACTTCAGTATTCGATCGGGAAGACATCGTCTTTCAAGTTGTAGTCAACCACGAAGAACAGTATTCCATCTGGCCCGACTACAAGGCGATCCCCAATGGCTGGCGCACCGTGGGCAAGAGCGGCTTCAAGAAAGAATGCCTGGCCTACATCGAAGAAGTCTGGACCGACATGCGCCCCCTGAGCCTGCGCCAGAAAATGGAAGCGCAGACGGCCTGATTGACGGTCTGCACGGACAATCCGATTATCGTGCGACGCTCCGCGTCGTCATGCCGTTCCGGACGCTCCGCGTCCTCTTTGCGACGCAGAGCGTCGAGACCTGCATTCCCACGCTGTGGACTGCCCCCCGAAAGTTGGACAGTTTTAGCTCGCCGCCTGAGCCCTGTATTTTACGGGGCTCAAGCCGTTT